>CABUDZ010000026.1 GCA_902490445.1 uncultured Collinsella sp.
GTACTGATACTCTTTTAGTAGCAGTAATTTTGACCACATTTAAGGTGATTTGACGTGTCGATCGAGCAGATAAGCTGCCGTATCTCCTCAAGTGTTCATTAAAGGAAGACCTTGATGCGAATAAATCTCATTAAGATCTTCTTTTATTAACGAAAATAATGTAGCTACAACGGTGACAGTACTCATATTTGCCGTTTTTGGCCACAGTCCTTCGGAGGGTCCTCGAAAATAGTCCCGAGCCGGCACTTGGGGACGTTCCTATAATGCCGGCACTTAGGAGCGTCCCCAAGTGCCGACACCGCGTCTGCCTGCGGCGGCCGCGCCCCGCTGCATCGCTCCGCACCCTTGCGGGTTCGAATCCCTCCGCTTGGCGGCGTTGGCTCGATTTGCTTGACGTGAGGGGCTCTTGGCTGGTGTGGGACGGAGGGATTCCGCGTCCGCCTGGTCGGCGGCCGCGCCCCGCTGCGTCGCTTCGCTCCTTGCGTGCTGCGCTGGAAAACGCTTCGCGTTTCCTCAGCTCCGCACCCTTGCGGGTTCGAATCCCTCCGCTTGCCCACGAAAAAGCGCTCCAGGTTCATAAGAGCCTGGAGCGCTATGTTCTTTGGGGCTGGGACGGAGGGATTCGAACCCCCAACAGCCGGCACCAAAAACCGGAGTTCTACCGTTGAACTACGTCCCAATGTCTGGTGTTGCTCAAAAGCAACTCGTCTAGTTTACCTAATCTGCGAGGGCATCGCAAACGCCATCGAGAAGGCGGACGGCGAGGGTCTGCGCGTCGCTTGCGGTAAAGGTGCCGTTGTAACGCGTCATGCCGGTGAGCTCGATGCGAATTCGTGCCGGCTTTTGCTGTGCGGCAACATTGGCGGTACGGATGCGTTGGGCCAGGTTGTGGCACTCGGCGAGGGCGATCGTGGCGCGCGGGGCGGCGTCTGCAGGCAACTCGTCGCTTGCGATCTCGAGCACCAGGTCAACGTCGGTCGGAACCTCGGAATCGCAAAGCATCATGCCGCTGCTGTCGGTCGTCGCCGTGGCGATGTTCCACATGCGCGATGCTACGCTGCGCGCAATGGGGTCCTCGCCGATGACGGCAATCTGGAAGCGCTCGAGCACGTTGGCGGCGCGAGCAAAACCGATGCGCGATTCGGCCTCGGTGACCGAGGGCTTGCCCTCCCACACATGGTGCAGGCGGTTGATGTAGGCGTAGGTGTCCTGGAAGGCCATGCCGTCGGCAAACAGGCCGACATTTTCCTGGAACTGCTGCAGGGCGGCCTCGGTATGCGGACCAAAGTAGCCGTCGTCTTCGCCACAGGCAAAGCCCAAAACGTTGAGAGCGCGCTGCAGGGCCTTGACGTCGGCGCCGTGAAAATTGGGCATGCGAAGGTAGAGCGTGCGGTCGCCCAACTTGTATGAAGCGTCTACAAGGGCGCTCCAGCAGGGGATATCGACAGCATAACCGGCCGCAAGGCCGCTATCGAGCCTAAACGTGCCAACAGCCTGCTCGGTGGTGGTGCCAAAGCGCTTGTCGGCGACCTCGTCGGCATCGATGGTGTAACCGAGCTGCAGAAGGCGGGACTGAACATCCTCGACGGCTGCTCCCCGCATGCCCGTGGTAATAGGTTCCATGAACGAACCCCTTTCGGCGTACGATTCGTACTATTTTGAGCGCGTGTCGGATAGACAACGCGAGACAATGCATAAACATACACTCAACAGTGTAGCAACTTGTACCCAAACGCGCTGCCCACAGGTTTTGTGACCCCCGCTAGTTGAGACGCTCCACAAAGAAATCTGCCATGGAGAGGAACAGCTCGCGTGCGTGCGGGTCAAGTTCAACGTCCTCGATGGCAGCCTTGGCTTTTGCGGTCAGGTCCAGCGCGTAGGCGTGAGCATATTCTATGGAGCCGGTCTGCTGGAAGATCTCCACGGCACGCGCGAGCTGCGCGGGGTCCTCGGTGCCCGAGGAAAGGATTGCCTCGATCTCGTCGTGATAGCGCTCGTCTGACAGGGCATGCACGGCAACGAGGGTGCGCTTGCCCTCGGTGATATCGGTGCGGAAGTCCTTGTTGGCGGCCTCCTTGGTGCCGATCAAGTTGAGCAGGTCGTCTTGAATCTGGAAGGCAAGGCCCGTGTGCAGCCCAAAGGCGCGCAGTGCCTCAATCTGCTCTTCGCTGCCGCCGCCGATAATGGCTCCGGCGGCAAGCGGCGTCGCTCCGCTGTAGTACGCGGTCTTGTGCGTCGCCATGTCCAGATAATCGTCGACCGAAATGTCAAAGCGCTCGTCGCGGACCCAGCCCAGGTCGAGCGCTTGGCCCTCGATGGTACGGACGATCATCTCGGTAAGCTCGTGGAGCACGTGAAGCTTCACGTCTGCGTTGAGTGTGGGGTCGTCGAGAACCGTCTTGGTGACCATGGTGAGCGCCAGGTCACCGCAGTTGATGGCAAGACCGGTGCCCTCGGTAAGGTGCATGCAGGGCTTGCCGCGACGAATCTGCCCGTTGTCGGCGATGTCGTCGTGGATGAGTGCGCCCGACTGAAAGTGCTCGATGGCCGCCGCTGCGCTGCGGGCGCTCTCAAAGCTGCCGCCTACCGCAGTGGCGGCGAGCATGCAGATGAGCGGGCGGTGGCGCTTGCCAGCGTTTGCCGTAAAAGCCGAGAGCGGGGTATACAGGTAGCGCTCGATATCGGCGGAAGTCGCCTGTCCGTCAAAGAACGTGGCCAGACAGTCGTTAATCTGGTCAAAGTGCTGGGCTAAAAAGCTGGTAAACGGACTGGACACGGGTTCTCGCATTCTTTGATAGGTTGCATCGTTGCATTATGCAGACAACATATTGCCACATTAGGGCGTCGAGCGCGGCGGTTGAAGACGATTGGTCCATGCGGCCGCAAACGCGGCAAGGGGCTTGGCTAGATAAGCCCAAAGTGTTCGAGCGCGGTGACGACGCCGTCGTGGTCGATGCTGTCGGTGACATAGTCGGCCTTTTCCTTGAGGAAGTCCGGTGCGTTGCCCATGGCGATGCCGACGTCGACGGCGTTCATCAGCGAGACGTCATTGCTGGCGTCGCCGATGCCGTATACGGTTCCGTGGTGGGGATCGAGGGCGTCGAGTACGGACTGGATACCCTCGCGCTTGGTGCATTCGCGAGGCGAAATCTCGGTCACTTCGAGCTCGAGCTCGTTAAAGCAGAGCAGCGGCTCAAACGCTTGATCCTGAGCGATGCGGTTGGCAAGCGACGTGGACATTAAGATCTTGTAGGCGCTGTAATGTTGCAGCTGCGTAATTGCATCGCCCACGGTGCGGGCGTATCCCGGGGCGTCGGGCGCATCGGCACTCATGCGAACGACGCCATTGAGTCCCTCAAAACGAATCACTTCGTCCGATTGCTCAAGAATGGGAGCAAGGCGCTGCAGCATGCCGGGCGTCATCGCCAAATCGCGAATCACGTGTCCCTCAAGTTCGACATAGCCACCCGCGAGGCAGACGATGCCGGTCCAGGGCAGCTCGAGCAGCTTTGGATGGATGCAGCTCAGCGTGCGCCCTGTGCAGATAAACGCCATATTGCCCTTGGCGACAAAATCACGGATGGTTTGCGAGACCGCTTCATTGGGATAGGGGGAGAGGTCTCGCTCGCTCTCGGGAAGCTCTTGTGCCACTCGAGGGTCTTGCCAGGCGAGTGTTCCGTCGATATCGAAGAAGCAGATATCGCCGCGCTTATGGGCTGCGCTGGCGGCAGGGGAGGCCGAGGTGGTGGGCACAAATCCCGGCTCGAGGCCCATGATCTGGTCAAAATGCTCTTTAACGCGGGGAACGGAGATGCCGATAATCACCTGGGCGGTCTTGCCCGTAATGATGAGGCCCTTGGCGCCCACCGCGACAAACGACGCATTATCTGCAACGATGGAAGGGTCTGCGACCTCGACGCGCAGGCGCGTGGCGCAGTTGGTTGCGCCCACGATATTGCCAACGCCACCTAAAAGCTGAATTACCCGCTCAGCGAGGACGTGATCTTGATCGGATTGAATACTGACCTCGCCATTGGGAGATTGCTCTTTGGCAAAGCCGCTTCCCGTTAAACGATCGATTGCCGCGCGATTGGAGACATGATCCTCGCGGCCCGGCGTCTTAAGGTCATAGACCAAGATGAGTGCTCGAAAACTAACAAAAAAGATGAGGCTAAAGGCAAGACCGATACCGAGCGCCAAAAGGTAGGAGCCGGCATGCATTCGCATGAGTGGGATGAAGTTGAAGGCCGTCATTTCCATGAGACCGCCCGAGAAGATGCCGACGATGCCAAAGAAGTTCATGGTCATGGCAAGGCAGGAGGACAGGACGGCGTAGAGCAAAAAGAGTCCGGGATAGGTGAACATAAAGAGAAACTCGAGCGGCTCGGTGACGCCGCAGACCACCGAGGCGACGATGGCGGGCAAAAGGATGACCTTAAGGCCGGCGCGGCGTTCGGGTTTGGCGGTGAAATAGAATGCTGCCGCGATGGCGGGAAGGCCAAAGAGCTTGCCCCAGCCGGTGGCGGTAAAACCTGCCCAGGGCGCAAGTTCATTTAAAGGGCGCGTGCTATGGGAGAGAATGGGGAGCAGGTTGGTCCACGTGGCGTAAATACCGTCGTGAATGACCAGATTGTCGTAATAGATGGGCATATAGAGCAGATGGTGCAGCCCCATGGGCTCGAGCGCTCGCTCCAAAAACACAAAGATGCCCACGCCGAAGGGGCCGACGCCCGCAAGTGCGTGGCGCAGCGTTTCGGTCACAGCGTATGCGAAGGGCACGATGGCGGCCGAGATGGCGGCAAGGGCAAACACGGCAAAAAAGCTGATGAGGTAGACGAGCGAGGAACCCGAGAACGTGCCGAGCCAATCGGGAACCTTGGCATCGTAGAAGCGGTCATGGATGGCAACGACGGTTGCCGACACCGCCAGCGGGCCGATAATGCCGGTGTCGAGCGTCTTGATGCCGTCGATGACGGTGATGCCGCTGGCGGGGGTTAAAGACGACGGGTACTTAAGTCCAAGGTTGTCGCCGCTCAGCTTAATGATCTCGCTCAAAAAGAAACAGTAGGCAAAATAGGCTACGAGCGCCTCGAGGCAGCAGCGTGCCGGTTGCTTTTGGGCAAGGCCGATGGGCAGCGCTACGGCAAAAAGGAGTGGAAGGCGCTTAAAGACCGTCCACGAGCCGCGCTGAATGATAGTCCAGAAAACGTACCAGGGGGTTCCGTATACGGCGAGGTCGCCGACGATATCCACGGTCGTTGCGAGGGCGGAGATGCCGACCATGAGGCCTGATATAGAAAACAGCATGGCGGGCGCGAACATGGCTCCGCCAAAACGTTGGATTTTCTGCAGCATAATATGCCTTTCGGATGCAACATGCTGTGCGAGCAAGAACGTTTAAACAATGAACTCATTGTAGAGGACTGGCTGCTTGCCGCATTGACGGTTTTGATTCGGTCCGATTTGGGTTTCGGGGGAACCGTCGACGGTAAATAATCCGTGCTTTACCGATAATCGGTTTAAACAACTTTAAGAAATGCTATCGTGCCTAGCCATACATATTCATTAGAGGTGAAATCATGCCAAAAGCGATTTACGAAGGAATCTACCGCGAGATCCGTTCGCGCATCATCAACGGGACCTATGCGTTTCAGGAGATGCTGCCAACCGAAGCCGAGCTGACCGCGGAGTTTGGCTGCACGCGCAATACCGTTCGACGCGCCTTGAGCATGCTGGCCGACCAGATGTTTGTGCAGCCTATACACGGCAAGGGCGTGCGCGTTATTTGGCTTAAGGGCGAAACCGATATGCTGGGCGCACTCGAAGAGGTTGAGTCGTTTGGCGAGTTCGCAAAACGCAACAATGCCGTCGCATCGACCGAGGTCAAGTCTTTTGAACATTTGATTTGCACTGAGCAACTCTCTCGTCGCCTGGGCTTTAAGGTGGGCGAGGAGCTGATTCGCGTCGTGCGTGTCCGAAGCCTCAACGGCAGCGCGCGCCAAGTGGACCACGGCTACTTTTTGGCGTCGATCGCCAAGGGCCTGACCCCCGAGATCGCGGCGGATTCTATCTACGGCTATCTGGAGCACAAGCGCGGCATCAAAGTGATGGCGAGCCGCCGTACGGTGAGTGTCGAGCTCGCCAACGATGAGGACTGCAGCTATCTGGACCTTGGCAAGTACAACTGCGTCGCCGTTATGGAGAGCCAGTCGTACACCTCGGACGGCATCTTGTTCGAGGTCACGCATGCCCGCACACACCCCGAGATCTTCCATTACCGCGTCAATTCCAAGCGATAGCCGGCTAGCTCGCAGCCTGACGAGACTCATGCCCTCAAAGCGAAAACGCCCGGTCAAACCGACGATGCATCGGCTTGATCGGGCGTTTTCTCTGCATTTGATAACAAATAATTGTTTATACAAAACTTGTCAAGTATCAAGTCGAAATTACCGTTCACCGAAGTTTTTCTACCGCTCTAGTAATACTTGTTCAAACAACTAGCCAAATAGCGTATTGTACAAGTCAGCAAAAGGGGCAAAGTCCCCGAGCCAATCTCCGAAGGCGGCGGCAAAGGGTGCCGCCACGGTGTGAAAGGGTGGATTGTAATGAAGAACGAAATGAGCAGAAGGCAGTTCCTGGGCTTTGCTGGTTCCGCGGCTGCGGTTCTTGGTCTGGGCCTCGTGGGCTGCGGTGGTTCTGCCGGCTCTGGCTCCTCTGCTTCTGGTGACGCTGCCGAGGTTTACTTCCTCCAGTTCAAGCCCGAGGTCGACAAGGAGTGGAAGGAGATCGCCAAGGCGTACAAGAAGGAGAAGGGCGTCGAGGTCAAGATCGTGACCGCCGCCTCCAACACCTACGAGGAGAAGCTCAAGTCCGAGATGTCCAAGAGCTCCGCTCCGACGCTGTTCCAGGTCAACGGCCCCACCGGCCTTAAGAACTGGAAGGACTACTGCGCCGATCTTTCCGACACCAAGCTCCGCGGCGAGCTCATCGACGACTCCCTGGCGCTGCAGTCCGACGGCAAGGATCTGGGTATCGACTGGGTTCAGGAGAGCTACGGCATCATTTACAACAAGGAGCTCCTCGAGAAGGCCGGCTACAAGGCCGAGGACATCAACTCCTTCGACAAGCTGAAGGCTTGCGCCGATGACATCCAGGCCCGCAAGGACGAGCTGGGCGTTGACGGTGCCTTCACTTCCGCCGGTATGGATGACTCCTCCAGCTGGCGCTACACCACCCACCTCGCCAACCTCCCGCTCTACTACGAGTTCGAGAAGGAGCACAACCAGGAGGACGACGAGATCAAGGGCGAGTATCTCGACAACTTTAAGCAGATCTTCGACCTGTACATCACCGACTCCACCTGCGATCCTTCGCAGCTCGCCTCTAAGACCGGCGACGACGCCACCAACGAGTTCGCAACCGGTAAGGCCGTCTTCTATCAGAACGGCTCTTGGGCCTATGCCGACCTCACCAAGGCCGGTATGACCGATGACCAGCTCGGCATGCTGCCGATCTACATCGGCGTCGACGGCGAGGAGAACCAGGGCCTGTGCTCCGGCGGCGAGAACTACTGGTGCGTCAGCTCCCAGGCTTCCGAGGATGCCCAGAAGGCCACCGAGGACTTCATGTATTGGTGCGTCACTTCTGACACCGCCACCAGCATCATCGCTGACAAGATGGGTCTGACCGCCCCGTTCAAGAGCGCTAAGGAGACCACCAACGTCTTCTCGCAGCAGGCCGTTGCTATGGCCAAGGACGGCAAGAAGACCGTTGCTTGGGACTTCGTTTACATCCCCTCTGAGGAGTGGAAGAAGAACCTCAAGCAGGCTCTCATCGCTTATGCTGCCGACAACACCAAGTGGGACGGCGTCAAGAACGCCTTCGTCGATGGCTGGAAGACCGAGAAGGCTGCTTCCGAGTAAGCAGTTGCTGCCCAAGCTATCTGATTAGCGACAGGGGGCGGGCAGACGTAGGTTTGCCCGCCCCCTGCATATTGAAAGGACCCTTCTATGGGCAAAGCACTCAAACGCTGGTGGCCGCTCTTTATGCTGCCCACGTGCCTGGCGTTTATGATCGGGTTCGTGATTCCCTTTATCCAGGGTTTCTATCTCTCGTTCTGCCAGTTTATTACCATCAATAACGCGCACTTTGTCGGTATCGAGAACTACGTGCGCGCACTGACCGACCCGCAGTTCTCCACGTCGTTCTTCTTTACCGTGGCGTTTGCCTTCCTGTCGACGGTGCTTATCAACGTGATCGCGCTGGCCATCGCGCAGGCGCTCACCCGCAAGGCGCTCAAGGGCACCAACATCTTCCGTACGATCTTCTTTATGCCTAACCTGATCGGCGGCATCGTGCTGGGCTACATTTGGCAGATTCTGATCAACTGCCTGCTCTCCAACGTGGGCGCCCAGCTTATCGCCCTCAACTCCGCCGCTGGCTTCTGGGGCCTTATCATCCTGACCCTGTGGCAGCAGGTCGGCTACATGATGATCATCTACATCGCCGGTCTGCAGTCCATCCCGTCTGACTACATCGAGGCCGCCAAGGTCGATGGCGCTACGGCATGGCAGACGTTTTGGAAGGTTAAGATCCCCAACCTGATGCCGACCATCACCATCTGCCTGTTCCTGTCCATCACCAACGGCTTTAAGCTGTTCGACCAGAACCTCGCCCTTACCGGTGGCGCCCCGGCGCACTCCACCGAGATGCTCGCCCTGAACATCTACAACACGTTCTATTCGCGTGCTGGCATCGCATGGCAGGGCATCGGTCAGGCCAAGGCAGTTATCTTCTGCATCCTGGTTGTCGCTATTTCTATGATCCAGCTTAAGGCCACGAGGTCCAAGGAGGTGCAGCAGTAATGAAACGCGATAAGGCTATCAACCGCGCGCTCTCGATCTTCTTTACGATTCTGTCGCTCGCATGGATCTACCCCGTGTTCATGATTGCGCTCAATTCCTTTAAGAAAGCGACCGCAATCAGCACCACCACGGCGTTCGATCTGCTCACGCCCGAGACGTTCAACGGCCTCGCAAACTACGTGCACGCTCTGAACGAGCAGGGCTTTGCCTCGGCGTTTATGTACTCGCTCATCATCACGGTCACGTCGGTCGTGCTGATTCTGGTGTGCTGCTCCATGTGCGCTTGGTACGTGGTGCGCGTCAACAGCAAGATCTCGAACTTCTTCTATTACCTGTTCGTCTTCTCGATGGTCGTACCGTTCCAGATGCTCATGTTCACGCTGTCCAACCTCGCGGACCGCATCGGCTTTAACACGCCGTTTAACATCTGCTTCATCTACCTCGGTTTTGGCGCGGGCCTCGCGGTCTTTATGTTCGCCGGCTTCGTCAAGAACATCCCGCTCGAGATTGAGGAAGCGGCCATGATTGACGGCTGCAACCCGGTCCAGGTGTTCTTTAAGATCGTTCTCCCCATCATGAAGCCCACCTATCTTTCGGTCGGCATCCTCGAGACCATGTGGGTCTGGAACGACTACCTGCTGCCCTACCTTACGCTCGACTCCACCAAGTACAAGACCATTCCTATTTTGATCCAGTACTTCCGCGGCGGCTATGGCCACGTCGAGCTCGGCCCCATGATGGCCTGCATCATGATGGTCGTTGTCCCCATCGTCATCATGTACATCTTCTGCCAGAAGTACATCATCGACGGTGTGGTGGCAGGTGCCGTCAAGGGCTGATGCCGTAACTGTTTTGCAAGTTTTGGCGGCGCCCCTCAGCGCGGCGCCGCGTATCGAAAGGTAGAGACATGGCCGAGATCGTTCTCAAACATGTTCAGAAGGTGTATCCCAACAACGAGTCAAAAAAGAAGGGCTTCTTTGGCAAAAAGAAGAAGACCGAGGAGAAGAAGCACAACCTCAAGGTTACCGAGGACGGTGTGCTCGCTGTAGAGGACTTCAACCTCACCGTTCACGACCAGGAGTTCATCGTCCTCGTTGGCCCCTCTGGCTGCGGTAAGTCCACGACGATGCGCATGGTCGCCGGCCTAGAGGACATCACCTCCGGCGACGTGCTCATCGACGGCAAGCGCGTCAACGACGTGGCGCCCAAGGACCGCGACATCGCCATGGTGTTCCAGAGCTACGCTCTGTACCCCAATATGACGGTGTACGAGAACATGGCGTTTACGCTTGAGCTCAAGAAGGTCCCCAAGGACGAGATCGACCGTAAGGTTCGCTCCGCTGCTGAGATCCTGGGTATTACCGAGTACCTCGACCGTAAGCCCAAGGCGCTCTCTGGCGGCCAGCGCCAGCGCGTCGCCATCGGCCGCGCCATCGTGCGTGATCCTAAGGTCTTCCTGATGGACGAGCCGCTGTCCAACCTGGATGCCAAGCTTCGTAACCAGATGCGCGCCGAGCTCATTAAGCTGCGTCACGAGATCAAGGGCACCTTCATCTACGTTACCCACGACCAGACCGAGGCTATGACCCTCGGCGACCGCATCGTGGTCATGAAGGACGGCGTCGTCCAGCAGATCGCCACCCCGCAGGAGGTCTTCAACCATCCCGCGAACATCTTCGTCGCCGGCTTTATCGGCGTGCCGCAGATGAACTTCTTCGATGCCCAGCTGGTGCGCTCGGGCAACGGCTTTACGGTCAAGACCGAGGATATGAACGTGGCGCTCGCCCCCGAGACCTGCGCTCAGCTTGCTCTCAACTGGGACGGCGGCGACGTGAAGGAGATCACGGCCGGCGTGCGTCCCGAGCAGATCCTGCTTGCCGACAAGGACGAGGAGGGTGCGCTCCAGGGCACCGTCGAGGTGACCGAGCTCATGGGCTCGACCGAGCATGTCCACGTGACTGCTCCCGACGGCCAGTTTGTCCTGATTATCCCCGTCGTCGACCTCGAGGCCAAGGGCGCGCTCAAGGCTGGCGACCCCATCTGGTTCAAGTTCGAGAAGAACGCGACTCATCTCTTCGATAAGGTGTCTGGCAAGAACCTTATCTAGGCCCGGTGCATCCAGGCCCTCCCTTTGGGCGACTGCGGCTTTGCCATCCTTTTGCCGCGGTCACATATAAGGCTCCCCTCCCGTCCACTGGGCGAGAGGGGAGCCTTTCTTTGTGTTGGGACTGTCTGACCGGTCGTTTGTCTCGATCTGTAACGGATAGGGCCGATTTCGGACGTTAGATGTTACAGATCGAGGCGGTTCCGCTGAGCTAACCATTTCATCTAAATCTGTAACACCAAAGGCGAATTTCACCTGCTAGATGTTACAGATTGAGATAAACCCAAGGGGAGGGGCCGGTATGTCTCAATCTGTAACAGCTGGGACCGTTTTGGTTGAGTAGTTGTTATGGATCGAGATTGTTTGGCCGAGTCGGATCACAGGGTAACGTGCGGGCACAAAAAACGGAGCCGCGTTGCCGTGGCTCCGTTTTCAAGAGGATGGGCGATGAAACCGAATTAGCTCAGGTGCCAGATCTCGTCGTTGTACTGGGAGATCGTACGGTCGGACGAGAAGGTGCCGGCGTTGGCGATATTGATGAGCGCCTTGCGCATCCAGGCGTCCTGGTCCTCGTAGTCGGCCAGCACGCGCTCCTTGGTCTGGATGTACTCCTCAATGTCGAGCAGGGCCATAAACCAGTCCTTGCCCTTAATGTCGTCGTGCAGGCGCTGCAGGCGCTCGGCGTTGCCGGTTGCCATAAAGGCCGGGTTGGTGATGAAGTCCACCAGCAGTTTAATGCCGGGCTTGCGGTAGAGCGCACCGGCGTTGTAGGTGCCGTCGGCGTAGAGCTGCTCGACCTGTTTGGACGAGGCACCAAAGGTATAGATGTTCTCGTCGCCCACGAGCTCGGCAATCTCCACGTTGGCACCGTCGAGCGTGCACAGGGTTAGGGCGCCGTTGAGCATGAACTTCATGTTGGAGGTGCCGCTCGCCTCCTTGGAGGCCAGGCTGATCTGCTCGGAGATGTCAGCGGCGGGGATCACGCTCTCGGCGGCGGTGACGTTGTAGTTCTCGATCATGACAACCTGCAGGTAGGGAGCCGCGTCGGGGTCGTTTGCAATCCACTGCGACAGCGTCAGGATCAGATGGATGATGTCCTGCGCGATAGTGTAGGCAGGCGCCGCCTTGCCGCCAAAGATGATGGTGACGGGGTGCTTAGGTCTGTTGCCGTTCTTGATATCGAGGTACTTCCAGATGATGTAGAGCGCGAGCATCTGCTGGCGCTTGTACTCGTGGATGCGCTTAACCTGAACATCGATGATAGCGTTGGAGGGAATGGTCACGCCCTGCTCGAGCGCCATGAACTGGCGCATGATGGCCTTAGCCTCGACCTTGGTGGCGGCCAGGCGCTCAAGAACGTCCTTGTCGTCGGCGAACTTGGCGAGTTTGCTCAGATCGCCGGTGCTGCGCCAGTCGGTGCCGATCACATCGTCGAGCAGGCTGGCGAGCGCGGGGTTGGCCCCATGGATCCAGCGGCGGAAGGTGATGCCGTTGGTCTTGTTGGAGAACTTCTCGGGATAGATCTCGTAGAACGGATGAAGCTCGGTGTCCTCCAGGATCTTGGTGTGGAGGGCGGCTACGCCGTTGATGGAGAAGCCAAAGTGGATGTCCATGTGGGCCATGTGGACGGTGTCGTGCTCGTCGATGATGGCGACGCGCGGGTCATCGTGCTCGGCTTTCGCGATCTCATCGAGCTTGACGATAATGTCGGCGATGGCGGGGGAGACCTTCTGCAGGCTGGCGAGCGGCCACTTCTCGAGCGCCTCGGCAAGGATCGTGTGGTTGGTGTAGGCGACCATGGAGCGCACGATGGTCACGGCCTCGTCAAACTCGATGTCGTGCTCGGTGGTGAGCAGGCGGATGAGCTCGGGGATGACCATGGTGGGGTGCGTGTCGTTAATTTGGACCACGGCGTAGTCGGCCAGATCGTGCAGGTTGCTGCCGCGCTCGACGGCCTCGTCGATCAGGAGCTGGGCGGCGTTGCTCACCATGAAGTACTCCTGATAGATGCGAAGTAGGCGGCCCTGCTCGTCGGAATCGTCGGGGTAGAGGAACAAGGTGAGGTTCTTGGCGATCTCGGTCTTGTCGAAGTCGATGGAGCTGCCGGGGACCAGGCCGTCGTCGACGCTCGCCAGGTCGAACAGGCGCAGGCGGTTCTTGGTGGGCTGGTCGTAACCGGGCACATCGATGTTGACGAGCTTGGAGGTAACGGCAAAATCGCCGAACTCGACGGTGTAGGAGCGGTCATCGTCGACTAGGATGTCCTGCTCACCGAGCCACTCGTCGGGGACGGCCTTCTGCTGGTTGTCGACAAAGCGCTGACGGAACAGACCGTAGTGATAGTTGAGGCCCACGCCATCGCCGGTCAAGCCCAGCGTGGCGATGGAATCCAGGAAGCACGCGGCCAGGCGGCCCAGGCCGCCGTTGCCGAGCGACGGCTCGACCTCGAATTCCTCGATCTTGTTGAGGTCGTGGCCTGCGGCGGTGAGCTGGTCCTTAACCTCGTCGTAGATGCCGAGGTCGATCATGTTGTTGATGAGCAGCTTGCCGATCAAAAATTCGGCGGAAATGTAATAGAGCTTTTTCTTGCCGTTGTTGAGCGGGCAGGTGGCGGAGCGCTCCTGCACGAGTTTGACCAGCAGCTTGTAAATGCGACGGTCGTCGAGCTGCTCGAGCGAGGTGCCAAAAGACTGCTCGGCGAGTTCCATGAGGTTAATTTGGGGCATGTTTTCTCCTGTGATGGGTTGTTTCATGTCTGCAATTCATAAGAAGCCCGCGCGAGGGGATTGGGGTGGCCTCGCGCGGGAAAAGCAAGCGCGTCCGCACGGTGGGGAGGGGTCGGGCGCGGTAGCTCCTATTGAGGAAGCTCGATTTTGGCTTCCGACGGGATGCGGAAGTAGGTCTCGGTCCAGTCGGTGAGTTTGTGCTCGAGCTCGCGGGTGATGGCGCCGTCGAGCATGCGCCAGGTCCAGTTGCCGCCCAGCGTGGCAGGGGTGTTGATGCGCGCCTCGTTGCCCAAGTTGAGCAGGTCCTGCATGGTGTAGATGCACGTGTCGCTCACGCTGGCGGCGATGGTGCGATTGAGTGCATCTGCCATGGGTTCGCCGGCCTGCTGATGGGTGTACAGGGCTGCCTGCTCGCGCTGACGAGGGGTGGCCGTTCCCTCAAACCAACCGCGTGCCGTCTCGTTGTCGTGGGTGCCCACGTAGGCGACGGTGTTGGCAATGTAGTTGTGCGGCAGGTAGTACGAGTTGGTGCCCTCAAAGGCAAACTGCAGGATCTTCATGCCGGGGAAGCCCGAGTTGTCGCGCATGTCGATGACGCCGGGGGTGAGGAAGCCCAGGTCCTCGGCGATGATGGGCAGCGTGCCGAGCTTTTCCTCGAGCGTCTTGAAGAACTTGAGGCCGGGACCCTGCGTCCACGAACCGTAGGACGAATCGGGCGAGGAGAACGGCACCTCCCAATAGGCCTCGAAGCCGCGGAAGTGATCCAGGCGGATGACGTCGTACATGTCGAGGGCGGCGCGAATGCGGCCCTCCCACCAGGAGAAGCCGTCGGACTCCATGGCGTCCCAGTCGTAGATGGGGTTGCCCCAGTACTGGCCGGTGGCCGAGAACTGGTCGGGCGGCGTGCCGGCGACGCTCACGGGATTGCCGGCGGTGTCGATCTTAAAGAGCTCAGGCGTCGCCCACATCTCGACGGAGTCACGCGAGACATAGATGGGCAGGTCGCCGATGATGAGAATGTCGCGCTCGTTGGCATAGGCCTTGAGGCGGCTCCACTGGCGATCGAAGAAGTACTGCGTCATCTGGTGGTAGAGCATACGCGCCGGATGGTCGGCGCAGACCTTGGCGGAAGCCTCGCCGCGGGTGCGGAGCTCCGCGGGCCACTCCCAAAACGCCTTGAGACCGCACTCCTCTTTGACGGTCATGAACTCACAGTAGGGGATGAGCCAGTCCTCGTTGGCCTGGATAAAGTCATCGAAATCGGCCGGCTTGTCGGCAGCAAAGCGCTCGGCGGCGCGGTCGAGAATCTGACGGCGGCCACCAAAGATGGCACCGTAGTCGACATTGCTGGGGTCGGATCCCAGATACACGCCATCGATATCGCGCTGCTCCAGATACCCTGCCTCGATAAGCTCGGCAAAGTCGATAAAGTTGGGGTTGCCTGCGCGGGCCGAGAACGACTGATAGGGCGAATCGCCATAGCTGGTCGTCGTAAGGGGCAGAATCTGCCAGTAATGTTGTTTGCACGAGGCGAGAAAATCGACGAAGTCGTAGGCATTCCAGCCAAAGCCGCCGATTCCGTATGGTCCGGGCAGAGATGAGACGGGCATGAGGACGCCGCTTGCACGCTCCATGAATGCGCTCACCAACCTTCTTGTTGTGGGGTCGGCCTGCCGATGGGTGTGCAGTCCGCCTCCGATGTTCTGATTCGATACGCCTATTGTAAAACATGTTGTTTAAACATGTACAGGCAAGATAAAAAAGTTGGTCGATTTTCGGCGAATGGCTACATGCCATGAAAAAAGCCCCGACCTCACAACGTGAGATCGGGGCAAGAACGGTATGTAGGTTTTTGCTACTCGGCGTCGGCGAAGCCGTTGGGGTTGTGGCTCTGCCAATTCCAGCTGTCACGGCACATATCCGCGATATCGTATTGGGCCTTCCAACCCATCATGCGCTCGGCCTTGGAGGCATCGCACCAGTTGGCGGCGATGTCGCCGGCACGGCGCTCGCGGATCACATAGGGCAGCTCCTTGCCGCAGGCCTTGGAGAAGGCAGCGACGACCTCGAGTACCGAGGTGCCGGTGCCGGTGCCCAGGTTAAAGATCTCGACGCCGGTCTTGCCGTTCATCCAGTTGAGGGCGGCCACGTGACCAGATGCCAGGTCGCACACGTGGATGTAGTCGCGAACACCGGTGCCGTCGGGGGTGGGGTAATCGTTGCCAAAGACCTGAACGGCCTCGAGCTTACCGACAGCGACCTGGGCGACGTAGGGCACCAGGTTGTTGGGGATGCCCTTGGGGTCCTCGCCGATCAGGCCCGACGGATGAGCGCCGATGGGGTTGAAGTAACGGAGCAGCACGACGTCCCACTCGGGGTCGGCGGTGTGGACGTCCATGAGGATCTGCTCAATCATCCACTTGGTCCAACCATAGGGGTTGGTCGCGGGCTTCTTGGGGTCCTCTTCGGTGACGGGCGGATTGTCCGGATCGCCGTAGACGGTCGAAGAGCTCGAGAAGATGATGGACTTACAACCGTGGTTGCGCATGACATCGATGAGCACCAGGGTGTTCTCGATATTGTTGTGGTAGTACTCGACGGGCTTGCTCACCGACTCGCCAACGGCCTTAAAGCCGGCGAAGTGGATGACACGGTCGATCTGGTGGGTATCGAAGATCTTGTTCATCGCATCGCGGTCGAGCACGTTGGCCTCGTAGAAGGTGAGGTTCTTGGCGGCCTCGTCGCCCACGATGGTCTTGACGCGGTCGATGGCAACGGCGCTGGAGTTGGAGAGGTCATCGACGACGACAACCTGGTAGCCACCCTCGAGCAGCTGAACGACGGTATGCGAGCCAATAAAGCCGGCGCCGCCGGTAACGAGGACGCAGGTGTCTTTGGGGTCGAGTGCTTTGGACATGTAGTCTCCTATCGAATCAGGAACACTTCTTGAGGGGAGTATAGCGCAGCTGGGGGCGCCCAAAACACGCGGGGCAGGAAAACCAGAGGATTGATGTTAACGTACTCATAGGGTGTTATTTGCATAATCCTTACCTTTGGTGTGGGGCGTATTTGCGAGCCGCTGACCATGCTTTTCCAGCCGTTCGTGGAAATAGTTGGGACAGGCGCGATGTGCGTTAATATGTTTGAGTTGAGCGACATATAAATAAGCATGTAACGGAGTACATATGTCACCGAACAACGATTCCATTTTTTCGCAGGAGCTTTCGCGCCGCACTGCCCTTAAGGCTCTTTTCGGCGCCGCTTCCGCGGCTGTTCTTTTTGGCCTGCCCGCCCGCGCCCATGCGGTTGAGGCCAGCCAAGAAACCACCGACAAACTAAATGCCGCCCAGGCCCAGCTCGACGAGGTCCAGGCCCAGCTCGACAGCATCGCCAATGAGTACGCGACGCTCGCCAACAAGAATGCCCAGACCCTCAGCGATATCGAAGGCGTGCAGGGCCAGATTGACGAGACGCAGGCTCAGATCGACACCAAGAAGACCGAGCTCAAAAAGAAGCGCGGCGACCTTTCCGATCGCGTTGCCGCCAGCTACAAGTCGGGCGGCACCAACATCCTGTCGCTGCTACTGGCTTCGGGCTCATTTGAGGAGCTCGTCGCCAACGCGCATTACGTCGAGAAGATCAACAAGAGCGACCGTGACGCCATTGAGGACATCCAGACCATCCAGAAAGAACTCGATACACAGAAGTCCGAGCTCGAGTCGCAAAAGGCCGACTTGGAGAAGCTCAAGGACCAGCAGACTGCTCAGATGCAGGACATGCAGGCCAAGCAGCAGGAGGTCCAGACGGTTCTGAACGGCCTCTCCGACGATGTCAAGGAGCTCATGGCCCAGCGTGATTCCGAGATTCTCGCTGCCGCCCAGGCAGAGGAGGCTGCCAGGAAGGCTGCCGCTGCCGCGGCCGCCGCAAACAAGAACAATTCCTCTTCGGGCGGTTCGAGCTCGGGCGGCGGCTCGTATGCCGGCGGCACCCCGCAGCAGAATGCCGGCTCGGGCAAGCAGCAGGCTGTCGTCAACGCATGCTACTCCACGCCTTCGCCTGGCCTGAACTGGTGCGCTGCCTGGGTTACCAACGTGTTCCGCAACGCCGGCGTGGGCTACTTTGGCGGCAACGCGTGCGACATGTTTAACGCCTGGTGCTACAGCTCCGATCGTTCGGCGCTGCAGGTGGGCATGATCGTGGCCGACTCGTCGCACAGCGGAACCGGTACGCCGGGTCTGCTGTACGGACACGTGGGCATCTATGTTGGCGGCGGCATCGTTATGAGCAACGAGGGTGCCATTACGTCTAAGTCGCTTGATTCGTTCATCAGCTTTTATGGTACTGGCTCTGGCGTGCGTTGGGGCTGGCTTGGCGGTATTGCGCTGTCGTAACGCAAGTTGGGCCGGGACTGTCCGAGAGGCATAAGGTTGCCTGCTCGGACAGTCCTGCTCGCACGGAGAGCACATTAAGTGCTCTCCGGCTCGTGCGGAACTCGCGATCAACCTTATGCCTCTCGGACAGTCCCGGCCCTCTTGGGTTCGGGGCGCGACACACCGGATTGGTTGTCTGAATAAAAGAAAGTGAAGGCCCCTTTCGGGGCCTTCTTTTTTAGAGGAATTCGCCGACTCGGTGGACTTCGGGGTCGAGGTCTACGTCGAATTGGTCTTTGACGGTTGTTTGGATGTGGCGGATGAGTTCGTCGACATCGGCGGCGGTGGCGTGGTCGGCGTTGACGATGAAGCCGCAGTGCTTTTCGCTCACCTGCGCGCCGCCGATGGCGTGTCCTCGCAGGCCGGCGTCCATGATGAGCTTGCCGGCAAAGTAGCCCTCGGGGCGCTTGAAGGTGGAGCCGGCACTCGGCATGTCGAGCGGCTGCTTGTCCTCGCGGCGCTGGCGGTAGTCGTCCATGTCGGCCTTGATCATCGCGGCGTTGCCCGGGGCGAGATTGAAAGTGGCCGAAAGCACGACGAAACCGTCGTCGGCAATGCGACTCTTGCGATAGCCCAGGTTGAGCTCATCGACATCGAACTCAATAATGCTGCCGCTACCGCGGGTGCCGTCGTCGAGCATGCGGGCGGGCTTGTAGACGCGCACGGACTCCAGCACATCGGCCATGCAAGCGCCGTATGCTCCGGCGTTCATGTAGCAGGCACCGCCGACCGATCCGGGAATGCCCGAGATGGGCTCCATGCCGGTAAGGCCGGCCTCGGCTGCCGCGGCTGCGACATCGGAAAGCAAGGCGCCGGCTGCCGCCGTGACGTGCGTGCCGTCGACCGTAATGTCGGAGAGGCCCTCGCCCAGCGCTACGACGACGCCGCGGATGCCCTTGTCGCCGACGAGCAGGTCGGAGCCGTTGCCCACGATGGTGAGCGGCAGATCGCAGCGGTAGCAGGTATCGAGCGTGGCAACGAGTCCCTGCTCGGTGTCGGGCGTGACAAAGACGTCGGCCGGGCCGCCGATCTTAAACGTGGTGTGCTCGCGCATGGGCTCGCTCATGAGCACGTTGTCCTCGCCGGCAACGCCAGCGAGTGCGCAGAGCAGGTCCTCGTTAAAAAAGTCATTCTCGTGCATACGTATATCCGCCTTATGGTGGTCGTTTTCATCAATCGAATGCAATATACCCCACCCGGATGGATTTGGTGCAAAGCAACCTGACCCCAATGCATCACATGGTGCAAAGGGGTCAGGTTGCTTTGCACCAATCGCGGCGATAAAACAGCCGTCTACCGGATTGGTAAAGTGTTTATCATCGAGGTAGAGGGACGGTCGCTATACTTTCAAGAGATTGCGCGAATACTCGGAAGGAGCGAGATGGGCAACAAAGTTACTCTCAAGCAGATTGCCCAGGAGGTGGGGCTTTCCCCCTCGTCGGTCTCGCTTGTTCTCAACAACCGGCCTTGTCGCATCTCGGAAGAAAACCGCAAGCGCATCAAAGAGGTCGCGGCGCGCAACCACTATGTTCCCAACCAGATCGCGCGCAGCCTGGTCATGCGCGAGTCGCGCACGCTGGGCCTTATCGTTCCCAACATCGAGAGCCGATTTTTTGCCTCGCTCGCTGGCAGTCTGGAAAAGCGCTGCCGCGAGGACGGCTACGCGCTCTTTATTACCAGCTCGGGTGGAAGCGCCGAGGACGATCTAGAGCTCCTGCGCCAGCTGGTGACGCGCGGCGTCGATGGTGTGTTCTTGGTCGTGGGCGACGAATTCTCGGACGACCGCGCTTTGCGCGAAGAAGTCAGCCATCTGCCCATCCCGGCGGTAATGGTTGACCGTGCCATTGAGGGACTCGAGTGCGACAAGGTGATGTTCGACCACGAGATGGGCGGCTATATGGCCACCCGCTATTTGATCGAGCAAGGCCACCGTCGTATTGCCTGCTTGGTTAATGCGCGCCGCTCCAATACGGGTCGCAAACGACTTGCCGGCTATGAGCGTGCGCTGCGCGAGGTGGGGCTGCCCATCGATGCGCGCTTGGAGTTCGAGAGTGAGTATTACATTCCGAGTGCCTACGAGGCCTCGGAGGCGGTGCTCGCAACTGACGCCACTGCTGTGTTCGCAAGCTCGGACAACATTGCGCTGGGTCTGCTCAAGCGCCTGCACGAGATGGGAAAGAGCATTCCGGGCGATATCTCGGTGGTGAGCTATGATAACTCGGCGGCCGACGTTCTCTTTGAGCCGGCGTTGACCGCGATCGAGCAGGACCCCGGCGTGCTCGCCGAGCATGCTTTTGGCTGCATGTCCAAGCGTCTTGCCGGTAGGGGCGGCAGGCGTGCCGAAGAGGTCGTTCTGGAGCCGGCGCTTATCGTTAAGGACAGCGTGCTCGAGCTTACTAAACACAACTAAACACGTTTATCAATTCATGCAGATTGAATGTGGAGTACCTGTGACAGACAATGCCGCAGGTGAATGTCTGCTTTTGCCTGTCCATATGGCAAATCAGGATGCTAAAACGTTTTTTCACCATGATAAAACGTTTTAGCAAATATACTAGTCCCAACGAAAGGTTGCCGTATCGGAAGGCGACCGCGCAGCGAAGGGACATAAACAATGGCTAAAACACTGGGAACGCCGTGGCAAAAACTGGGACATGAGGTTCCCGCTTCCGAGCTCGAGGGTGTCGACCTGTATTGGCGCGCCTCGAACTACCTGTCCGTCGGCCAGATTTACCTTCGCTCCAACCCGCTGATGCGCAGCGACTTTGTCGACGAGAAGACCGGCGAGACGCGCGATTTTGGTCGTCCGGACGTTAAGCACCGTCTGGTCGGTCACTGGGGCACCACGCCCGGCATCAACTTCCTGTTCGGTCATGTCAACCGCCTCATCGCCGATCACAACCAGAACGCCATTTTCTTGATGGGCCCGGGCCACGGTGGCCCCGCAGGCACCGCCCAGTCGCTGCTCGATGGCACCTACCGTGAGATCCGCCCCGACATCACCAATGACGAGGCCGGCCTGCAGAAGTTCTTCCGCCAGTTCTCCTATCCCGGCGGCATCCCGAGCCACTTTGCGCCCGAGACGCCCGGTTCCATCCACGAGGGCGGCGAGCTCGGCTACACGCTCGGCCACGCCTACGGCGCCGTCATGGACAACCCGAGCCTGCTGGCCGTGGCCGTGGTGGGCGACGGCGAGTCCGAGACCGGTCCGCTTGCGACCTCTTGGCAGTCCAACAAGCTCGTGAACCCGGCAACCGACGGTATCGTCCTGCCGATCCTGCACCTCAACGGCTACAAGATCGCCAACCCCACCATCCTCGCCCGCGTGTCCGACGAGGAGCTCACCAAGTTCTTTGAGGGTATGGGCTACAAGCCGCACTTCTTTGTCGCTGGCTTTGACGACGAGAGTCACGCGAGCATCCATGAGCGTTTCGCCGCCCTGTTTGAGCAGGTCTTTGACGAGATTTGCGACATCAAGGCCACCGCTCAGGCCCAGGCAGCCGCGGGCGAGACCGTGGTCCGCCCGGCCTATCCCATGATCGTGTTCCGTACGCCCAAGGGCTGGACTTGCCCCAAGCACATCGACGGCAAGAAGACCGAGGACTCCTGGCGCGCGCATCAGGTGCCGCTGGCGAGCGCCAAGGACACCCACGAGCACTTCCGCGTGCTACGCGAGTGGCTGCGCTCCTACAGGCCCGAGGAACTCTTTACGCCCGAGGGCCAGGTGCGCCCCGAGGTGACGGCCTTTATGCCGACCGGCGAGCTGCGCATCGGCGCCAACCCCAATGCAAACGGCGGCAAGGTGCGCCGCGAGCTCGAACTGCCCGATATCCACGCCCACGAGATCCCCGTCGCCGAGAAGGGTCACGGCTGGGGCTCCACCGAGGCCGTCCGCGTCTTTGGCGAGTACACTGCCGACGTCCTGGCCAAGAACATGGACGACTTCCGCATCTTCGGTCCCGACGAGACCGCGTCTAACCGCCTGCAGGCTGCCTACAAGGTGACCAAGAAGCAGTGGGATGCCGGCTTCTACGAGGACGAGGCCAACGACGAGCTGCTGGCAGGCTCCGGTAAGGTTGTCGAGCAGCTTTCCGAGCACCAGTGCGAGGGCTTCCTCGAGGCCTACGTGCTCACCGGCCGCTCCGGCGTGTGGAGCTCCTACGAGAGCTTTGTCCATGTGGTCGACTCCATGGTCAACCAGCACTGCAAGTGGCTCGAGGCTACCAAGCGCGAGATTCCGTGGCGTGCTCCCATTAGCGGCCTTAACATTTTGCTGTCGAGCCATGTCTGGCGCCAGGACCACAACGGATTCTCGCACCAGGACCCCGGCTTTATCGACCTGCTGCTCAACAAGGCCAACGACACGCACATCGTGAATGCCTACTATCCGGCCGACGCTAACATGGCCCTTGCCGTGGCCGAGCGCGTCTACCAGTCCACCGACTGCGTCAACGCCATCTTCTGCGGCAAGCAGCCCGCCCCGACCTTCCAGACGGTCGACGAGGCAAAGGCCGAGCTCGCCGAGGGCGTCGCGACCTGGAAGTGGGCATCGACCGCTGGCTCACTCGCCGAGGCCGACGTCGTGGTTGCGACCTGCGGTGACGTGCCGACGCTCGAGGCTCTGGCCGCAACCGATATGCTGCGCGAGCTAGGCATTAAGGTGTGGTTCGTCAACGTGGTTGATCTGCTCAAGATCCAGAACGTCTGCGAGAACGACCAGGCCATCAGCGATGAACGCTGGGCTGAGCTGTTCGGCTGCGGCGAGAAGCCCGTGCTCTTCGCATTCCACGCCTATGCCGGCACGATCCGCCGTCTGATTTGGAACCGTCCCGGCCACGACGCCTTCCGCGTCCACGGTTACGAGGAGAAGGGCTCCACGACCACGCCGTTCGACATGCTGCGCCTGAACAACATGGACCGCTGGGCCCTGGCCGCCGACGTGCTGCGCATGGTCGACGCCGATAAGTTCGCCGAGCAGATTGATGAGTGGGAGGCCTTCCGCACCGAGGCCTTTGAGTTCGCGTGCGACGAGGGCTTCGATCATCCGGCCTTTACCGACTGGGTCTGGCCCGACGCCGCAGCCGCAACCGCTGCCGACGGCGCACTCTCCGCAACGCAGCTAACTGCCGGCGACAACGAGTAGGTAGGCATCCGGGACGGTCTCGCGCTGGGGCCGCCTCCGGGCTGGTGCCCTTCCTCGGAGAAGTGGGCTTCGCGAACTTCTC
>CABUDZ010000027.1 GCA_902490445.1 uncultured Collinsella sp.
GAATTGATATATCGATTGACGAGCTGCCCGAAGCGTCGAGCCTTCTTGATGGACATGACTATTCGTCACAAATCATTCAGCGTATCGCCGGGGTTCCAGTATTACTCGATGCATCGGGATGCCCTCATCCCCCTTTTTGAAGGCCCCAAAAAGACTGCCCGTGTTGGTTTGGCTAGGTTCGGGTGCTGTCCGTGCCGTGCGGTAAAATCGTTCAGTCAGAACACGAACCCGCATCGGAGCTCATCACATGGCATTCGTCCATCTGCACAATCACACTGTTTTCTCCATGCTCGACGGCGCAACCCGTATCCAGGATATGGTCAATCGCGCCGTAGAGCTGGGCATGCCCGCCGTGGCCATTACCGACCACGGCTACATGTATGGCGTGCCCGATCTGGCGCTGGCCTGCGACGCCGTCAACCACAATACGCCCGAGTACAAAACTTGGAGCCACGACAAGGCCTTCTTGGAAAAGGACCGCCGCGACGAGCTGGTGGAGCCCGATCCCGAGGAAAACCCGCGCGAGCATGCCCAGTATGTGAAGGACATGGCCATGTGGGACGAAAAGGGCAACATCGACGAGCTCAAGCCGCCCCTGGTCATCAAGCCCATCTTTGGCTGCGAGGTCTACTTTACGCCGGACGAGACGCTCGCCCGCGACCACAAGCCCGAGCTCTACCACATGATCCTCCTGGCCAAGGACCAGGAGGGCTACGTCAACCTGATGCAGACGGTCTCCGAGGCCGCCGTGCAGGGCTTTTACTACAAGCCGCGTGTGACGCTCGACAACCTACGCCGCCACGCCAAGGGCATGATTTGCACGAGCGCCTGCATCGCGGGCATCATCCCCAAATACATCGACCGCGGCGACATGGAAGGCGCCATCAAGTGGGCCGAGACCTTCCGCGATACCTTTGACCCCGGCGACTTTTACATCGAGATCCAGGAACACGGCATTACCACCGACAACGGCCTGACCGACGAGCAGATGGACCGCACGCTCATCGATATCGCCAAGCAGGTGGGCGTCAAGGTTATCGCCACCAACGACTTCCACTACCTGCGCCGCGAGGACGCGCCCGTGCAGGACGTCATCATGTGTATTGGCATGAACGCCAAGGTCGACGACCCCAACCGCATGCGCATGACCGGCTCGGAGTTTTACATGAAGACCGAGGAGGAGATGCGGGCGATGTTCCCGTATTGCCCCGAGGCCTGCGACAACACGCTCGAGATCGCCGACAAGTGCTACGTTGAGCTGGACTGGGACTCCATCATCCTGCCGCGCTTCCCGTTGCTTGACCCCGGCGAGACGCACGAGAGTCAGTTCCGCCGCGAGTGCGAGAAAGGCCTGCGCCAGCACTACGGTGACGACTGGGCCACGCGCGAGATCGGTGGCGTCAACATCAAAGAGCGCTTTGAGTACGAATACAAGGTCATCTGCGACAAGGGCTTTGCCGCCTACTTCCTCATCGTCGCCGAGTACGTGCAATGGGCCAAGGACAACGGCATCGGCGTCGGCCCCGG
The DNA here is from genome assembly GCA_902490445.1 of uncultured Collinsella sp. GTDB lineage: Bacteria > Actinomycetota > Coriobacteriia > Coriobacteriales > Coriobacteriaceae > Collinsella. The sequence continues at coordinate 1,528 of CABUDZ010000027.1, forward strand.
CCGTGGTTCTGCCGCCGGCGCTATCGTCGCCTACGCCATGAACATCACCGCGTTCGACCCGCTCGAGAACGGCCTGATGTTCGAGAGGTTCCTGTCCCCACAGCGTACCGAGATGCCCGATATCGATATGGACTTCGACGATGAGCGGCGCCTCGAGGTCGTGGAGCACGTTCGCCAGCTCTACGGCCCCGAGAAGGTCACGCACGTCATCACCTACTCGACCATTAAGGCCAAGCAGGCCATCAACGACGCCGCGCGCGTCCTGGACTACCCGGTCTACATGGGCCAGCGTCTGTCCAAGATGGTCTCGAGCGACCCCAAGGTCAAGCTCAAGCAGGTGCTCGACAAACAACCCGGCAAAGAGGATCTGTTTAACCCCGATTTTGCCGAGGCCTATAAAAAGGACGACGACGCCCGCCGCATCATCGACACGGCGCTTTCGATTGAGGGCCTCACCCGTGGCGAGGGCGTGCACGCGTGTGCCGTTCTGATCTGCCGTGACCCCGTCAACGAGCACGTGCCCACTAAGCTCGATACCAAAGGCGGCGTCGAGATTACCCAGTACGAGGGTCATACCGTTGCCGACATGGGCCTGCTCAAGATGGACTTCTTGGGCCTGCGCACGCTGACGGTTATCTCCAAGGCCAAGGCAAACATCAAGAAGAACTTCGGCATCGACATCAAAGAGGAAGAGATTCCCTTTGACGATCCCGAGATCTTTAAGCTCATGGGCTCCGGCCATACCGCCGGCGTCTTCCAGGTCGAGTCCGCCGGCATGACGGCCACGATCAAGAACATGAAGCCCACCGAGTACAAGCACGTCGTAGCATTGATCGCTCTGTACCGCCCGGGCCCGCTGGGCGCCGGCATGGTCTCGTCCTACATCAACCGTATGAACGGCAAGGAGCCGGCGGTCTCCTACGACGACCGTCTGGACGACATCCTGGGCGAAACCTACGGCACCATGGTCTACCAGGAGCAGGTTATGCTCATCTCCGTCGAGATGTGCGGCTTCTCCAAGGGCGAATCGGACTCGCGTATCCGTAAGCCCGTGGCTAAGAAGAAGATCAAACTGCTCACGTCGACGGTGCTGCACTGGGAGGATGGCTCGGACGAGACCACCTACGACCACTGGATGAACGGCGCTATCAAGAACAACTACACGCGCGAGGTCGCCCAGAAGATTTGGGACGATGTTCTCGAGTTCGCGTCTTACGCCTTTAACAAGTCGCACTCTGCCGGCTACGCCATCCTGGTTATGCAGACGGCGTGGCTCAAGGCGCACTATCCGCACGAGTACATGGCGGCCGTTCTGACGTCCTATACGGGTAAGACCGACAAAATCGTGCACTACGTCTCGGCATGCCGTCACGACGGCATCCCCGTGCTGTCGCCAGATGTCAACGAGTCCGGCACCGAGTTCACGGCTACCAAGGAGGGCGTGCGCTTTGGTCTGGCCGGCATCCGCGGCGTGGGTACCGGCGTGGCGCAGGCGATTATCGCCGAGCGCGAGGCGGGCGGCCCGTTTAAGACGCTGCACGACTTTGTCGAGCGCGTGGACTCGAGCCAGGCCAACCGTCGCGTAATCGAATCGCTGATCAAGGCAGGCGCCTTCGACTCCACGGGGTATCCGCGTCGCCAGATGATGCACTTTGTGGATAAGAACAACCCCGAGAACATCATCGATGCCGCGATAAAGCGCCAGAAGGACCGCGCGAGCGGCCAGACCTCGTTCTTCGATATGTTTGGCGACGTTGAGGGCTCGGGCTTCGAGGTGAGCGTGCCAGATCCGGACGGCCAGGAATGGGACCGCCACCTCAAGCTGAGCCAGGAGAAAGAGGTTCTGGGCATCTATGTCTCGGACCACCCGCTGCGCCCGTTTGAGTATGCACTAGCCAAGGCGCGCGACTTCTCGTTCTCGCAGATCGATACCGGCTACGAAGTTCAGAATCCTACGGGCGGCACCATCAACCAGGAGATTCCCGAGGGCAAGGCGCTGTGGTGGGCCGGCATGGTCTCGAGCGTGTCCAAGCGCGTGACCAAAAACGGTGACCCCATGGGCATCGTGCAGCTCGAGGACATGGAAGGCGAGGCCACCGTCGTCGTGTTCCCCAAGACCTATAAAGAGGCCGAGGGGTACCTGTACGGCGAGGTCGATCCCGAGACCGGCGCGCAGCTGTCCGATGCCTTTGTGCGCATTAAGGGCAAGCTCGAGCGCTCGGACCGCGGCGACCAGATCATCGCGCAGGAGATTGTGCCGCTGGAGCTCAACGAGGAGAATAACAAGCCCAAGGTGTTTGAGGTCATGGTGCCCAACAGCCGCTTTAGCCAGGGCAATATGGCGCGCCTGGCCACGGTGCTCACCGCTAACCCGGGTGGCGATCGCGTGGAGATCTTTATCGAGCAGGTGGACGGGCGCGTGCTGCGCGCCGAGGTGCCTGCCAAGGTCAACGCGCGCTCGATTCCGCTGCTGGCCGAGGCCAAGGCCATCGTGGGTAACCAAGGCCGCGTGACGGTGATCTAAGCTACCCCGGGTGAGATTGGAGGAAGTGATGGCGCAGGGGACGTTTGTGCAGGCGCTTCGCAAAGAGGCGGCGTTGAGCGGCACCTTTATGAAGGGGCGTTCGCTCATGCTTAACGGCGCCGTGCTGTCGATCGAGGACAGCGGCTCGCGCTTCTCCAAAAACGTGACGGTTGAGGGCTCGGTGCGCGGCTCGCGCGGCGACCTGTACAAGACGCACGTGGCGCTCGACATGGACGAGCACGAGGTTATCGACTACGACTGCGACTGCCCCGCCGCATACCGCTATCCCGGTATGTGTAAGCACGCTATTGCCACGGCGCTGGCGTATTTGGATGCCAGCGGCGCCGAGCCCGTCGAAGGTTTGCGCACGCCGGTTCGCACGTTTACGGCGCAGCCGAAACAGCCCGCGCGCGCCGCGTCCGCCGCGCCGGCCGTCAACCCCAACTTTCCCTTCCCGGCGCCCGTCCCCACGAGCCCGAGCCTTGTGGCGGCGCTTTCCGATCTTTCGGACGCGCGCATGGATGAGCTGGCGAGCATGCGCCGCAAGCTCGCCGGCACAGTCGACCCCGATGCCCCCAAGGCGGTATTGGAGCCCTCGCTGGTGCCGTACTACAATCCGCTGTTTGCCGACCGCTTTAGCTGGGCGCTCGAGCTTCGCATCCGCTGTGGCTCGGTGTCCTACGTGGTCAAGGATATCGACGGCATGGCCGATGCCTACGTGCGCGGCGGCACGTTCTCCTATGGCAAGAAGCTCACGTTTGTCCATTCACCTGAGGCCTTTGACGAAACATCGGCAAAGCTGCTCAACCTTGTTGTGACGACAGTTGCCTATCTCGATGACATCACAAGCTCACGTTCGGCGTCGTACGACTTTGCCCGCAGCGGTTTTGTTGCCGAGCGTCAGTTGCCGCTGTCCGAGCATAGCATCGTATATGTGCTGGACCTGCTGCGCGGCCAGACCATCTCCTTTGAGCCCGCCTGGTCGCGGGGGATGACGACGCATCGCACCTACGACGTGGCGGTTGAGCTGTCTCCGCAAGGGGAGGACGAGGCATCCGCTAAGCGCCCACCGCTGCTTGCCGCCAAAATCGCGCCGGCGGCTGGTGGTAGCTATGACCTGCGCCTGCCCGCCGATATGTACTGCTTTGCGTCGGGCGATGCCGCCTACTTGGTTGACACGCGCCGCGCGCGCCGTACCGACGCTGCATTTGCTCAGCATGCCGCACCTTTTTTGTCGCGCTTGCTGCCGTGCCGCACGCCCGCCCATATTGCCGCCGAGCAGGTGGGTGAGTTCTGCCGTATGGCGCTGCCCATTTTGCGCGACTACACCGACCTCACCGCGCCCGCCGCGCTCGATACCGTGGCACCCGAGCCGAGCTTTGCTATGGCGATCGGTGTCGACGATGGGCTCGTGACCTGCAAAATTACGGTTACCTACGGCGATTGGTCGGCGGATCTCTTTAGCCTGGGCGCTCCGGGCAGCCCCTTCGAAGAGCAGCGCCCCGGTGTGCCGCCCCGCGACGAGGTGGCGGAGTTTCGCGTTATGGATACGGCGGCCCTGTACTTCGATTTCTACGAGGGCGGTCTGGCGTTTGAGGAGCGCGATGACGCCCGCTTGTTCTGCCTGCTGACCGAGGGTCTGTCCGCCCTGTCCGAGCTGGGTGAGGTCATGCTCAGCGACCGTCTGCGCCAGATTTCGGTGCGTCCCGCGCCCAAACTCTCGGTTCGTGCGACCGTCAAGAGCAATCTGCTCGATGTCGAGCTGGGCGCGAGTGGGCTTTCGGCGGCAGATCTTGCCATCTATCTGGACTCGTACAAGCGCCACCAGACGTTTGCGCGCCTGACGTCCGGCGACATCGTGCGCTTGGATGAGGGAGCGCGCGCCGCGTTTGGCCTTGCCGAAGATCTGGGTGTCGATGCCGTCGACCTGCTCGACGGCGTGTCGCTTCCCGCATCGAGTACCCTGTTCGTCGACAGCATGCTCGCGCGCACGCCGGCGCTCGAGGCCGATCGCGACGCCGCGTTCCGCCGCACCGTCGAGCGCCTGGACACGCTCGGCAAGATGGACTTTACGGTACCCGCCTCGCTCAAGGCCACGCTGCGTGGCTACCAGGTCGACGGATACCAGTGGCTCGGCTCGCTCGAACACCTGGGCCTTGGCGGCATCTTGGCCGACGACATGGGCCTGGGCAAAACGCTCCAGATGATCGCGCATATCCTGGCGCGCGTGGAGGCGGGGGACACCAAGCCCACGCTCGTGGTATGCCCGGCCTCACTCGTGTACAACTGGACCGCCGAGCTGGAGCGCTTTGCCCCGTCGCTCGATGTGTGCGCCATTGTGGGCGCCAAGGCTCAACGCCGCGTGCAGATCGCCGGCGTGGCCGAGCATAGCGTGGTCGTGACGTCGTATGACCTTATGCGGCGCGATATCGACGAGTACGTCGAGCAGGATTTTGCCCGCGTGGTGCTCGATGAGGCACAGTACATTAAAAATCCGCTCACGCAGGTGGCGCGCGCCGCCAAGCGCCTGCCTGCCGGCGTGCGCTTTGCCCTGACGGGCACGCCCATCGAAAACCGCCTGTCCGAGCTCTGGAGCATCTTCGACTTTTTGATGCCGGGCCTTTTGGGGACACGCGAGTCGTTTGCCAAGCGCTTTGAGAGCCCCGTCGAGCATGCCGAGGGCGATAGCGCCGCTCGCCTGCAGGCGCTCGTGTCGCCGTTTGTGCTGCGCCGTGTTAAGGAAGACGTGGTGGCCGACCTGCCCGAGAAGATCGAAGACACCGTCATGGCGCAGCTTACCGGCGAGCAGCGCAAGCTCTACCTGGCCAACCAGGACCGCATCGCCCAGCAGGTGCAGCACCGCGAGGCTGGGGAGTTTAAGAAGGACAAACTCAAGGTGCTCGCCGAGCTCACCAAGCTGCGCCAGATCTGCTGCGACCCGCGTCTACACTACGAGGATTACAAGGCGGGGAGCGCCAAGCTCGATACGTGTATGGAGCTCGTGCACGGCGCACTCGACGGCGGGCATCGCATCCTGTTGTTCAGCCAGTTTACGGGTATGCTCGATATCATCGGTAAGCGCTTGGCCAAGGAGGACATCGCCTTCCTTAAGCTCACGGGCGCTTCGTCTAAGGAGAGCCGCACCAAGATGGTCGCGCAGTTCCAAGCGGGCGAGGTTCCGGTCTTTTTGATTTCGCTCAAGGCGGGCGGCGTGGGCCTTAACCTGACGGCGGCCGACGTGGTCATCCACTACGACCCGTGGTGGAACGTGGCAGCGCAGGACCAGGCGACCGACCGCGCGCACCGTATTGGCCAGCAACATACCGTGACCGTGTACAAGCTCATCGCCAAGGACACGATCGAGGAGCGCATTATGCAGATGCAGGAGTCCAAGCGCGACCTGGTCAACAGCGTGCTCGGCGGCGACGGCATCTCGTCGGCGCTGTTTACCCGCGAAGATGTTCTGGCGCTGCTGGGCGGCGACGGGCGCTAACCCGCTCGGGTGGGGCCGCCAGGGTGGATAGCGCACGCTGCCCCATCGTCCCCGCCCGTTATGTGTTCATTTGCAATGCCGTGGATGGTTTGTCTGCCTTTGGGCATAAGAACCATCAAGAACATTGGCACGTCAGCAAAGGAGAACATCATGGCGAAATTCTTTAAGGACCCCGACGGTAAGCTCATTGCCGCCCTTGGCAACGACGTTGCAACCCCTGCCGGTTGCACGGAACTGACCGCAAACACTGAGGACGCGGCGCACGAGAAGCACGTGCCTGTTGTCGAGACCGAGCGCGACGGTCACGTGATTCGCGCACGCGTTGGCTCGGTCGAGCACCCCAGCCTGCCCGAGCACTATATTGAGTGGATCGCCCTTGAGGCCGAGGGCCGCTTAGAGGTCCATTACCTTGAGCCCGGCATGAAGCCCGCGACGTTTTTTGCCGGCGGTTCCAAGACCGGTACCGTCTATGCCTACTGCAACCTGCACGGGCTGTGGTCCGCGACGTTCTAGGAGCGCGCCCCCGCTCGGGGTATCATAGCTAGCATATGCACATGCGAGCGCCGACTGCATTATGCGGCCGGCGCTTTTACTACGACAACGATGGTTTACGACGGAAAGGGCTGAGCCATGAAGCTCGCGCTTGCACAGATCGATATGCGCCTGGGTGATATTGAGGGCATTTGCGGCCGCATCGAGGACCAGGCTCGTCTGGCCCACGAGCGCGGGGCGCGCGTGCTGTGCGTTCCGGCTCCGCTCTTTATGGGCGCCATGCCCGGTGGCCTGGTGGGCGCTGCCGACTTTGAGCACGACATGCTTGCCGGCTTGACTGGTGTCGCCGAGCGCATCCAGGAGCTTGACATGATCTGCATCGTGCCCGCGGCGGTTTCGTTTGAGGGCCAGCCGCTACTCGACTACATGATGCTCAAGGACGGTCATGTGGTGCCGGCGCGTTCGAGCATTGCCCTGCAGCGTGGCGAGAACAACGACACGCGTTGGGCGCCGCCGGTGTTCGACGTGGACGGCGTACGCATTGCCGTGATTTTTGACTTGGACCGCGAACTCGAGATGTTGCCGACCGGTGTTGACCTCATTGCGTATTTCCAATTCAACGCGTTTGACATGACCGACCGCGAGACTGCTGCCATTGCCGCCGTTTGCAGCGGCGCCTACCGCAAGATCGCATCCAAGCGCAGCGTATGGTTTGCCTGCATGGCGCCGGTCGGTGCCTATGACGAGTCGGTGTATACCGGCGGTTCGTTTGTGCTCGACGACTGCGGTCGCGTGGTGGCCCAAGCGCCGTGTTTTGAGGAGAGCCTGCTGGTTCAGGAGATTCAGCGCGGCGTGATGCTCGATGCCCTGGAAGATCACGAACTGCCCGAGTTCCGTTCCGAGGAGTGGCTGTGGCAGGCGCTGGTGCTCGCCGTGCGCGACAACGCCCGAGCCCACGGTGCGTCGTGTGCTGTGGTGGCACTCGAGGGTGACTTGCCGTCGTCCCTGCTGGCGACGCTTGCCGTCGACGCCCTGGGTCCGCGCAACGTGATCGGCCTGGTGCTGGGGCGCAACCGTATCTTTACGCCGGCGCAGGAAGAGGCCGAGGCTGCCCGCTGTGCCGCCGTCCGCGCCATCGCTGAGCGTCTGCACATTCGCACCGTCGAGCGCGATGCGCCGGATGCGGCGCGTGTGCTCGATCGCGACGTGTCGGCGGGCGATGCCGAACGTCTGCGCTCGCGTACGCTGGGCCTTATGCTGGAGGACACGGCGCTCGAGTTGGGTGCGATGGCGCTGAGCCCGCTGTCCAAAACCGAGTACGCGCTGGCGGCGCCGGCGCTTTGCGGCGGCTACCAGGGCGATTACGCGCCCTTTGGCGATGTGTACCTGTCGACGCTTGAGTTTGTGGCGCGTGTGCGCAACCGCACGTCTGCCGTGGTGCCCCAAGAGCTCGTGACGCTCAACGCGGTGGAAGATTGTATGGAGCGAGTGCTGGCGCAGGCGCTCTCGACGCTCGACGGTCCGGTCGATATGCTCGACCGCGCGGCACAGCTGCTCGGCGGGCTTGAGCCGGGTGAGATCGATGGCGCGCTTGAGGCGCACGTGGACCGCAATCGATCTTTCAACGACATCCCGATGGTCGCTGGCAAGCCTGAGGCCTGCTCGCTGCTGCTGATGCTCGTGCGTCAGGGTGAGGCTGCCCGCCGCATGTTGCCGACGGCGCCGATCGTCTCGTCCCGTTCGTTTGCCGAGCGCTCCTGGCCGTACATGCTCGCGTGGTCCGACCTGGGGCTCAACGGCAAGGAGCGTATGACGGTCGATTCGTTGGCGCGCGCCGAGGTGCGCCGTTTTGCTGACGAGGATACGAGCGAGCGCATGCGAAACGAGATGATGGGCGTGCTGGGCGAGCTATTGGGTATTTCGCCCGAGCAGATGGAGGAGTTGCGCTCTGAGGACGGTCAGCGTCGCTTGCACGAGGGCATGAAAAAGTTCGAGGGCGAGGTCCAGGACGCCATCGAAAAGATGATGGGCGGCCAGGGTGGCCCGCAGGGTGGACCCCAGGGCACGCCGATGCCGCATCCGCCGGTGGATCCGAGGCAATTCCCGTTCTTCTCACAGAACTAGGTCGCTGCGCGCCCGCCAGAGCGGCAATCTGCCTTTCAATCGTCGGGCATGACCGCAAGGTCAATGCCCTCCTCTTTCAAGGCACCTTGCTCGCTCTGGCGGGCGCTCGCTTGTGTATGCTCAACCTACAATTCGATCTCGGCTGACTTATGGAGCTAGCGTTGTGTTATTCTAGAACAGACGTTCGTGAATAGTGCGCGAGGCCTTGTCTTGCGCCGTACTTGTGGCGAGGGGAGGTTGGCTTGGTTATCTTGGGCATTGACCCCGGTTTGGCCCATACGGGTTGGGGGATTATCGAGGAGCGGCGTGGCGAGGTTCGCTGCCGTGCCTACGGTTGTATCGAGACCAGCGCGGGTAGTCCGCTCGCGGTGCGCCTGTCGCATATCGCCCGCGACCTCAAGGGTGTCGTGGAGCGTTATCGACCCGATACCGCTGCCATCGAGAGCATCTACTTTGGCGCCAACGTTCGCTCGGCCATCCCCACGGCGCATGCCCGCGGCGCTGCACTCGTGGCTCTTTCGGAATGCGCACTCGAGATCGGCGAGTACACGCCTATGCAGATTAAGCAGGCTGTTGTGGGTACCGGTGCCGCAGATAAGCGGCAGGTCGCCTATATGGTGCGCACGCTCACGCAGCTTGATCACGACCCGCATCCCGACCATGCCGCCGATGCCCTGGCCTGTGCCATCTGCCACGTAAACCTCAGCCGCACCCGCGCCCTTACCGGCGGCGAGTTCTATCAACAGAGAGGAACCGGATACTGATGATCTCCCAGCTCCACGGAACGCTTGTCGAGGCCACGATGAGCTCTGCTGTCGTCGATGTGTCGGGCGTTGGCTTTGAGCTCGGCATCTCGGGCAGCACTGCGGCCACGTTGCCGACGCCCGGCGGCGAGGTCCGCCTCTACACGCGTATGCAGGTGCGCGAGGACGCCATGACACTTTTCGGTTTTTCCTCTAAGGATGAGCGCACGATGTTCGATCGGCTCGTGTCTGTCTCGGGCGTTGGCCCGCGCTTGGCGCTCGCCGTGCTTTCCACCTATACCGTGGGGCAATTGTATTCGCTGGTGATGGCCGAGGACGACAAGGGCATGGCCAAGGTGCCCGGTGTGGGCAAAAAGACAGCTCAGCGTCTGATCCTGGAGCTCAAGAGCACCTTTGCCAAGGACAAGGGCTTTGTGCCGGTCGACGTGATTCCCGGCCAGGTTGCGATGCCCGTGCCCGCTGCCGCTCCCTCGGCCATCGATGACGCCCGTGCGGCGCTCCTTTCCATGGGCTTTAGCCCGCAGGAGACCGATGTTGCCCTGAGCGGGTATGATGGGCAGAATATGCGTGTCGAGGATCTGCTCGGCGCGGCGCTTAAGCGACTCGGAATGGATGCGTGATGTGGGAAGCCGATGACTCTCAGGACCTGTGGGCGACGCCCGGCAACTCGCCGGCGGCATCCATGGCGCACGGCGAGCGCATGGTGGGCTCGGAGCTGACGGCCGAGGACCTCGATGTCGACCGCACTTTGCGCCCCCAGCGCCTGGACGACTACTGTGGCCAGGAGCACATCAAGCAGAGCCTGCGCGTGTTGATCGAAGCGGCGCAGAGCCGTGGCGAGACGCTCGACCACGTGATTTTCTCGGGTCCTCCGGGCCTGGGCAAGACCACGCTGGCCACCGTTATCGCCAACGAGCTGGGCGCTCAGATCAAGACGACGAGCGGCCCCGCTATTGCGCGCACCGGCGACCTGGCGGCCATCCTTACTAACTTGCAGCCGGGTGATGTGCTGTTTATCGACGAGATCCACCGCCTCAACCGTTCGGTCGAGGAAGTCCTGTACCCCGCGATGGAGGACTTTGCCCTCGATATCGTGATCGGTAAAGGCCCGGCCGCACGATCGATTCGCCTGGATATCCCCAAGTTTACGCTCGTAGCAGCAACGACCCGCTCGGGTATGCTGACTGGCCCGCTGCGCGACCGCTTTGGCATTTCATATCGCCTGGATTACTACACGGTCGAGGAGCTCGCGCAGATTGTGACGCGCTCGGCGTCCATCCTGGGCGTGGCGATCGACCATCCCAGTGCGCTCGAGATCGGCTCGCGTTCGCGCGGCACGCCACGTCTTGCCAACCGCCTGCTCAAGCGCGTGCGCGATTACGCGCAGGTGCGCGGCAACGGTCCCATTGAGCTTGATATTTGCCGTCAGGCGCTCGAGTTCTTCGAGATCGATGAGCTTGGTCTGGACTGGATGGATATTCGCATTTTGGAGACACTCGCTAAGACGTTCTCCGGACGTGCCGTGGGCCTGACAACGCTTGCCAGCGCGGTGGGCGAGGACCCGGGAACGCTCGAGGATGTCTATGAGCCCTATCTGCTGCAGTGCGGCTTGATGATTCGCACGCCCCAGGGCCGCCAGGCAACGCTTCGCACCTTTGAGCACTTGGGGATTGAACCTACCATTTAGGGCGCTTTGTTTTGGCGGGCTGTTAAGCTATCGCTGAGCATTGGATAAACATATCGCCATTCATCGGTTACGGGTGTTTTACTATTGCGCGCCCGTGCTATGCTGAATTGGTCTTTTTCTCATTCGGTAACGAAAGGACCGCCCATGCCTACTGACATCGAAATCGCACGTTCTGTCACGCCGCTGCCTATTACCGAGGTGGCCAAGAGCGCCGGCGTCGACGTTAAGCACCTGATTCCGTACGGCTTCGACAAGGCTAAGGTCGATTATTCACTGCTCAACGAGCCGACTGATCACCAGGCCAAGCTCGTCCTCGTGACCGCCATCAACCCAACGCCTGCGGGCGAGGGCAAGACCACCACGACCATCGGTCTGGCCGACGGCCTGCGCCGTCGCGGCGTCAAGAGCGCCGTGGCCCTGCGCGAGCCTTCGCTTGGCCCCGTCTTTGGCGTTAAGGGCGGCGCTGCCGGCGGCGGCTGGGCTCAGGTCATCCCCATGGAGGATATCAACCTGCACTTTACCGGCGACTTCCATGCCATCGGTGCTGCCAACAACCTGCTGGCCGCCATGCTCGACAACCATATTCAGCAGGGCAACCAGCTTGGCATCGACGTTAAACGCATCACTTGGAAGCGCGTCGTCGATATGAACGACCGTCAGCTGCGCCACGTCATCGACGGTATTGGCGGTAAGGCCCAGGGCGTGCCGCGCGAGGACGGCTTCGATATCACCGTCGCCTCCGAGGTCATGGCAATCCTGTGCCTGTCTACGAGCATTAACGACCTCAAGGAGCGCCTGGGCGAGATTGTTGTCGGCTACAGCTATGCCGGCGAGCCCGTTCGCGCCCGTGACCTTAAGGCTCAGGGTGCCATGGCGGCCCTGCTTAAGGATGCGCTCAAGCCCAATCTGGTGCAGACGCTCGAGGGTACGCCCGCGTTTGTCCACGGCGGTCCCTTCGCCAATATTGCCCACGGCTGCAACTCCATCATGGCCACGCGTATGGCGATGCGCTTTGGCGATGTCGCCATTACCGAGGCCGGCTTCGGTGCTGATCTGGGTGCCGAGAAGTTCCTCGACATCAAGTGCCGCATGACGGGCGTTCGCCCCAGCGCCGTCGTGGTCGTCGCGACCGCTCGTGCGCTGAAGTACAACGGTGGCGTCGCCAAGGCCGACCTCAACGAGGAGAACCTCGAGGCACTCAAGGCCGGCATGCCCAACCTGCTGCGTCACGTCGACAACATCCAGAACGTTTATGGTCTGCCCTGCGTAGTCGCCATCAACCGCTTCCCGACGGACACCGAGGCCGAGCTTGCGCTCATCGAGTCCGAGTGTCAGAAGCTCGGCGTCAACGTTAAGCTTTCCGAGGTCTGGGCCAAGGGCGGCGAGGGCGCGCTCGAGCTTGCCGATGAGGTCATGCGTCTGATTGAGCAGCCGAGCGAGCTCAAGTTTGCCTATGAGGACGGCGCCGATGTGGCCGACGCTCTTGAGGCCATTGCCACCAAGGTCTACCGCGCCGACGGCGTCGACTTTACGCCGGCCGCCAAGCGCCAGCTCGCCGAGCTGCGCGAGAACGGCTTTGGCAACCTGCCGGTGTGCGTGGCCAAGACGCAGTACAGCTTTAGCGACAACGCCAAGGCCCTGGGCGCTCCCGAGAACTTCCGCATCACGGTGCGCGAGCTCAAGGTTTCCGCCGGTGCCCACTTTGTGGTCGCATTGACTGGCAGTGTTCTGACCATGCCGGGCTTGCCCAAGGTTCCCGCGGCCGAGAACATCGACGTCGACAGCGACGGCAACATCACCGGCCTGTTCTAAGCCTGTTGCCCCTAGCTGCCTGCCCGCCCCGCCGTGCCCCCAAGGCCCGGCGGGGCTTTTTTATCCTTAGGCCCGCGCATGTCTTGTAGATACCGACGGGCTCTGCCCATCATAGGCTTTTGCGCGGGTAGAATGCAAGGATAACTTGATGCTCACGCGCGACGGAAAGGAATCGTTGCATGGATCAGGACAAGACAACCGTGATGGGCGGCTACGGTTCCGCGCAGGCTGGCGATAGCGCCGATGCGACTCGCGTTGTTCCCAACCTCGGTTATACCGACCCCGCCGCGACGCAGCCTTCTGCCGAGCCCACCCGGGTTATGGGCTATGGCGACACGGCGCAGGATTCTTACGCTACATCTTCGCAAGGCCCCTATGGCAACGCAGCTCCGGATCCGTTTGATTACGCGCCGCAGGATTCTTATGCTGCCTCGACGCCGAATCCCTATGACAACCTGCCGCAGAATCCCATTCCGCAGCCTCAGCAGACGACGTATATGCCTCGCACGGCGCAGCCTCGCTACGAGTCGCGCGAGCCGTATCGCGAGTACCCCAAGTCGATTCCGCAATATGGCGAGGACGAGGAGAAGAAGCCGTCGCGTTCGTCGAGCGTGATCAAGAAGATCCTCATCGTGCTGGCGATCTTCTTTGCGCTGTCGGTTGTGTTTGCCATCGTGTCGGGCATGCTTAACAAGCGAGGGAGTTCAACGGCCGATGCCACTGTTGAGCAAACCGAGTCCGCCTCGTCTAGCACCGTCGATCTGAGCGATATCCCGGGGCAGTACTGGTCCAACGCCAAGAAGCTCCTCAAGTCGCGCGGCGCCAATCTTTCGAATGCCGTGGTCCTGACTGATGATGGCTCAACGCCCGTCATCGATGCCAACTGGGTCGTTACTTCTGCTTACTATAACGACAGCGGCAACCTCGAAATTCAACTCACGCACAAGAATAGCTCGGGCAACTCACCCGACGGCCAAAGCGGTACCGACAGCTCGAGTTCCAATACGTTGGAGGACTTGAGCAACAAGGCACAGGAGCTTGGGGATAAGGCCCAAGAGCTGGGCGACACGGCCCAGAACCTGGGCGACACCGCTCAGAACTTGGGCGGCATGGCGACGGATGCCTGGAACGCCCTACAAAACGGCATCTCGGGCACGCAGGGAAACTAGCTGTTAAGCGGGCTACAGCTGCTCGGCCGGACGGTCGGGCGAGCTAAAGCCCGAGTCAAACGTAACGACGCATGAGGCATTGGGTCGGCGCTCGTGCACGATGCGCGTGACGAGCTCCAGCAGCTCCTCGTCGGATATGTCAAAGCCGTCGGGACGCACAAGGTCAAACGAAACGAACCCGTCGTGCTCGTGCAGGTCGTGGATGGAGAGCGCGGGATCGATCTGCGTAACGCCACGCTTGACCCAGCCGCGTAGGTCGTCGCCGGTGGTGGCGATGGGGTCGCAGTGCAACGTGATGCCAATGCCCATCTGGCGCTTGATGTCGTGCTCGATGGTGTCTAGGATCTCGTGGTGCTCAAATGCGTCGCCCTCGCCGGGCATCTCCACGTGGGCGCTGGCAAACTGACGACCGGGGCCGTAGTCGTGCACCATCAGGTCGTGTGTGCCCAAGACCTGCGGATAGGACATGATCTTGTCGCGGATTGCCTGGACGAGCTTGGGATCGGGCGCTTGCCCCAGCAACGGGCTGATGGCGTCGCGCACTAGGCCCATGCCGCTGATGCAGATGAAGATGCCCACACCCAAGCCCGCCCAGCCGTCGAGGTCAAAGCCGGTCGTTTGCGAAATAAGCGCCGCCGCTAAGACCGAGCCCGAGGTGATGACGTCGTTTTTGGAGTCCTGCGCCGTGGCAATGAGTGTTTCGGAATCGATACGGTTGCCCAGCGCGCGGTTGAATGCGGCCATCCAGAATTTGACGAGCATGGACAAGACGAGAGCGGCTAGGGAGACCAGCGTGTAGGCGGTGGGGGAGGGCTTGATGATCTTGGTGACCGACTCGAGGATCAGGTTGATGCCGACGGCGCAAACCAGGACGGCGACGAACAGACCGGCTAGGTACTCGTAGCGGCCGTGGCCATAGGGGTGGCCTTCGTCTGCCGGGCGGCTGGCAAGGCGGAACCCGAGCAGGCTCACGATGTTGCTCGAGGCGTCGGAGAGGTTGTTGAAGGCGTCGGCGATGAGCGAGACAGAGCCGGCGAGCAGGCCCGCGATGCCCTTGGCCAGGCACAGAGTGATGTTGAGGCCAATGCAGATGAGGCTTGCGGCGAAGCCCGCGTTGGTGCGGCAGGAGGTATCGACCGGCTCGCCCTCGCTGCCGGGAACAAGCGTATGTACCAGCCGATTTACAAATAGCATAGCGGTCGTCCTCACAATCATGTTTAAGGGGATAGTGTAGCTCGCATGGGCGCACCGTGCGCCGGTGCTCAGAAAATGCAGCAATGGTCTGCCCGCGCTAACGAGCAGGCCTTCCCGTCTGCCTGGGTGGTCCATTTTGGGCCACATGGGTATGGGCATGTGCCAGTTTGCTCGACATACTTAATGTCGACAGCCCCTGTGCAAAGGAGGACGCTTCCATGGACGAGATGTTTGCCATTAAATGCCAAAACTGCGGCGGCCCTATGTACTCACACCAGGCTAAACGCAGCTTTGAGTGCGCCTATTGCGGCACGGTCGTTCCGTGGCAGGCCGATGCGGGGGAGCCCAAGAGCGCTTTGGGCATTCGCCATGCGCCGCTGACGGTTGTCGATGGGCTACTTAAGCTCACCCATGTGTCGCAGCTCGAGCGCCCGGAGGACCCGGACTGGTATTTCTTTAATTCGCACTGGCGCAATCAGTCGGTTCTGGAGCATCTGCTATGGGAGGACCGCGGCACGGCGCAGGAGTTCCAAGAAGCCACGCACGTGAGCATTCCCTGCCCCTTCTGCGGCGCGTCCTTTGAAGGCGAGTCCACTCAGCGCGTGTTTGAGTGCCCGTCCTGCGGCAATAAGATCGGCGTTGCCGACCTGCTCAAGCCCGGTACCTTTAGCAAGCGCCTGACCATGGGCGTTGGCGCGGAGTATGTACCCGAGCAGGGTATTCCTTGCGAAATCTCACCGCAGCAGGCACGTGCCAACGCGCTGCAGCTGGTGCGCCAGTACCCCGACGCCTTTGCCGGGCACGACGTGGAAGACGCGATTCAAAACGACATGATGCTCTTCTACTTCCCCATGGCGCTCGCGGATCTGCGCATGATGGCGAGCTTCCCGGGCAAGGGCCTGAGCAAGGAAACCCTGGTGTACTACGAGGTGCTCGACTGGGCGTATCCGCGGGCAAACTACCTGGACGTTCGCCTCATGGGCATTTTGGAGCCGTGGGACTTTGCCAAGGTCGGTTCGTTCGATCCCGCCATGCAGGAAGGCGATTTCCGCGTCGTCTCCGTCGATGCGTCTACCAAGGACCAGGTGGTCATTGATAAGCTGGCGCTCGACATTGCCGGCAACGACGCCGAGGCGGTGCTGGGGCTCAATAAAAAGAGCATCCGCACCTGGGCGCGCAAGGCCCGCAAGCATAAGGACGGCCTGATGATGGTGCCGGTATACTTTGTCGACCGTCCGGCAACGGACAGCCGCGACGGTGAGCAGGTGCGCATCGCCGTGAACGGCCAGACGGGCCGCGCGGCCGCGGTGGTGTTTAGCGACAAGCGCGAGACGCATGTGGTGGCATCGCTCAACCCGAGCCTGCATCTGTCCGGCGAGAGCACCGTGCACGCCACGCCCATCGAGGTCAAATACGTTAAGTCGCCGTTTCTGTACCAGATCGTGCGCCGTGGAGGCGGCGAGCAGCAGCATCAGGTGGCAGCGGTCGCCGAGGGTTCTTACCGAGAAGAAAAGCCCAAACGCAAGGGATTGTTCGCTGCGATTTTTGGTAAGTAGGGGAGTGGTGCCGGGGCGTCGGGCTGCATCGCAAGGTCATGAGACGAACTTAAGACTGCTGGGAACGTGCTACCATTGTCGATAGCCTTAATCTTGTAAGAAGCGGAGGCCAGATTATGGGTTTTGCGGATCAGCAGCTTCAGCTTCAGGTACCGTATTCTCCTGACGACACGTTTAATGCCTTGAAGGCAGCTATGGAAAAGCTGCCTAAAGTAAAAGTTGATAGTGCATCGCCCACAACAAGAACAGTTGCAGCCGAGATTGGTATGAGCCTTTGGTCTTGGGGCGAAAATATCAGTATTTCGGTTGTTCCAGTTGAAGGCGGATCTGGCGTTACTGTCAAGTCGTCATCTAAGGTCAGGGCAAACGTATTAAACGGGGGCAAAAATGCAAAGAATATTGCCAAGATAGTCGATGCCCTATCGAAGGAGCTCGAGCGGTATCCGCAGGTTTCACAGACTATTGAGACGCTGGCGGATAGTGGTTGATGTAGTTGCAAGGCTTGAGAGGCTTGCAGCACTGCGTGAGAGTGGAGTACTTACCGAGGAAGAGTTTGCTGCAGAAAAGGCAAAAATCCTTTCGTAATCAGACACGATGGTTGGATTTGCATTCTATTATTGAACTTGTTTATACCAGGCTGAAAACATCGTGTGTAATAAAGGTGCGTAGTAGCCTCGTCTTGATTGGCGGATGTAAATAAACGGTGGAACGGCTGTAAAAGAGCCTTGCCACTGGGTAAAATCAGGATGTGCCGCGGAACCCGCTCCTCAGTCGGTCAACTTTGGAAGCGCGGGCAACGCAGGTACTATCGTCTAAAGGGCCGGGTGCGACCGGCCCTTTGCATGACTCCCTTCGCTATCCGTTACTGCTTATATTCCCGCCAGATCGAGTAGAGGTTCCGGACGATGCCGGTTACATACATCGAGAGGCGCAGGATTTCAAGAAACAAGTTCATAGGCTTCACCCCAATCGGAGATCGGAGCGTTGCCCGCAGGCGGATTCCGCGGCAGTCGTAATTCTACCTCACAGGCCGCGGCGGGAGACATCCTACCCGCCCCATGGCTTGGAGCAGTGTCGATCTAACGGGCAATCAAGCCTCTAGTTCTCTTTGAATTGAGCAAGCATCTGCCCGAAGAAGCTTAGTTCGGATGGCTCATAAATGATCGAACCGCCGTCCGCGGTCCTGTAGACCCCGCAGGGGAGGTAACGCCCGTCGGGGAGGACATAGAGGCTGGCTTCCTCCTTCAGTCCTACTGGAAATAGCGGAATCCCGTTTTCGTCCACTTGGAACTCGTCTATATTTGCGATCTTCCTCTCCATGATGCCTCCTGCCTTATTTCTTGAATGGCGCCTTAAAACAGGCAGCTCTCAATCAACTCTTTACCGCGCAGGGTGTCGACCCACTCCTGCGGGATGGCCTCGATACCGTATACCGTGCCGGCGAGGGCGCCGGCGACGGCTGCGGTGGTGTCGGTGTCGTCGCCCAGGTTGACGGCGGCAAGCACGCAGGCTTCGTAGCTGTTGGTGTTCACAAAGCACCAGGTAGCGGCTTTAAGCGTGTCACGCACGAAGCCGCCGGAACTGATTTCGTGCTCGGGCGCGCTTTTTAGCTGCAGCGCCCACGAGGGGAGCGCGCCGTTCATCACGTCCCTCATCAGCTCAACAAATATGATGCATGCGTCGGTCGACGTTCTGTGGGCGTGCGTAATCGCCGAGACTTTGCTGACCTCTTCGTCTGTCGCATCGGTGAACGCCAGGGGAGCGATGCGCATGAGCGATCCGTTGCCGTTGTCGCGTTCGCCGGAGCCTCCTTTGCCGGTGTGCAAGGCGCGGGCGGTTGTGCCGCCGTAGTCGAAAACGCCGTCGATCGTATACTCGCCACGGGCAATCCAGCTCACGAATTTGTCGCGCATGTCCTCGGTGTCAATGCGGCCGAGCTCTCTGATGGAGTCGCGGGTGGCGAGCGTCATAGATGTGTCGTCGCTCCAGGTGCCGGCGGGCTGCTCGTGCGTGCCGTAGCCGATCATGTCGGTGCATTCGAACGTGCCACGAGGTCTGAACTCGTAGGGAACGCCCAGCGCGTCACCGACGGCAAGCCCATAGATGCAGTCGCGCAGTGTTGTTTTCGGTCTGTGTGTCATGGAAAGCTCCTCTTTTCCCGGGTGATGTGGAGCGCCGTCGGGGGTATCGGTCGCAACGTGCTGCTATCCTTGCACTTCGCCATTAGTCGCTTCGTTGATGGCGCGGTACTCGGCACTCAGCTCGCGCGCCAGCTCTTCCTTGCTTGGAAGATACGGCAGGTATTTGGCGGCAAACACTTGGTCGTTGTCTTCGGGCAGCGTGTACTCGACGATCGAATCGCTTTTGTCCGCGCAGAGCACGATGCCTATGGGCGGATTGTCGCCTTCGTTCATGAGCTCACGCGTGTAGTAGTTCACATACATTTGCATCTGGCCCAGGTCCTGATGCGTAAGGTCATCGGTCTTAAGGTCGATGAGCACGAAGCAGCGCATCAGATAGTTGTAAAAAACAAGGTCAATATAGAAATGGCGCCCATCAAAGGTGATGCGCTTTTGGCGCGCCTCGAAAGCGAAGCCACGGCCAAGCTCCAGCAGGAACTTCTGAAGATGTGTGATGAGCGCCTGCTCTAGATCGCTCTCGCGAAACGCAGTATCGTCCGAGAAACCTAAAAACTCCAGTACATATGGATCGCGGATGATATCCTCGGGGCGACGAGCTGGGGCGCTCTTTTGGATTTCTTGGGTGACAGCCTCCTTGTCTTTGCTGGCAAGTAGGTGCTCGCGGAACATGGTGTTGATCTGGCGTTCGAGCTGGCGCGTGCTCCAGCGAGAGTCGGCGCATTCGTTCATGTACCAGGTGCGAGCTTCGGGGTCAGGAATGCGTATTAACCTGCGGTAATGTGTCCAGCTCAATTCGGGACGCAGTGAGTCCCGAATTGGAAATGCAAGATAGAACTGACGCATTTTGCGCAGCTCTCTTGCTTCAAAACCTTTACCAAAATCCTTGGTAAGTCTGATTGCGAGGGCCTTGAGCAGCGCCTCTCCATACTTGGCGCGCTCCTCTCCGCCCTGCTCATCAACAATGCTCTTGCCGATATCCCAATACGCCTCAACCATCGCAAAGTTAACGGCGGTATAGGCCTTGTCGCGAGCGGCGTTGAGAATCGAGGAAACCTGCTTGTAAAAAACTTCTGGCACGATTGCCGATTCTCCACGGTTTACCAGTTGCATCAAACAGATGAGAAATAACAATCGGTGTATTCAAATCGTCGTTCATA
>CABUDZ010000028.1 GCA_902490445.1 uncultured Collinsella sp.
GAGTCCCGTGCCGCTATCGTCTAACTCGTAACTCGCCTTCATACTGCTGCAATTGGTAATATCGGAGAATTCCTCGTTAAGGCGTTCAATAAAGCCTTCAGGTGAAATTGAAAACGATCCGTCGCCAAGAAAGGAAGTAATTTACTTTTCGTTGCGGGTGTCAACGACCTCTCCGCATCTCCCGCATTCTCGAATTTCCTTCGAGGTGGCGTCAACGTAATCGACTTCGGTAGTCCAAGAACCTGGTTGATGCCCAAGGGGTTTCCCTTCGGTTTTGCCGCAGCGTTGACAGGTCTTCGGAACCGTGCATGTTGCTTCTTCCCATTCATGTCCGAGCGGTTTCCCCTCGGTTTTGCCGCAACTTTTACAGGTGCGAGGGCTTGTACAGTTTGCATTGGTCCAAAGTTTGTGGGTGCAAAACATTTGAGGAAACAGCATGGGTAAGCAGAAGATGACGGCAACTATCGCAGCAGTTGCGATAGCCGCTCGTTTATTACCACCAAGTTTGTTAATGGCACTCGTTAGAAGTGAATCGTCCTCTTCCTTATTGCATGTGGCACCGTCTTCATTTGATGATCGATCGTCAGGGGAGGTGGTGTCGTCGGCACCATCAGAAACCTGCTTCCCTTCGATATTCGGCTTCTGTTCATCAGATGCACTGGGCGTTTGCTCACTATTGGGCTCTTTCATCTCGTCATCCATGCTTATCGAGTCCCCTCTCTCGTTTCAAATGTGCGATGCGAACAATTGCGATAAGTGAAACAGATACTCACATGAATATATCCTAGTTTGGGATATATCAAAATGGAATATAGTGTAAACGGTATGAACGTTGATGCTAATAGGACATGCGGAAAGTGCCTCTCCCAGATTCGTCGGGAACAAGGTATCACTCAGGTTGAACTCGCAAAGAAACTGAGGGTACCTCAGTCGTTCATCTCGAAAGTCGAAACCGGGGAACGCAGTCTTAGGGTTTATGAGCAGTTCGCCTATGCAGAGGCACTTGGAATTACCGTCGGAGTTCTCGTGCAAAGACTTGAGGCGGTTCTGAGCAGCGGAGATAAATAGATTGCGCCGCGAATCGGGCGATAATTAAATCAGCGAATGCGATTATCCTGTCGAGGCTGCGAAGGTCCCCTTGGGGCTTCCCCTGAAAACAATCCGCAGATCGAATTGCCCCGTCGCGCGAAGCGCACGACGGGGCAATTCATGATCGAGGACGTTTTCAGGGGAAGCCCCAAGGGGACCGGTGAGAGCAATGAGGCAGGGCGCTACAGGTACTCGATTTGAGCGCCCTCGGTGTCGCACGTCAGAATATGCGTCTCACACTTGGGGAACTGCTCGCGCAGCTTGACCTGTAGGAACTTTGCGACGATGGTGTCGTCGGTCACAGCCATAAGGGTCGAGCCCGAACCGCTGATCCAGATGGTCTTGGCGCCGCCGTTAAGGCAGGTGTCGCGCACAGCGTTGTAATCGGGAATCAGGCGGCGGCGATAGGGCTCCTGGATGCGGTCGTCGTTGGCGGCGGCAATCAGGTCAAGGTCGCCGGTCTCCAGGCCGCGCGTCATGCCGGCGATGCGGCCCATTTGCCATACGGCGGTGGAGAGTGGAATCTCCTGCGGCACAACCTTGCGCGCCTCGCTCGTATGCACCTCGTAGGGCGGAATCACGGTAATAAAACGCAAGCGATCGCTCACCTCGTAGCGCAGGCACTGGGGGAGCGAATCGGTCGGCGTAAAGGAGCAAACGGCACCGCCCAGGATGGCAGGGGCGACGTTATCGGGATGGCCCTCGACCTCGGTGGCAATGCGGACGAGCTCGGCACGGTCGACGGTGTGGCCCGTCAGCGCGGCGGCCGCCATGATGCCAGCGACGACGCAGGTGGAGCTGGAACCCAGGCCGCGAGCGACGGGCACATCGGTCTGGATGTCGATGGCAACGGGGAAGGCCTGCTCGCCCCAGGCGGCCAGAGCATCGACAAAGCTCACGTAGACTAGGTTGTTCTCGTTTTGGAACTCCTCGGGGCAACCCGTGATGGTGAGCTTGTCGGCGCGCTCGAAGGTAAAGTGCGAGTAAAGGCTGACGGCCATGCCGAGGGTGTCGTAGCCAATGCCCAAGTTGGCGCTTGTTGCTGGGACGGTGATCTTGATCATGGGAATCTCCTGGGCGGTCTGCCTGTTTAGTTCGCTGCTCGGGCAGTCCTGGCTCGCTCGGAAAGCACATTAAGTGCTTTCCGGCTCGTGCGGAACTCGCGACGAACTAAACAGGCAGACCCGCATGTCAGCTCGTCATCATCCCGGTGGGTTTCTGATAAAAGAAGGTGCGCCGGCTTTCGCCGGCGCCTTATAAGGGGTTTTAGTTGGTAGCCATCTTTTTTGCTGCGGACTCGACGTAGCTGGCCATCTCATCGACGTCGCAGACGTCTTCGAAGCGGACGGGTTTGGACTCGAGTTCGGCGAGCTGGGTCGGGGCGACCGTGTTGGTGGCCTGCTCGAGCACACGCATAGCCTCAAAATCGTCCTCGGGAACGTCGAGGCCCAGGGCGTCGCAGCAGGCGCGCGGGAACTTGTAGGGGCTGGCGGTCGAAAGCAACACGCGGGCCTTAGCGCCCTCGGCGGGGGCGACCTGCTCAAAGACGTGATAGCCGCAGGCGGTGTGCGGGTCAATCACGTAGCCGTTTGCGTCCCAGCAGCTCTTGATGGCAGCGCGGACCTCGTCCTCGCTGGCCCAACCGCAGCCAAAGACGCTCTGAATCTTTGCCAGCAGGTCGGCGGGAACCTCGTAGCGACCAGTCTGTGCCAGCTGCTCCATAAGGCCGGCAACGAGCTCGCAGTCGCCATCGGACAGGAAGTACAGCATGCGCTCCAGGTTAGAGCTGATGAGGATGTCCATCGACGGCGAGATGGTCGTGAAGAACGGACGGTTGCGGTCGTAGACGCCGGTGGTCAGGAAGTCGGCGAGCACGTTGTTCTTGTCGCTGGCCACGACGAGTTTGGCGACGGGCAGACCCATGCGCTTGGCATAGTAGCCGGCCAGGATGTCGCCAAAGTTGCCGGTCGGTACGCAGAACTCCACGGCGTCGCCGGCCACAATGGCGCCGGCGCGCAGCAGCTGCGCATAGGCGGCAAAGTAGTAGACAACCTGCGGCACCAGGCGGCCGACGTTGATGGAGTTGGCACTCGAAAGCACAGTGCCGGCGGCTTCCAGGCGCTCGGCAAGCTCCTTATCGGCAAAGATGCGCTTGACGGCACTCTGGGCATCGTCGAAGTTGCCGCGGATGCCGCAGACGGCGACGTTATCGCCCTCCTGCGTGGACATCTGCAGATTCTGCACGCGGCTGACCTTGCCTTCGGGATAAAAGACGGTGATGCCCGTGCCCGGGGCGTCCGCAAAGCCGGCGAGTGCTGCCTTGCCCGTGTCGCCCGACGTGGCGGTGACGATCATGATGCGCTCGGCGCCGCCGTCCTTGGCGGAAGTGCGGGCCATCAGACGGGGGAGCATCTGCAGGGCGACGTCCTTGAAGGCGCTTGTGGGGCCGCCAAAGAGCTCCATCACATAGGTTTGCGGGGCGTCGGCGCCCGGTGCGGCGTCGAGTTTGACGAGCGGCGTAACCTCTTCGCTCACGAACGTGCCGCGGTATGCCTCGTCGACACACGCCGAAATTTCTTCGGCCGTGTAATCATTCAGTAACATTCCCAACACATCTTGAGCGATTTCAAAGTACGATTTATCTGCAAGCGAGCTGATATCGAGTTGCTGGGTGCCCAGCTCGTCCGAGACAAACAAACCCCCGTCGGGAGCGATGCCGGTACGGATTGCCACCTTACTTGAGCACGATAAAGTGCGTCCTCGTGTACTATGATAAGTTCCCATATAACACTGCTCCTCGGATGCCTTGGTCCCAATCGGTGAAACCATGGTATCAGAGCGCGCAAAATAGGTTCGCAGAGGCTTTTTAGAAAGGTAACCTCCAGCCCATGATTAAGATTGCCAAGTTTGGCGGCTCGTCGGTCGCCGACGCCGAACACTTTAAGAAGATCAAGGCCATTGTCGATGCCGACCCGGCCCGCCGTTTTGTGGTGGTTTCTGCCTGCGGTCGCCGCTTTAAGGGCGACACCAAGGTGACCGACCTGCTCTACCTGGTTAACGCGCACGTTAAGTACCACGTGTCGTGCGAGGAGCTGCTCGAGGACATTGGGCAGCGCTATTTTGATATCGCTGACGAGCTGGAGCTCACCTATCCCATCCGCGAGGAGTTCGCGGCCTTTGCCGAGCGCGCCCGCTCGGGCGGCTACTCCACCGAGGAGCTTGTGAGCCGCGGCGAGTACTTCACCGCTCGCCTGATGGCCGAGTACCTGGGCCTGCCGTTCCTGGATGCCGCGACGGTCGTGGCGTTCCATCACGACGGTACGCTCAGCATGAATCGTACCTGCGAGCTGGTGCAGGAGTACGGTCAGCAGGGCGGCTTTGTTATGCCCGGCTTCTATGGCGCGACGCGTGAGGGTCAGATTAAGCTACTCGATCGTGGCGGCGGCGATATTTCCGGCTCGATCCTGGCCAAATGCCTTGGTGCCGACCTGTATGAGAACTGGACCGACGTTTCGGGCTTCTATTCCGCCGATCCGCGTATTGTTCCCGAGGCTCAGCCCATTGCCCGCGTTACCTACGAGGAGCTGCGCGAGCTTTCGTACATGGGTGCAAGCGTCCTGCACGAGGAGGCTGTGTTCCCCGTGCGCGAGGCTGGTATTCCGCTGGTCATCAAGAACACCAACGCGCCGCAGGATCCCGGTACCATCATTAGCGAGACGGCCGACGAGGGCGAGGCGGAGCCCATCATTACCGGCGTGACCGGCAAGCGCGGCTTTGTCGCCATCAACGTTGCCCGCGACCGCACCAAGCCCCGTGTCGGCTTTATGCGCCGTGCACTTTCGGTGTTCGAACGCTATGACGTTTCTGTCGAGCACATGCCCACCGGCGTCGACCGCTTTGGCGCCGTGGTGCAGGAGCAGGATGTGCACGATTCGCTGTACTCACTCGTGGGTGACATCCAGCAGGAGGTCGAACCGCTCGAGATCGAGGTTGTCGAGGGCTTGGCGCTCATCGCGACCGTCGGTCGTAACCTGCGCGGCCGCGCAGGTATCTCGGGCCACCTGTTTGGCATGCTCGGCCAGGCCGGCGTGAGCGTGCGCATGATTTCGCAGAGCTGTGACGAGATCAACATCATTATCGGTGTCGAGGAGAAGGACTTCGACCTGGCGATTCGGACCATTTACCGCGCCTTCTCCGACGAGAACGGCATTGTGAAGGTCTCCGACCTGGAGGCTCCCGTGCCGGTCGATCCCGCCCCGGCCGCGCTCAAAAAGTAGCGACTGCTCGGTGGATTTTTGGGTCATGTCTCAAAAATCTACGGCGGGGCGTTTCGTTTCGGTTTCGTTTCGACGGGGCGGGTTTCGTGCCCGCCCCGTTCTTGTATACACTGGCAACAATAATCGGCCTGCTTGGCGTGCGGGCAAAAGCCATAACCTTTAAAGGGGGAAGCATGAAACAGTACACGGTTGCTATTTTGGGCGCGACGGGAGCTGTGGGCACCCAGATGCTCGAGTGCCTCAACGAGCAGGAGTTTCCGGTCGGTAAGCTCAAGCTGCTGGCGAGCGCGCGCTCTGCGGGCAAGACCGTTGAGTTCCGCGGCGAGCAGATCGTGATCGAGGAAGCTTGCCCCGAGGCCTTTGAGGGCTGCGACATCGTGCTCGGCGCTGCCGGCGACGATATCGCCAAGGAGCTGCTGCCCGAGGCCGTCAAGCGCGGCGCCGTCGTGGTCGACAACAGTCACGCCTTCCGCATGGATCCCGAAGTGCCGCTGGTTGTGCCTGAGATCAATGCCGACGACATCAAGTGGCATCACGGCCTTATCGCCAACCCCAACTGCGCGACCATCATCGGCCTGGTTCCCACCTGGCCGCTGCATCAGCTCGCCGGCGTGAAGCGCATGATCGTCTCGACGTATCAGGCTGCTTCGGGTGCCGGCGCTCCCGGTATGGCCGAGCTCGAGGCTCAGCTGGCCGCTCTGGGCCGTGGTGAGGAGATTCCCGAGCCGCGCGCATTTGCCGCCCAGCTCGCGAGCAACCTGATTCCGCAGATTGGTGGCGTCAAGGAGGAGGGCTTTACCTCCGAGGAGATGAAGCTGCAAAACGAGGGTCGCAAGATTATGCATCTGCCCGAGCTGCGCGTGAACTGCACCTGCGTGCGCGTGCCCGTGCTGCGCTCGCACTCCGAGAGCATTACGCTCGAGTTCGAGCGTGACATCACGGTTGAGGAGGCTCGTGCTGCGCTGGCTGCCGCTCCCGGCGTCAAGCTGGTTGACGACATGAGCGCCGAGGATGCGCATGATCGCTTCCCCATGCCGATGGATACGTCCGACCAGGACCTGATCTGGGTCGGTCGTGTGCGTCGCGACATCTCGAACCCCGAGGCCGCGCGTGGCATCACCTTCTGGTGCTGCGGCGACCAAATCCGTAAGGGCGCGGCAACCAACGCCGTCCAGATCGCTAAGCTGCTCTGCGAGTAGCGGTGGACCTGTCCGGCGGGGGCCGGGCTTAGTTTTCAGAACGTCCTCGACCATGTGTGGCGCCTTGTCCTGCTCCTTCGGAGCCGCGGACAAGGCGCCACACTGGTCTGCGGAGTGTTCTGAAAACTAAGCCCGGCCCCCGCCTGCGGTGACTCGGCTGCGAGCGGCCTGCGATGGGGCCGTTGCTGGTTGGGGCCGCTGGGCTGATGTGGGGGCACGTGGCCGTTGCAGGCCCTGGTCCCGGCGGCGGCCTCGGCGCTTTGCGCCTGCTGCCTTGGGTGACTTTGGGGTCGATTGGGGTTGTCTGCACAATTCGCGGTATTATGTTGCGGAGTTTTGAAAGGAGCCGCTGGTGGTCACGACGACGTTTGCTTCGCCTTTGGGCGAAATCCTGCTTGCCGCTGGTGGCCGCGGTCTGACGGGGCTTTGGTTTGAGGGGCAGGAGCACTTTGGCTCCACGCTTCTCCGTGAAGACTCCGAACATGTTGAAGGCGTCGATGCGGTTTCCGGTACTGGTGGCATGTCGTCGGTGAGTCCGGCAAATGGTGCGGCCTCTTCGGTGCTTGAGCGCTCCTGGGCTTGGCTGAATGCTTATTTTGCAGGGCAGGAACCTCGGTTTACGCCGCCGTTGCATATGATCGGCACGGCGTTTCAGCGTGAGGTTTGGTTTGAGCTGCTTTCGATCCCGCGTGGCGAGGTCGCTACGTATGGCGAGATCGCCCAGCGTGTTGCCGCTCGACATCGTGTACCGGGAAATGAAGCGCCCGTTGTATCTCCTCGCGCGGTGGGGGCTGCGGTCGCTCGCAACCCTATTTCGATTATCGTGCCGTGCCATCGCGTGGTCGCGGCCGACGGATCGCTCAACGGATACGCCGGTGGACTGGATCGCAAGGAGTGGCTGCTGCGCCTCGAGGGTGCCTATCTATAAGCTGCAGGCGGCCGCAACGCCCATGCGGCAAGCGCGCTCGCTGTACGGGCGTTGTTTGCAGGGCGAGATGTGAAGCCGCCCGTTCCTTAAGTCCGACTAAGCTATAACCTTGCTTTTTTAAATATGCTCATCGACCTGCTAAGGCAGCACTAAGGCGAGTGCGGGTGCGCTATTATCGGCGCTCACGGAGCGCTTGGTGTTCTTGGCATGCATGGACGAGGGCTCGGCGGGCTTTACCATGGCGTCGATCGATCTTTCGGAGGCGGTGAACAAGGCGGCGGCGCCGTTTAAGTCGGTGGTGGTCTCAGGCGGTAAGCGCCTGTCGACGTCGATTGCGACCGGCGTGCGGACCCATGCCGATGCCGCGGCGGTGGCGCAGGTGGTTGAGTTGCTACTGGACAACGCCACGCGCTATGCGAGCGAGGGCAGCGTGATTGAGCTGAGCCTGTGCGCCGTTTCGCACGGCAAAGGCAAGGGCGCCGCCGAGCTTGTCGTATCGAACGCCGTGGACGAGCTGCCCGAGGGCGACCTGGACCGATTGTTCGATCGCTTCTATCGTGCGGATGCGTCGCGCAGCTCCAAGACGGGTGGCTCGGGCGTGGGCCTGTCCGTGGTGCGTGCCATCGCCGAGGCCCATGGAGGCGCCGCCACCGTATCCGGTCACGGCAACCAGATCACCTTCACCGTTTGCCTTTAAAACCTGCCAAAAAGGAACAGGTTTATTTTGGCAGGTTTTATCTGGGGAAACGTCCGCAGGAGAGGGCATGGGCGGTGTGAACATATGCATCTCTACCTGCTAAAATATAGGCATCGTTATTCGGCTCCTGAGTGGAAAGGAGACGGTCATGCAGTACGAGATCGGCGGAGGGGCTTTCCCGGTTGTTACGTGCAACCTTAGCGATGGCGAATCCATGATCACCGAAAGCGGCGCCATGGCTTGGATGACCCCCAACATGGAAATGTCTACCTCGGGCGGTGGCATCGGCAAGATGTTCTCCAAGGCTTTTTCGGGTGAGGCATTGTTCCAAAACATTTGGACCGCGCGTGGCGATGGCATGATCGCGTTTGGCTCCTGCTTCCCCGGCCGCATCGTGCCAATCGAGATCGGTCCGGGCAAGAGCTGGATTTTGCAGAAGCGTTCGTTCCTTGCCGCGGAAAGTGGCGTCGAGTTGAGCATTCACTTTAACAAGAAGGCAAAGGCCGGCGTCTTTGGCGGCGAGGGCTTTATCATGCAGAAGCTCACGGGCTCGGGTGTTGCTTTTGCCGAGATCGACGGCGACCTGGTTGAGTACGAGCTCGCTGCTGGCCAGCAGATGATTGTGGATACCGGCAACGTGGCCGGCTTTGAGGAGACCGTGAGCATCGACGCTCAAATGGTCAAGGGCGTCAAAAACATCATGTTTGGTGGCGAGGGCGTGTTCAACACCGTGCTCACCGGTCCCGGTCGCATCTGGTTGCAGACGATGCCCATTTCCAATCTTGCGGCAGCAGTGGCCTCGATGACCAACAACAATAACTAGTCCGCATAGGATAGCGCGCGGCGGGCTTACCTTGTCGCGCGCTTTTTTGCTGGCAAACGCCTCGCTTATAGAGTGTGGCTGCGCTGCTACAGCGAGCGTCGTCATCTCGTCACCCTGATAGCTTGCGGCAAGCGTGGCAATGAGGAGTGAGAATTTGAGTGCTCAGTCCCAAGGCATAATGGCGGCCATGCCAACAAGCAAAAACGAGTTGCCGGTGTCACGGAAAGGCAGGCGTCGGTCGATTCCACGTGAGACGGCTGTGCCGATCTGCACGGCCGCCCCTGCGCGTCCCGCGCTGCCCCCAAAGAGGTACGTTTCCCCATATAAAACCTGCCAAAATAAACCTGTCTCTTTTTGATAGGTGCGAAATGGGTAATACTAAAGAGTTATCCGACCAGATGGGAACCGATCGATGGCCTATATCGAATTTAAAGACGTCATCAAAGCATACGGCGAGGGCGATGCCCGCATTCACGCGCTCGACGGCGCGAGCTTTACCGTTGAGCGTGGCGAGCTTGCCATTATCTTGGGCGCTTCGGGCGCCGGTAAAACCACGGCGCTCAACATTCTGGGTGGCATGGATACGGCGACTTCCGGCACCGTGACGGTGGACGGGCGCGATGTGAGCTCCGCTAACGAGGCGCAGCTCGTGGAATACCGCCGCGCCGACGTCGGCTTTGTCTTCCAGTTCTACAATCTGGTCCCCAACCTGACGGCGCTCGAAAATGTTGAGCTTGCGGCGCAAATCTGCCCCGATTCGCTCGATGCCGAGCAAACGCTTTGCCAGGTTGGCCTGGGCGACCGCCTTGCTAACTTCCCCGCGCAGCTATCGGGCGGCGAGCAGCAGCGTGTGTCCATTGCCCGCGCGCTGGCCAAAAACCCCAAGCTGCTTCTATGCGACGAGCCCACGGGCGCCCTCGACTACAAAACCGGCAAGCAGATCTTGCAGCTGCTGCAGGACACCTGTCGCAAGCAGGGCATTACGGTCATTATCATCACCCACAACTCTGCGCTGGCGCCCATGGCCGATCGCCTGATCCGCTTTAAGAGCGGCCGCGTGGAGAGCGAGACGGTCCAGCAAAATCCCGTGTCTATCGAGACAATCGAGTGGTAGCGCCCATGGACCAGGACCGCCAAAACAGCCAAAACCACGATACGGAGCACGCGGGCCGCGACCGGGAGTTCGCGACCTACCGTACCGCCCAAAGCTCAAACGATATGGTGCCGACGGTATTTCGCCGTGGCATCTACCGCACAATCCGCGGCAGTCTTAAGCGCTTCCTATCTATCGTGGTCATCACCGCGCTCGGCGTGAGCGTGATGTGCGGCCTCAAGGCGGGTTGCGAGGATCTGTGCGATTCGGTCGACGCCTACTTCGACCAGCAAAATGTCTATGACATTAACGTGCAGTCGACCTATGGCCTGACTGACGATGATCTCGACGCCATCCAAGAGGTCGATGGCGTCGAAACGGCCGAGGGCATCTACGCCGAGACCGCCTACACCGCCGTGGGCACAACGCGCGAGCGCGTGGTCGTGCAAAGTCTCTCCAAGGAGAACATCGATCAGCCGGTGCTCGTGAACGGCGATTTGCCCGAGAGCGCCGATGAAGTCGCGGTGACTTCGAAGTTCCTGAAGGCTTCGGGCAAAAAGCTCGGCGATACGGTGAGTTTTGCCGCCAATGACGCGAGCTCGTCGAACCAAAGCGCCAAGGATCAGTTTGCCGCGGGCGATTACACCATTACGGCCGAGGTCCTCGATCCCACTGATGTGAGCTCCGACTCGACAGTCAACGCCTTTCGCGCTGCTTCGGCGGCGGACTATAAGTTCTATGTGAGCGAGGACGCCGCGACGTCGTCGTCCTATTCCGCAGTCCACGTAGTCGTCGAAGGAGCCAAGAGCCTCAACTCCTATTCGGATGCCTACGCGGCAAAGATCAACAAGGTCAAGGGCAATAT
The DNA here is from genome assembly GCA_902490445.1 of uncultured Collinsella sp. Taxonomy (GTDB): domain Bacteria; phylum Actinomycetota; class Coriobacteriia; order Coriobacteriales; family Coriobacteriaceae; genus Collinsella. Next base: position 10,972 of record CABUDZ010000028.1, read on the forward strand.
AGAGAAGATCCGCGAGGAGCGTGAGAAGGCGCGCGCTCAGGAGCTGACAGTCGACACGCCGGCAAGCTTGGATGCGGCCGAGCGCCAGGCGAATATGCTCTTTGGGATTGAGCAGGACAACATCAATCGCATGGCCCAGGGCAGCGAGGAACGCGTCCAGGCTCAGGCCGACCTGGATCAGCGCCGCGCCGCCGCCGACCAGCAGTTTGCAGATGCCCGCGCCGAGCTTTCCGATTTGGGTGAATGCACGTGGTACATCCAGGACCGCGACAATATCGCAAGCTACTCAAGCGTGGAGAGCGATAGCTCGTCAATTGAGGCTATTGCGACGGTGTTCCCGTTCATCTTCTTTATCGTCGCCGTGCTCATCAGCCTCACCACCGCCACGCGTATGGTCGAGGAGGAGCGCACGCTCATTGGCCTGTACAAGGCGCTCGGCTACTCGCGCGAGCGCATCCTGTCCAAATACGTGGACTATGCGCTGTGGGCGTGCCTGATTGGCGGCGTGCTCGGCAATATCATCGGCTTTGTGGGCCTGCCGCTGTTCCTGTTTACGGTGTTCGACGACATGTACTCGCTGCCCCAGATGCTGCTTTCGTACGACATCGTGTCCTCGATCGTCTCGGTGGCGCTGTTTGCCGTGGGCGTGGTGGGCGCCACAATTATCGCCTGCCGCCACGAGATGGCCGAGACCCCGGCCTCGCTCATGCGCCCCAAGGCCCCGCGCGCCGGCTCGCGCATCCTACTTGAGCGCATCGGCTTTATCTGGCGCCGCATGGGCTTTTTGAACAAGGTGGCTGCGCGCAACCTGTTCCGTTACAAAAAGCGTGCCTTTATGACCATCTTTGGCATCGCGGGTTGCACCGCGCTTGTGATCTGCGGTATGGGTATTCGCGATACGTCGGTGGCGCTTTCGCCCAAACAGTACGGGCATATCACGCGTTATGACTTGCTGGCGGTCGCCAACCCCGATGACTTTACGCAGACGTGCGCGGCGTTGGATGAGCGCAGCGCGGCCAATGATTCCAACGTGACCGTGACTTCGACGCTGCCGATTATGACCGACAACGTCACCTTTACGTTTGGCGGCAAGAGCGAGACCGTGCAGCTGATCGTGGTGCCCGATGACCGCACGAACGACCTGGACGACTATGTGCGCCTCGAGGACGAGTCCAAAGAGCCGCTGTCTTTGCGTGACGGAGACGTGTATCTGAGTAAGAGTTCACAGCTGGTGCTGGGGATTCAGCCGGGCGATACGGCATACGTCCAGGATTCGTCGCTCAATGTTGCCAAGGTCAAAGTCAGTGACATTTCGCTTAACTATCTTGGCAACACGCTTTACATGACGCAGGGCACCTATGAGCGCGCGTTCGGTCGAAGCGCACGCCTCAACGGCGTCTTTGTGCTGCTTAAGGGCTCGTCGGCCGACCAGATTGCGTTTAGCAAGAAGCTTAAGAGCGACGGTTGGCTCACCATCTCGAGCACGGCCGAACATTGGCAGAACTACGAGGCGAACTTTGCGATCATCAATTCGGTCGTGGTGCTCGTGACTTTTATGGCGGCATGCCTGTCGTTTGTGGTGGTGTTTACGCTGTCCAACACGAATATCTCCGAGCGCGAACGCGAGCTGGCGACCATCAAGGTGCTGGGCTTCCGCCGTGGCGAGGTGCACCATTACGTCAACAAGGAGACGTTGATCCTCACGGCGATCGGAGCCGCGCTGGGCGTACCGCTGGGCGGCTTGCTGGCCGAGAGTTTTACGTACATTTTGCAGATGCCGTCGCTGTACTTTGACGTCGAGGTCGAGCCGCTAAGCTACGTGCTCGCCGTGGTGCTTTCCTTTGGCTTTACGTTTATCGTCAACCTCGCCACCAACCGTACCCTCAACAAGATTGACATGGTCGGTGCCCTCAAGAGTGCCGAGTAACCTGCCAAAAAGGGACAGGTTTATTTTGGCAGGTTTTATCTGGGCAAACGCCGGACAACCATTAGGTGGCCCGGCGTTTGCCCCGTTTTGCTGGGGATGTCTGTCGTTCAGTGCTCTTACTGGCCAATCCAGTGTTGCGCATAGCTCTTAATGTCCTCGGTAAAACCGTCAAGGTCGTCAAGGGTGATCACGCTGTCGATAAGCAAATTGGCTATCTCGCGGTGCATTGTGCTGCGGCGAATGTCGTTTGCAATTACGCCTGAGGACAGCTTGTCTCTATTGAGGCGCTCTTCTAGTGCCCAAAATCTACTGGACGCTTCACTGTCGCCGTTCAGTATCTCAACATACTGGCCGATGAGCTTTTCCATATAACGTTCTTGCCATTGAGGAAGCATTTTCTTAAACAGCTTCCAGTCGCTTTCGGCTACGTCGCGCATATGTCCTCCGCTCGTTAAACGGGCTTTTCCATTTGCCTTTCATTCTATTTGGTTTTCGCTCACAGGCGTGGATGAAGGGCTTTCTCCAGCCTTCGAGATTGGGCTTGAATGGGTCGTATGCCGCAAAACGGGCCTATCTACTACGTTTGCTACCACACCCTCGACCATGGCAAAGATTATGAAATTAAAACCGCAGGTAGAGGGCTTGCCAATTTTCGGAAAAGGCGGGTATGGTCGGCCCTCTCGAGTTAAACGTAGTAAATAGACCCTTTTCTTGGCGCGCGGTCAGCTCAATGCTAATCTCCGTGCCGGATCTGGCCCAGTTGTTTGTAAGTTGCGGTGATATACGGACTGTTGAGCGCTTTGGAGCTTCAAAACAGTCCCTATCTCACCGCAAATAAGGAGAAGGGCGGGGGTGGTTGGGTGCTGGTGGGTCGGAGCGTGTTAGGCCTGTTTGCGGTGCTTCCATTGTTTGCGGCACCAGCGCATGAGCGCCTTTATGACGGGAATCGTGATGAGGATGATCCATGCAGGATGGGGCTGTCCCAAACAGAGCCACATGTAGAGGAACCAAGCGATGGCGGCTGCCGGGTAGATGGCCTCGATCAGCTTAGACAGGTGGCGCCGATCGATGAAGTCACCAATCGCGTAGTAGACGGGAACCAGAAAGACGAGGAAAAGCCCCATGCCCCATGCGCCGCAGATGATGCCAAGCGCCAGATAGGCGAGGGCAACCACTGCGGGAAAGGGGAATTTGTTCCATGCACGTCCGACCTTGGTGTGGAAATGCTTGCCATGATGGTCGAGCTTGTCGTGTGCTTCCTTCCAGCTGGAAAACGTCTCACCGTCAATGGTGACGGTGCCGTCGTCATTGGTACGCACACTATGTCCATCGTCCTCAAGCGTATCGATATGCACGCCGCCCGGCCCCACATGCACCTCTTCGCCCTTGCGCTCGTTGGTCACATGGATGCCACTCCAACCAACATGGACTTCCTCGCCTTTATTGGGATCAATGACGTGGATACCGCGCGCGAGGGAAATATCGACAAGTGGTTTGTCGCCGCAATCGGCGTGCTCGGCAGAAGCCTCAGCCTCTTCAGCCTTATCTGAAGCTTTGGCGCCGGCGTCGCTGTCCTGTGCCTCATCATCAGCCTGCGAGTCGTCAGTGCTATCCACCGCCTCCCCATACAGCAGCTCATCCAGCGACACGCCATACAGCGCGGCGAGCGCAATAAGGTTATCGGTATCGGGAGAGGATTCGCTGCGCTCCCATTTACTGACAGCCTGACGACTCACACCCAGCTGGGCGGCAAGCGCCTCCTGAGAAAGCCCGGCAGCCTTGCGGCGATCGACGAGCCGCTGTGCCATCGCAAGATCCATGACAGTTCCTTTCATGTGGTGACCGTAATCGAATGAGCCGAGTATGCCGAGAACAACCGGTAGCGACCACCATTTCTAGTTAGAATCTGCCCCAACCCTACCGCAACTACCGGTAGCAACCTCTAACGACCAGCCATTTCAGGACAAATGTCAGTGCTACTCTCAGCTAAGAGCCTGCAACATCCCAAAATCTCAGCCCACGCACCCGCAGCAAGAAGACGAATAGCCTCGGCCTCCCTAGTTACCGCAGGAGGCCTCAGGGCTTACATCCCAAATCTTTCCGCAGGACGGAAGGACCCCGCCGCGCGAAGCGCACGGCGGGGTCCTGACATGTCCGAGGACGATTTGGGATGTAAGCCCTGGGGTCTCCGATGAGAGCAGTTTCGGCCGAGGCTATTCGTCGCCGAAGCTGATGCCCAGCGCCTTGGCCTCGCGCACCAGATCGCTCTGGGGGTCGACATATTTGAGCTTGCCGGCGACCTCCTCGAGTGGCATGTGGCACATCTTGCCGTCACGCAGGGCAATCATGTAGCCAAACTCGCCGCGTAGGCACCCCAGTGCTGCCTCGACGCCGCACTGGGTCGCAAAGATGCGGTCCTGGGCGTCGGGCTGGCCGCCGCGCTGCGTGTGGCCGGGGATGGCGACGCGGGTCTCGCGACCGGTCTTGGCCTCGATCTCCTTGGCGATGTCGTACACGATTGACGGGCTCGTACGCTCGGCGAGCTTCTTCTTGTACTCCTTCTTGGACAGTGCCGCGTCATCCTTGGAGATGGCGCCCTCGGCGACGGCTACGATCGTAAAGCGGCTGCCGGTTTCCATGCGATGCTCGATGGTCTTGATGACGTTATCCATGTCGTAAGGGATCTCGGGAATCAGGATGACGTCCGCGCCGCCCGCGACGCCGGCATACAGCGGAATCCAACCGACCTTGTGGCCCATGATCTCGATGACAAACACGCGGCCGTGACTCGAGGCAGTGGTGTGGATGTCGTCGATGCACTTGGTGGCGACGTCGATGGCGCTCGTAAAGCCAAACGTCAACTCGGTGCCCCAGGTGTCGTTGTCGATGGTCTTGGGCAGGGCGATAACGTTGAGGCCCTCTTCGCGCAGGCGGTTGGCGGTCTTGGTGGAGCCGTTGCCGCCCAGCATAAACAGGCAGTCGAGCTGCAACTTGTGATAGGTGTGGACCATCGCGGGCACCTTCTCGACGCCATCGGCCTCGGGAGTATCCAGGCGCTTGAACGGCGTACGGCTCGTGCCCAGGATGGTGCCGCCGCGGGTGAGGATACCGCTAAAATCGGCGGGCGTCATGACGCGGAACCTGCTGTAGATAAGGCCCTGGTAGCCGTCCTCAAAACCGTAGATCTCGATAGGCTCTTCGCTATTGGTCATGAGTGTTTTGACGATGCCGCGCATGGTGGCGTTGAGCGCCTGGCAGTCGCCGCCACTGGTAAGAAGACCGATCCTGAGCATGATGAATCCTTCCGGGCAAGTTATAACATGCGCATAAGTTTACCCCCGCACACTGTTGATACGGGGGTAAAACGTGTTAGCTCAAGCGTATAGAAATGTAAGCAACGTCAGGCGAGCGTAAGGTCGACGGGCCTGGCTCCTTACAGTGCGAAGGCGTCGGCGTCGCCCCAGTGGCGGCGCAGCGTAATAGCGGCGGCGGGTTCGGTATTGTCAAAGACGACCGACCACTGCGTGTTGCTGGTGATGTCTTCCGGATTGGGCTCTTGCGCTGCAGCGCGTAGGGCCTTCCAAGCGACTGCCTCGTCTTGGGCACCGACATGGGCGTCAAGGACATCGGCGATTGCGACGGCGCGCTCTTTACCATGGCCCAGCTCGCCATTCTTTTGGTTGGGGAGCACCTCGTCGCCATAGCAGGTGTAGAAGTTCGTAACCTGGCGTACGGGAGTCGCTTTGAAAGCGCGGTCCGGATCGTGCGGATCCCACTCTACTACGCGCGCGTCACCGGCGGCGTCGTTGATAAAGAAGTGGTAGTCGCGTCCGGCCATGGCGTGCATGTCATAGGCAGAAAGCAGGTCGACGGCCTCCTGTGTGGTAGCCGCGCGGTCGAGCACCAAGCGGATGGCGAGCGAGGTATTGATGACGGGGCGCTGCGTGTCCTGGTCACAGGGCTTGGAATCCAGAGTGAGTACGGCAATGGACACGCCGCATTCGTTAACACCGTCGAGCTGGGCAAACGGGCCCATCAACGCCGCGGCGCGTCCGGCGATGGAGTCAAGCGGAGTGTTATCGCCCAGGTTATTGAGGGCCGCAAAGCCGATGGAGGCATAGCCGTCACGCGGGTGATTGCGCACCAGCAGCGCCGAGGTGTCGTCCTTAAAGTCGTAATTGCGACCGGTGCGCACGCGGCCTTCGGCATCTACGGCGACAAAAGCGCTGCAGGCAAACTGGGGTGCCTGGACATGTGTCGGCACACCGGGCAGCACCTGCGCCACCACGGCATCGATGTAGGCCTGGTCGTCGCGCACGCCAGCAGCGATGATGCGATCAAGATCGTAGTCGTAGGCGATGTCGATTGCGTACAGGTCATAGCCATCCGCATAGTCGGTCAAGCGTTTGAGCGACGCGGCGGACTTGATTTGCTTGTGATAAACGATACCGGTGGCAGCGGCAAGGCCGACGGCGGCTCCCGCGACACCGTAGGCGATGGCAATGTTACGTGGCTTCATGACGACTCCTCTCGTCCTGTTAGCGTAATTGTCGCAAAAGGAGTGCGGGCATGATGACTCAACTTGGTGAGCGGCGCGGAATTAAGCACGGAATGAAGAGTGCGGCGCTGGCGTGGCGGGGTATGCTGGAGGGGACCATCAACCCAGCGAAAGGGGAGAGCATGACGGATCAGGAAACGATCGAGCGCGTGCACGTGACGGCCGACGATATCGAGGCCGCCAACGACCTTATCGACTTTATCGAGGCATGCCCCAGCATGTTCCATACGGCGGCGACCATTATGGCCGAACTCGACGAGGCAGGCTTTACCTACCTGCCCGAGAACGCGGCGTGGGATATCGAGCCGGGCGGGCGTTATTACACGCAGCGCAACACCTCGAGCGTTATCGCCTTTAAGGTGGGCGAGGACCTGGCCGCTACGTGGGGCGAGGACGGCGTTGCCGGTGACTATCATTTTCAGCTCACGGCGTCGCACAGCGATTCGCCGACGTTTAAGGTCAAGGCCGTGCCCGAGCTCGACGGCGCGGGCGAGACGCTGCGCCTGAACACCGAGGCCTACGGCGGCATGATCGACTACACCTGGTTCGATCGCCCGCTGGCGCTCGCGGGCCGCGTGCTGGTGCGCGAGGGTGACCGCATTGAGAGCCGCCTGCTTGCCACCGAGCGCGAGGTCGCTATTATCCCGAGCCTTGCCATCCATATGAACCGTGGCGTCAACGAGGGCTTTGCTCCCAGCCGAGCCGTTGACCTGTGCCCGCTCATCAGCGCCGGTGACCTTAAGCAGGGTGACTTTGACGCCCTGATCGCTGACGAACTGGATGTTGAGCCTGAGCAGATTCTGGGCCGCGATCTGTTCCTGGTCAATCGTCAGGATGCGCGCATTTGGGGCTGGGCCGACGAGTTTATCTCGACGCCCAAGCTCGACGACCTGGCCTGCGCCTACACCTCGCTGCAGGCATTTTTGGGTGCCGAGAATGCGCACGACGTTTCGGTCTTCTGCTGCTTCGATAACGAGGAGGTTGGCTCCGAGACCAAGCAGGGCGCCATGTCGACGTTCTTGGCCGACGCGCTGCGCCGCATCAACGGATCGCTGGGCTTCGATGACGAGTCCTACCACCGTGCGCTTGCCGCCTCGATGCTCGTGAGCTGCGACAATGCGCATGCCGTGCATCCCAACCACGCCGAGAAGTGCGATGCCCGCAACCAGGTGGTGCTCAACGGCGGCATCGTCATCAAGGAGGCCGCCAACCAGCACTACTGCACCGATGCCTTTAGCCGCGCGGTGTTCCAGGCCATCTGCGATGACGCCGACGTGCCCACGCAGGCCTTCGCCAACAAGAGCGACATGGCCGGCGGCTCCACGCTCGGCAATCTGTCCAATATGCAGGCGAGCATGCATGCCGTGGACGTGGGCCTGCCGCAGCTTGCCATGCACTCGAGCTACGAGACCGGCGGCGTGCGCGACGTAATGTACGCCATCCGCGCCCTCACCGCCTTCTACGAGCGAAACCTAACCATCAACGGCGCCGAAAGTGTAGAGCTCTAAAACCTGCCAAAAAGGGATGTTAATTTCGGCAGGTTTTATCTGGGCGAATGCAAAAGGTGAAACCGAACTGGATTGGTGATGCGTAGCCGCCGAGGTGCAGTGTGCCTCGGCGGCTTTTTGTGTACAGAGTACGGCTGATGCTTGTAAATGCTATACATGCTTTACGTATCTACCATAGAGTTTTATGATAGTTTTGAAGTATTAAGGAGGGGTCATGACCACAACAGCCGCTCAGATCAACGTACGTCTCGATGCCGATCTTAAAAGGAGTGGGGACGCTGCTCTCTCCAAGGCCGGTATGACGCCGAGCCAAGCGGTGCGAGCGCTCTGGCAGCTTGCAGCGTCGCTGGCCGATCGCCCCGGTGCGCTCGAGGATATCCTGCTGCCCAGTCGTGCCCGGGCGGAACAGCGCGAGCGCGAAAAGGCCGCCAAACGTAAGCTCGAGCTCATGGATCAGGGGTCGAAGCTGTTCGCTGCCGCTTGCCGTGAGTCGGGAATCGATATGGTCAAGGCTCAGCCATCGGACGACGAAGAGCTCAAACGGAATGCCTATGCTGATCGCTACGGCGAGGAGATGAGCTGGCTCTATGAGTGAGGCTCCAAAGCGCATCTTGGTTGACACCAACGTGTGGCTCGATTACTTCATTCCCTCACGACGTGGTCGTTCGGTGGCGATTGAGTTTTTACGCGATGCATGCACGGCGCAGGTGGATTTGCTGTATGCGGCGACATCGTCCAAAGACCTGTTCTATTTGATTTCGAGCGAACATAAGGCATGGTATCGGCGCGAGCATGGTTCGCTTTCCCAAGATGCCGCCGTGGCGGCGACATCACTTGCATGGGATTGCCTTGACGTGCTGTCGCAGCTTGCCACGCCAGTGCCCTGTGACCTGAGCGACATATGGATGGCGAGCAGGCAGCGTGAACTCCATAGCGATTACGAAGACGATTTAATCATTGCGGCAGCGATACGCGCTCAGGCGGATCTACTGGTCACCAACGATGTCAAACTCTGTTCACGCGCACCCGTCGCAGCAATGAACGTCGAAAACGCAAGAAACTATCTAACAACGCTTAAATAGCTCTAAACCTCACTGGCCGAACAAAAGTCAGCGAGTGCCCACAGACAGAGCCGCGTCAGCCAGTCCCTACAGGTTGAACAAAAGTCAGCGAGAGCCCGCCGTTTGCGCCAAGGTGCCGTGAAATGAAAAGGCGCTGACCTTCTGGTCGCGCCTTTGAAATTGAACGGCAGATTGGCCAAACGGCGGGCTCGCAGCGTCGAGGGGTTCCGGCGTTTGGTAAAACGCCGGAACAATCTAGTGCTCGATCCAACAACGTAAAGTTTCGCCGGCCTGCAGGTGACGCAGATTCTCCGCGGCGATGTCGACCACGTTGTTGAGCGTGGCGGCCAAGTGGAACCAGCCGGAGATGTGCGGCGTGATGAGCATGTTGGGCGCATCCCACAACGGGCTTGTCTCGGGCAGCGGCTCGGGGTCGGTGACGTCGACCGCGGCGCCGGCGAGATGTCCTGATTCCAGGGCGGCAACTAGGTCGTCGGCAACCACAAGATCGCCGCGGCCGCCGTTGGCAAAGAAGGCGCCCGGCTTCATCGCGGCGAAGAACTCGGCGTTCGCCAGGCCGCGGGTCTCGGGTGTGCTGGGCATAAAGGATGCGACGACGTCTGCCTCGGCCAGGCGCTCGGGC
>CABUDZ010000029.1 GCA_902490445.1 uncultured Collinsella sp.
GAGGCTTAATAACTTTATGTCTCTAAACTACTCCAAGCTCTCCGAGAATTCTAAGTTAAAAGTGCTCAAATTGCTGGCAAAAGAGGAAACGATAGACGCGATATACGACGAAGTTGTAAGCGACTGGGCGATTGACCCGTCTGAGTTGGAAGTGAGCTTGTCGTTGGATAGCGTTTCAATTGAAGATGACGATGAAAAAGGCGGATCTTTTACCGTCACTGTTGAATCTAGTGAAAACGCAGGTTGGTATAGCAGTTCATCTAAGCACAGAATATCGACTACATTTGAATGTGAATATCAAGCAACATTTGAACCAGATTTAGAGAAAGGCTCCGTTGATATGTATCCGCTGCAGCGCGTCTCTAGTGAACTGGTGTATTTTTAGCCAAAATCGATTGGCTTAATCGGGTTACTTTGTATTTCAAGATAATTGAGGCTGTGCGGAGGATTGGGTTGGGGTTTGATGGTACTGTCCTTGCTCTTCCTCCGTACCGTATTGTTATGGAAACTAATTAAATGGATCAATTCGCTGATTCTATTTATGCAATTAGAGACAGTCTTTGTTTTGTTTGCGACCGCTATTAATTGACTTAGATGGAGATTCCTGACTGACTAAATGCTGTCCATTGGCGGATATTGATTCTAATTGGCGCGCCCGTTAATTGCGGCAGTTTAAGAATAGCGACTTCCTCGTTAAGCCTTAAATCAATTATGTTTGCAAGCGGACGGTCGAACGGTCGGAGTCCAGCGGAGGTTGTGTTTAGCTCGACCCCATGGAAGGCTGTTCAATAAGCCAAACCACTTTCAAAGTGTAAAAGACGCCCCAGCTCATCGAGAAAGAAGGCATAGCTCCCCTCGCTTGATACGGGCTTGTTGAGTTCTTAATTGCGCAGCCAGAAAGTCGATTGTTGTCTAGCAAGATTGTTTAACCGATGCCATCTGCAAAACGTGGACAACGTAGGTGTTTCGGCAGAAAAGGTTGTACTTGCCATGTCTCATAATTCATAAAATCCGGGATAAAAGGCGGCGGCAGACAATGCGTCTGCCGCCGCCTTTGAGTTGCTCCACGCGCATTTCGCGTATTTGAAATACACGAAATCGTAGAAAAGCGTGTATCTGAAATACACGAAATTGCACTGCCGGAGCTTGCAGGCGGATAAACACTACTAGTATGGGACGGTTTTCACTGGTTGCTCGCCACCTTGGGCTGTGTTCGTCCCTATGCCTGCATCCGGGGCTGTGCTGATTGACGACGGCGCTCCCAACGTGCCAGCTTAATCGTCACCAGCGTAAGCGCCCAGGCCACAAGCGAGAACGCGGCACCAACCGCGCCCACGCAGACAATGCCAACTCCGCTTACCACGGCTCCGCCTACCGCGGTGCCAAACGAAATGCCGACGTTAAACGCCATGGGCTCAACCGAACTTGCGAGTACCATCGACTTGGGGTGGCGGCTGCGCGCCACGTCCATAAAGTGCGTGATGCATGACATCGAGAACAGGTACATGAGCAGCGCTAGGCTAAAGACAAAGACCAGCGCGAGCGGCATGGTGTCGCCCACGGCAAACAGCCCGAGTAACGCCGCAGCTTGCAGCACAAACGTCACAAGCAGCGCCTTCATGCCAAAGCGCGCGTCGATCCATCCGCCCAAGATGTTCGAGACCAGGCAGAACACGCCGTAGGCCATAAGCGTGGTGCTCGCCTGAACGGTGCCCATGCCCAGCACCTGCTCAAGATAGGGCGTCACATAGCCGTAGAACACATAGACCGAGCCCACGCCAAACAAAAAGATGAGCATGCCGGTGATGATGCTCGGCTCGCGTAGCAGACCCGCCTGCTCGCGAAAGGTGGCAGGCTCGTCGGTTTGCCCGGCGCGCGGCATAAACGCCACGAGCGCTCCGCAGATCAGAACGGCAAAGGTAAGCGTGCCGTACATGGCAACGTGCCAGTCGAGCGTGTCGGCCACGAACTTGCCAATCGAAGTGACAAAGACCATTGCCACGGAAAACGCACCATATACCACCGAGATGGCAAGCGAAGTTTGCTGCGGGGACAGCAGCTCGGGGATGTACGTCACGCCCACGGCGAGCAGTGCGCCCGAGACAGAGCCCAGGACAATGCGCGAGATAAACAGTACCTGGAAGTTGGGCGCCAACGCCATGACCAGGTTGCCGAGCACAAAGACAATGCTGTAGCACACGAGCAGCTGGTAGCGGCGGAACCACCCCGTGCTGAGCGCGAGCACCGGCGTGGCGATAGCGTAGACCAGCGCGAACACGCTGATGAGCTGACCCGCGGTGGCAAGCGATATGCCGAGTTCCGTTGCCAAGTCGCTTTCGATACCGATGACCACGAACTCGGAGCAGCCGAGCGAGAATCCCAACAGCACGAGCAGCGCCAGGCAGAGCTTGGTGCGCGCGGGGGAGAGCGCGGCGGCGGTTGACTTACTTTTAGGCGTGGTTGCGGCGGTCAAGGTTGTCACTCCAATGTCGCATGAATAAGCGGGATTCAATCCCTGCAACTCTAACAGAATGTGTCAGGTGCCTGCCTCCTTTGTCGCAGGCTGCGCTTGCCTGTATAGTCGCAATACAGGCGAAGATGGTCTCAGGTACATTGCGGGCGACAGGAGATCCCATGGGTATGCACACGACAAAGGTTGTAGTGGGCGAGGGCAAGTTTGCGCTCGAGGCCCAGTTGACGGTGACGCCGCGAGGCATGGCGGTGTACGCCTGCTCGCCGGAGTTTGCGCACCTGGGCGCCACGGCGCAGGCCATTCCTCGCCCCGAGCCCGGCCGTACGGCGACGGTGAGCATCCTGGCCGTTCCGTGCCATCGAGACGAAATTCCGGCGCACGATATTGCGGCGGCGCTGGCCACGCGCTTTGGCGTGCCGGTAGTTGCAAGCACGGGTTTTCATGTGGAGAACGCGACCGCGGACGACTTGCGGCGCATGCTCGATACCACCAAGGAACTCATCGCCGCGCTCGAGGAGGCCGCAGCCCGCATTCTGCGCGCCGGCTGGGATGAGGGCGGCGCAGGCGCCGAGGTCGTGGCGGTCGATGCCGCGACCGGCGAGGCGCTTGGCCCCGTCGACCGCATCGAGGCCCATACCGGCGAGGGAATCCTGCATCAGGCATTTCTGACGCTTCTGGTCGAGGGCCAGGGCGAAGACGCGCGCCTGCTGCTCTGTCGTCGCAGTCCGCTCAAACGCCTGTGGGGCGGGGTGCTGGCCGATGGCTGTGCCGGCCATCCGCTCCCCGGGGAAGACGTCGCGGCCGCCACGGCACGTCGCATCAACGAAGAGCTTGGCATCACGCGCGAGCCCGATCAGCTCAAGCACCTCGGACACGTGGTGTACCGCGAGGACCACGGCGACGGCCGCTGCGAGTGCGAATGGTGCGAGGTCCACCTTGCCCATGTTGAGCCGGGCGAGCTGCATATCAACCAAGAGGAGATCTCGGAAGTGCGCCGCGTGGCCCCGTCCGAGCTTAAAGGCTACCTGCAGGGTCACCCCGAGCAGCTGGCCCCCTGGCTCCGCGAGGCTCTGGAGGTCCCCTCCATCCGCGCAGCCCTCGCTATGTGAAAAAAGACAGTCCCTTTGCCACATCCAAACCGTCACAACATTTGATGAAAATCTCGAAAACGAGGAAAAGCGTCGAATGTTGTGACGCTTTTTGTCCAGAGGATCGCTTCTCATCCAAAAATCCCGCTTGACTGTATTGCCACAACACAGCGCAACGTAAGGGGTGTCCGATAACGGGCGCCCCTTTTTAAGTGGCAACGTGGCTGCGAATCCGGAGCGCCCCCAACAAGAAAGGTGGGGAGATGGAAGCGGAAAAGAAGGCGTTTAAGATCACCAAGCGCGAAATTGGCTTTGTGCTGGGTATCGTTGTCTTTTTGCTGGTGAAGTTTCTTCCTTTGGCGGAGCTGAGCTCGACGGTCGAGCTCACGGTCGGCGGTCAGACCTGTCTGGCGCTGACGCTCGCCACGGTGGTGTTCTGGGCATGTGGAGTGGCACAGCCGGGCTTTGTGGGCCTGCTCTACTGCGCGCTGCTTGTTCTGTTCAAGGTGTGCGTGGACGACACGGGCGCCGCGAGCATCTCGGCGACGGTCGCCTCCACGTTTAGCTCGTGGACCAAAGCCACCATGTGGCTCGTCATCGGCGCCTACCTCATCGCCAGCGCGGTCAAGGAGTCGGGCCTGGGCGAGCGTATCGCCTATGCGTTTATGCTCAAGTTCGTGCGCGATGCCAAGTCGCTCATCATCTCGATTTTCGCGCTCACCTTTGTGCTGTCGCTACTCATTCCGCATCCGTTCCCCCGTGCCTTCCTCATCCTCGCCGTTGTCTCGGTCATCGCCGAGTCCGCCGGCTACGGTGACGACGACCGCGGCAAGCTCGGCTTCCTTGTGTTTGCCGCTGCTGCCCCCGGCTCCATGTTCTTCCTGACAGGCGACTCCACGCTCAACCCGCTCGTTGCACAGTACAGCGCCGAGGCCGGCGGCATGAGCCCGTCCTTTATCGACTGGTTCCTGTACATGAGCGTGCCCATGCTGGTTGCGCTGCTGTGCACCCTGTTCCTGGGCCTGTTCCTCTTTAAGCCCAGCAAGGAGCTCGTCTACGATCGCGAGCAGATCGTGGCCAAGCAGGCCGCGCTCGGCAAGCTCTCCGTCAAGGAGATCCGCACCATCGTGTGGCTTGTCATCGCCATCGCGCTGTGGCTTACCGTTTCGGGCGATTACATCGGCTGGGTGACACTTGCCATCGGCGTTTCTCTCGCCATGCCCATCATCGGCGAGGTCCTCACCCCCGCCAGCTGGAACGCTGTCGACATCAAGTCCCTCATGTTCCTGACGGCTGCCATGGCCGTGGGCTCCGTGGGCGGTGCCACCGGCATGAACGCCTGGATCGCCGATGTCGTGCTTCCCAGCTCCGTGCCCGAGAACATCTTCCTGTTCGCCCTGCTTGTCGCCGCGCTCTCCATGGTTATCCATATGTTCATGGGCTCGGTCATGGCCGTGCTCGGTGTGTGCGTGCCGGCGTTCATCAGCTTCGCGGCCGGCTCCAGCGTAAGCCCGCTCGCCGTGGCGCTCATCGTCTTCACGTCCATCAACATCCACTACATCCTGCCGTTCCATAACCTGCCGATCCTTATCGGCGAGGGCAAGGACGCCGGCGGCTACACCTCCAAAGAGGCCATGCGCATGGGCATTCCCCTCACTGCGGTTGTCTTTATCGTCGTGCTGGTCGAGGCTGCCTGGTTCCACCTCTTTGGCCTGATGTAAACGGTCGAGCGCCTCATCTATGAGCGCCGCGGCCCCACTACGTTACCCAGCCCGGCGGCATCCCCGCCGCCGGGCACTCTCCCGAAAGGAGCATGCTATGTCCACTACCGATGCTTCCCAGATCCACGACCTGCGCTCCGCACTCGACTTTTTGCGCGAGATGCCGGGCCAGCTGCTCGAGACCGACACCCAGGTCGATCCGGACGCCGAGGTCTCGGGTGTCTATCGCCACGTCGGCGCCGGCGGCACCGTTATGCGTCCGACCAAAGAGGGTCCGGCGATGGTCTTCAACAACGTCAAGGGCTTTGACGATGCCAAGGTCTGCATCGGCATGCTTGCCAGCCGCAAGCGCGTTGCCGCCCTGCTCGATCTGGACGAGGAACACCTGGGCCTCGAGATCGGCAAGCGCTTCGAGAACCTGATCGCGCCCGAGCAGATCGCCGAGGGTGCGCACGTCGACTGCCAGGAGGTCGTGTACAAGGCGACCGACGAGGGCTTTGACCTGCGCAAGATCGTTCCCGCTCCTACCAACACGCCCGTCGACGGCGGCCCCTACATCACCATGGGCCTCGCCTACGGCACGAGCCCCGACGGCTCCCAGTCCGACGTGACCATCCACCGCTTCTCCTGCGTCGACAAGGACAAGCTCGCCATGTGGATTACCCCGGGCAGCCGTCACCTGGGCGCGTTCTTTGACGAGTACTGCCAGCGTGGCGAGGACATGCCCATCTCCATCTCCATCGGCCTGGACCCCGCCGTGTACATGTGCTGCGGCTTCGAGGCTCCTACCACGCCGCTCGGCTTCAACGAGCTGCAGATCGCCGGCGCCCTGCGCGGCCACGCCGTCGAGCTCGCCGACTGTGTCACCGTTCCGCAGAAGTGCATTGCCAATGCCGAGTACGTGCTCGAGGGCTACCTCATGCACGACGAAACCATCAACGAGGACGTCAACGGCCACGGCTACGCCATGCCCGAGTTCCCCGGCTACACCGGTGGCGCCAAGGTATGCCCGGTGATCAAGATCACCGCCGTCACCACGCGCGTCAACCCCATTATGGAGAGCTGCATCGGCCCTTCGCACGAGCACGTTTCCATGGCCGGTATCCCCACCGAGGCTTCCATCTACAAGATGGTCGAGACCGCTATCCCGGGCCGCCTGCTCAACGTCCACGCTGCCCCCTGCGGCGGCGGCAAGTTCGTTGCCATCATGCAGTTCAAGAAGTCGAGCAAAAATGACGAGGGCCGTCAGCGCAACGCCGCCATGCTCGCCTTCTCGGCGTTCTCCGAGCTCAAGCACGTCATCCTCGTTGACGAGGATGTCGACATCTTCGATATGAGCGACGTGATGTGGGCCATGACCACGCGCTTCCAGGCCGACGTCGACCTCATCACCATCCCCGGCTGCCACTGCCACGTGCTCGACCCGTCCAACGACCCCGCGTTCGATCCTTCGATCCGCGAGCACGGCATCGCCTGCAAGGCCATCTTCGACTGCACGGTTCCGTTCGACCTCAAGAAGAATTTCATCCGCTCGCAGTTCATGGAGATCGACACAGATAAGTGGGCAGCAGAGCTCGCTTTCTAGTGCGTAGCCCTATCAAGTAGTCAAGGAGTTGTCATGCCTGAGTCTTCTGTCCGTCCCCGTCGCATTGTCGTTGGCGTGTCTGGCGCCAGCGGCGCTGCGCTGGGTCTCGAGTGTCTCAAGTGCCTGCGTCAGGCCGGTGCCGAGTCGGCGCTTGTCGTCACGCGTGGGGGAGAGATCACCATCGAGCAGGAGCTCGGCATGACGCTCGACGAGTTTGCCGCGCATGCCGATGTGGTCTACGACAACAAGAACATCGGCGCCGCCATCGCAAGCGGCACCTATCCGGTCGACGGCATGATCGTGGCCCCGTGCTCCATGAAGACGCTCGCCGGCATCGCAAGCGGCTACAGCGAAAACCTGCTGCTGCGTGCGGCCGACGTGCAGATGAAAGAGCAGCGCCGCCTGGTGCTCATGGTGCGCGAGACGCCCTTCAGCGCCATTCACGTCGATAACATGGCGCGCCTGGCGCGCGTGCCCGGCATCATGCTCATGCCGCCTATGCTCACGTTTTACAACGGCCCCGCCACGCTCGATGACGCGGTGCATCACATCGCCGCCAAGGCGCTCGAGGCCGTCGGCGTGTCATGTGCAAACTATAAGCGCTGGTCATAGGCGTCTTTAGGGTAGGATACGAGTAGTGTTTGAGCCCGCTGCCCCTGTGGGCGGCGGGCTTTGGTGTGTCGGGAGGACCTATGCAGACGGGCATGTATGCGATTGGCGAGATGGCGAGCCTGTTTAACGTTTCGCGCCAAACGCTCATCTACTACGACAAGATCGGCCTGTTTAAGCCCGCCGTGGTTAACGAAAAAGGCTACCGTTTCTATTCGCCCACGCAGATCCCGCTCATGCGTCTGATCTGCATGCTGCGCGACCTAGGGCTCGAACTCGACGAGATTGACCGCCTGACCTCGACGTTCGACATCGGAGAGATGACCGATCACCTGCGCTCGCGGGTGCAGGCGCTCGATGAGCAGATTGCCGGGCTCAAAGCCGAGCGTTCGAGCGTGCAGGAGCGTCTGAGCTTTTACGACGAGGCGGTTTACTGGCGCGAGCGCGAGGGTAGGCCGGAGCTCAAGCAATTCGAGCGCCGCTACGTGGTCTTTGAGGAGTTTCCGGGCGATATCGAGCGCGGCCGCTCGATGCTCCATCCCACGCTCATGCGGGCCATCCTGCGCATGCGTGCGTTGACGGGCACGCGCCCTATGCGCGGCTGGGGTGCCATGCTGCGTCGCGAGGCGCTGCATTCCGACGACCCTATTGCCGGCGCCGGCTCCTTTGCCGTGCTGCCGCGCGGTGCCGAGGAGCTGCTGCCGAGCG
Source organism: uncultured Collinsella sp. (assembly GCA_902490445.1). Classification (GTDB taxonomy): domain Bacteria; phylum Actinomycetota; class Coriobacteriia; order Coriobacteriales; family Coriobacteriaceae; genus Collinsella. The sequence goes on from CABUDZ010000029.1 coordinate 8,185, forward strand.
ATCCCGCCGAGCTGGCAGAGATTGGCATCGAGGTGCTGCCCGAGGGCACATATCTGTGCATGAGCCGCTGGGGCATGCCATACGAGCCCGAGGGCATCCGCGCCATCGTTGCCTGCATGGACGAGCACGCGCTCCAGCCTATCGGCAACGCCTTCGACTTTTGCTACCTCGATACCACGAGCTACGACGAGTCCCACCAAGAGGACTTCTGCTGCATCCAAATCCCCGTTACCCTCCAGATGTGACAAAGGGACAGTCCCTTTGTCACATTCGCGGCATGGCTGCCGCCCAAACCATCACAACATTCGATGAAAATCTCGAAAACGAGGAAAAGCGTCGAATGTTGTGACGCTTTTCCTGTCTGTGCCGGCGAGCTCCCGTGTCATCTGGGGGTATAAGGCTAGCAAGTGTTTATTTGCGAGGCTTAAGGGGCGCCCCGTATGGATATCGATAACTTTGAATGGTGGTATAGCGAGGGCGAGGCTCCGGACGAAGAGTGGGACGAGCCCGCGCCGTGTGACGTGTCGAGCGACGAGGACGAGACCGGCAACGATGCCGGTGCCGAGCCTGAAGCCGCCTCCGATGCCGCCGAACCCCTAACCTTTGAACAGGCTTGGGCCCAGGCCGAGGCCGACGAGGCGAAGGCCGATGCCACGGCCACGCTCGGCGAGCCGGCTGATATGTCGATCTCGCCGGCAAAGACCCCACAGCCGCGCCATACCATCGACCCCGGCAGCACGGCATCCTTCAGCATACTCGACGTGCCCGTGCAGGGTGCCCAGGCGCCCGCCCCCACCCATCGCCCCAACCTGGCTCGCGAGGAAGACGCGGGCCGTCGCTCTCCGCTCGGCCCCATTCTCATCGCCTTTATGGCCGGCGTCATCGCTTGCTCGGCGATCGGCAGCATCTGGGGTCATGTCGAGCAGCAGCGCCAAGACGCCGCCAAGGTCGAGATGTCCGTCGAACAATCGCTCAGCCGCACGCGCTCGGTGCATGTATCGGTCGAGGTCAAGGACGGCGCGACGTGGGACACCGCGCGCGGCGACAGCCAGATGCTCGTCCATATCGTGGGTCGCACGCTCAAGGGGCAAGCGATCGACGAGTACCAATACGTCAATTCCGAAGGTGACGGCATCGAGCTCAAGCCCGGCGACTACGAGCTCACGGTCGATGAGCCGCCCGTCGCCACCGACGGCACGCGTTACCGTGCCTCAAAGCGCATGGTTCCGGTGAGTTTTAATTCACAGGCGCCCGATACGGTCGATAGCACGCCGCAGGGCGGGTTTGACCTTTACGCTATTGCTCAATAACTGCACCTGTCGCTCAACCCCGCCGCCAAGAGTGGGACAATAGCCCTCGACACCGTTGTTTACTATTGGAGGAAGTAGCATGTCCACCGTCACTACCATCAAGCGCGGCGGCCTCACCGCGGCCATCGATTCCATGGGCGCCCAGCTCACGAGCCTTGCCCTCAACGGCAACGAGTATCTGTGGCAGGGCGACCCGGCCTTTTGGGGCAAGCATGCGCCTATCCTGTTCCCCATCGTGGGATCGCTGCGCAACAACATGGCGACATCTGCGGCCGGCACCTGCGAGATGCCGCGCCATGGACTCGCTCGCATCGTCGAGCACAAGTTGGTCGAGGTTTCGGAGGATGGCTCCTCGGTAACGTACGAGATCACTGACACGCCCGAGTTGCTCAAGGCGTTCCCGTTCCACTTTAAGCTCAACATGACCTATGCCCTGACCGGCGACGCCACGCTCACGCAGACCTTTGCCGTCACCAACACCGGCGACGTGGCCCTGCCGTTCTCGGTGGGCGGTCATCCTGCATTCAACGTGCCCGCCCCCGGTGCCGAAGACGAGGCGTTCGAGGATTACGAGCTGGCGTTTACCGAGGCTTGGACTAACGAGGCCCCCATCATCACGCCCGACGGTCTTATGACGTTCGAGGGCAGCTACAAGGCTCCCGATAACTCGGACGTGCTGCCCATCACGCACCGCAGCTTCGATAACGATGCCATCATGTTCACCGATGTCCCGGGTTCCACGCTCACGCTGCGCGGCCGCAAGTCGGGCCACGGCGTCAAGATCGACTTTGAGGGCTTTAAGTACATCGGCGTGTGGTCTGCCGCCAACGACGCCCCGTTTGTGGCGCTCGAGCCCTGGACCGGCCACACCACCATGGACACCGAGGACGACGTCTTTGAGCACAAGGTCAACACCATTACCTTGGCACCGGGTGAGACGGACGTTCGCAGCTTTAGCGTTACCCTGCTCTAGAGGTTCCGCCGTTCTAACGAACGACGGACCGGTCGACGCTGCGCGCCACCCAGAGCGACAATTTGTCATTCAAAAGGCAAGGCATGACCAGAAGGTCTATGCCTTGCCTTTTTCATGCTAACTTGTTCGCTCTGGGTGGCGCCCGCTGGCATTGCCAAAACATCGACGCTCCCAATGACTACCGTGTGTCTATTAATTTTTCGAGCTTGTGCTGCGCTGCTGGTCGCTGGCGTATATCCTGTTAAGTCGTCAGCATACGATTCAACAGGGAAGGCAGATTATGCATTCTCCCCATCAACGCGACGCGCATCCACAGCCGGTATGCAGCCGTCGCATCTTTTTGGGTAGCGCTCTCGCTGCGAGCGCTTCTGTCGTCGCCGGCGCGCTTGCCGGCTGCCAGCGCCCGTCCACACTCAAGGTGGTCCAGCCCACGACGGGCGGCGGTCGCGATGACCTGTCCGATTCCGTTATCGGCAAGGATAAGATCCGCATTGGCATGGAGGCGGCCTACGCCCCGTACAACTGGCAGGTTTCCGAGGCCAGCGAGTTCACCATTCCCATCGACAACGTGCAGGGCGCCTATGCCGACGGCTACGACGTGCAGATCGCCAAGATCGTCTGCAAGGCCCTCGGCGGCGAGCCCGTTGCCGTCAAGCAGAGCTTCTCGGGCCTTATCGATTCGCTTAACAACGGCCAGATCGACCTCATCATCGCCGGCATGAGCGCCACGCCCGAGCGCGAGGAGTCCGTCGGCTTTTCCAAGCCGTATTTTATCGGCTATTTTGGCCTGTTCGTAAAAGAGGGCTCGCCCTACCAAAACGCGACCAAGCTCAGCGACTTTAGCGGCGCCACGGTGCTCGGCCAAAAGGACACGATGCTCGACACCGTCATCGACGAGATTCCGGGCGTCGTCCACAAAAATCCGGTCGATTCGGTACCCACGGTGTTCTCGAACCTGCTGCAGGGCACTTGTGACGCCGTGACCTACAACACCGAGAACGAGAAGGGCTATATGGCCCAAAACCCGGGCATCGTGCCCATTCGCTTTGCGGAGGGCGAGGGCTTTAAGCAGGAGGTTACGACAAACGTCGGCTGCCGCAAGGGCTCGGACAAGCTGCTCAAACTTATCGATAAGACGCTCAAGGGCATCAGCCAGGAGGAGCGCGACCAGATGTGGGACGCGTGCCTCGACCGTCAGCCGGCATAGGGAGGCAGCATGAAAACAGTCAATCGTCTGGCCTCCTTTATCAAGGCCGACCACCGTTATGTGTACCTGGGCACGAGCGTTATCGCGGCGCTCGGTCTGGCGTTTAGCCAGCGCAACCCCACGCCGCTGAGCTTCTTGGCCCCCACCGGTATCTTCCAGGATTGCCTTTGGGCGATTCTTTGGGCCTGGCTCGTCGTGTCGGCGGCGGCGTTGGTCACCAAGCTCATGCACTGGAGCGACTATCGCGAAACGTCGCCGTTCGCATCCGAGCGCTTCCGTCGCGGCGCGCGCCTGGGCAGCTATGTCGTGGTCGCCATCGCGGCAATCTTCTTTATCGACCGCTGCGTCATGTCGTTTGTCGACCTGGTGCAGGTGAGCATTGTCTCGGACTCCAATCCCAGCGACTTTCTGTCGAGCTTGGTCTACATGACCTACAAGAGCAGCGACTTCTTTATCCGCGGCATCGAGATCACCATCGCGCTTGCCACCTTCGGCACCGTCATCGCCTTCTTCTTGGCGCTGCTCTTTGTATTCTTGCGCACCCAGACCTTCGATCGCGTCGACAATGACCTGGTGCGCTTCTTTAAGAGTATTGGCCGAGGCTTTGCGACCGTCTATTCCACCGTCGTGCGCGGCACGCCCATGATGGTCCAGGGCTTGCTCATCTATTACGCGGGCTTTACCGTTCTGCGCAGCATGGGCTTCGAGACCGCCCAGGCCAACCAGATCTGGAGTACCTTTACCGCGGGCCTCGTCACCATCTCGCTCAACTCTACTGCCTACATGATGGAGGTCCTGCGCGGCGGCATCGAGTCGATCGACCCCGGTCAGGCCGAGGCAGCGCGCTCGCTGGGTCTGTCGCAGTGGCAGGCCATGCGCAAAGTCGTGTTTCCCCAGGGCATTAAAAACGCGATCCCGGCGCTCACCAACGAGCTCATCATCAACATCAAGGACTCGTCGGTGCTCTCGGTCATCGGCGTGTTCGACCTCATGTACGCCACCACCACCGTCGCCGGCGTGTACTACCGCCAGATGGAGGTCTACTGCGTAGCGCTCGTGGTCTACCTGATCCTGACGTTCGTGGCAGGCCGCCTGCTCGAGGCCTTTGGTCGCCGTCTGGGTGCCGAGGCGCCCCAGACGCTGCCGAGCTCTAACTAGGAGGAGCAACCATGACTCAGAATAACTCCGCGGTTGCAGACGCTTGCGAGCCGCTTATCCGCGTCGAGGGCCTGCGCAAGAGCTTTGGCTCACTCGAGGTGCTCAAGGGCATCGATCTGTCCATCAATCCCGGCGAGGTCGTCACCATCATCGGCGCCTCAGGCTCGGGCAAGTCGACGTTTCTGCGCTGCCTTAACCTGCTCGAGACTCCGGACGCGGGCCACATCTGGTTCCACGGCCAGGATCTTACGGCCGAGCGCTGCAACATTAACAAACTGCGTGAGGACATCGGCATGGTGTTCCAGGGCTTCAACCTATTCAACAACATGGATGTGCTCGACAACTGCACGCTTGCGCCCGTCACGCTCAAAAAGATGAGCAAGGCCGAGGCCGAGAAGGTCGCGATGGAGCATCTGACCAGCGTGGGACTCGAAAAGTTCGCGCACGCCGCCGTGGGCAGGCTTTCGGGCGGCCAAAAGCAGCGCGTCGCCATCGCCCGCGCCCTGTGCATGAATCCGCAGATCATGCTGTTTGACGAGCCGACCTCCGCACTCGACCCCGAGATCGTGGGAGAGGTGCTCGAGGTCATGCACAACCTCGCTGCCGACGGCATGACCATGGTCGTCGTCACGCACGAGATGGCCTTTGCCCGCACGGTGTCCGACCGCGTGGTCTTTATGGACAAGGGCGTGGTGCTCGAGGACGCCGCGCCGGCCGAGCTCTTTGGCAATCCCAAGCACCAGCGCACCCTCGAGTTCCTCTCGCGTTATCTCGAGGACAAATAACCGATCGCAAACGCTTATGTGGCAGGGCCGCTCCGGTGGGGCGGCCCTCGTCATCACAATCGAAAGGATGTCATGGCCGAGGTTTGGCGCTTCTTTGCGCATGAGGATGATTTTGCCGATCTGGATGAGGCCGGCGCGTGCGAGCGCCTGGGCCGCGTGCTGTCGTTTCCGACCGTCTCGAGCATGGATGCCGAGGCGGTGGACTGGCAGCCCTTCGACGACCTGCGCGCCTATATGCAGCAGGCCTGGCCGCACGTGTTTGCGGCGGGCGAGGTCGAGCTTATCGGCCATTCGCTGCTGGTGGCGCTTGCCGGCAGCGATCCGGCTCTTAAGCCCGTTATGCTCATGGGCCACATGGACGTGGTCCCCGTGGTGCCGGGCACCGAGGCCGACTGGACGCATGCTCCCTTTAGCGGACAGGTGGACGACACCTACATTTGGGGTCGCGGCGCTATCGACATGAAAGACCAGGTCGCAGGTATTCTCGAGGCGGTTGAGTATGCGTTGGTGCACGGCTGGGAGCACGAGCGCACCCTGCTGCTGGCTTTTGGCCAGGACGAGGAAACCACGCAGTACGGCGCGGGGGCGATCGGTCGCGTGCTCGAGGAGCGCGGTATTGAACTTGAATACCTGCTCGACGAGGGTGACTACCGTATTGTTTCGGCTGCCGAGTACGGCGCGGGCGAGGGCTGGCTTATGCATGCCGACCTTGCCGAGAAGGGCTACGCCGATATTGTGCTCAAGACGAAGAGTGAGGGAGGGCATTCGTCAAACCCCTACGGTGGCACATCGCTCGAGGTACTGAGCCGCGCTATCGCCGCAATCTGCGATATCGAGTGGCCGACGCGTGTGACCGATCTGCTTGCCGCACAGCTTGTCGAGCTGGGGCTCTGCACGGCCGACGAGATTGCCTCCAACAAGGACACCATCGTGTGCGAGTGCCTCGCCAGCAAAAAACTCTATCCGCTCGTGACCACTACCTGCGCGCCGACCCAAATCGAGGGCGATAGCACCGGCGCTAACGTGATGCCGCAGGATATGTGGGCCAATATCAACTTCCGCATGCTCGAGGGCACGGGCGTGGCCGATGTCGCTACTCGCTGCCGCGAGGCCGTTGCCGCGGCGGGCCTTGCCGGGCGCGTGGAGGTCGAACTCGGCCCCGGCAGCTCCGAGCCCTCGCCGTCCCCGCGTGTCGGCGGGCCGGGGCTCGAGGCCGTCCGCACCATCGCCGCCCGCTATTTCCGTGATCCTTTGGGGACGGAGGAAAACGGATCATCGGCGGCGGGCGGGGTTCCTGTCAGCATCGTCCCCTCAACCGTGATTGGCGCCACCGATGCTGCCAACTACCAGCGCATTTGCCCCGAGTGCATTCGCTTCTCGGCCTTTGTGGTCGACGATGACGAGTGCGACCGCGGCGTCCATGGCACTAACGAGCGCATCACCCGCCGCGCCTACCTCCAGGGCGTACGCTTCCTCATCGCCCTACTCCACACGCTCTAGAATCTGACAAAGCGACAGCCCCTTTGTTAGCCGTTGGGGGCGCTCTTAAACGACTAGTCGTTAAGGAACGTACCCAACGGCTACGTCCACTCATTCCGTGCGGGTTATATGCAGGTTTGCCTGCGCACGCTATCATGTATGGGTTAGATCGCAACTATGTACCCCACACGCGAAGGGATGCGCATGTATCTGAAGATCGACATGCTCTAGCCGGGCTTACCCCCGCATCGGCGCCCCGCGCCCCATCAATTCTGCCGATTTTCACCTTCACGCATATAAAGGAGTCCCGCCATGCGCGACAAGCTCGAAAAGATCATCAAGGCCTACGAGGAGCTCGAGAAGAAGCTCTCCGACCCGGCCGTCGCCTCCGATATTAAGGAGTTCACGCGTCTCAACAAGGAGTACGCGCACCAGTCCGACCTCATCGCCGCTTCGCGCGAGTACATCGGTGCGCTCGATGACATCGAGGCCGCCAAGGAGATGCTCCGCGACACGACCGACGCGGACGAGAAGGAGATGCTCCAGATGGACATCTCCGAGAACGAGGAGAAGCTTCCCCAGCTCGAGGAAGACATTAAGTACATGCTCATCCCGAGCGACCTCAACGACGACAAGAACACCATCGTCGAGATTCGCTCCGCCGCCGGTGGCGACGAGGCCGCCATCTTCGCCGGCGACCTGTACAAGATGTACCAGCGCTTCTGCGAGTCGCGCGGCTGGAAGACCACCGTGCTCGACTCCAGCCCTAGCGAGGCCGGCGGCTTTAAGTCCATCGAGTTCAAGGTCGAGGGCGACCGCGTCTACTCCGTCATGAAGTTCGAGTCCGGCGTGCATCGCGTCCAGCGCGTTCCCAAGACCGAGTCCCAGGGCCGTATCCAGACCTCCACGGCGACCGTCGCCGTACTTCCCGAGGCCGAGGAAATCGACGTCCAGATCAACCAGTCCGACCTGCGCATCGACACCTACTGCGCCTCCGGCCCTGGCGGTCAGTGCGTTAACACCACGTATTCCGCCGTGCGCATCACCCACCTGCCCACCAACACCGTGGTGCAGTCGCAGGAACAGCGCTCTCAGATCCAGAACCGCGAAGTCTGCATGCAGATGCTGCGCGCCCGTCTGTACGAGATGGAGCTCGAGAAGCAGCAGGCTGAGCTCGGTGCCGAGCGCCAGAGCCAGATCGGCCACGGCAACCGTTCCGAGAAGATCCGTACCTACAACCAGCCCCAGGACCGCGTGACCGATCACCGCATCGGTTTCAACTCCACCTACAACGGCGTCCTTCTGGGCGATCAGCTCGGCACCGTCATCGAGGCGCTCGCCGCCGCCGAGCGAGCCGAGAAGCTGGCACAGGCCGTTTAGGTTCCGCCGTTCTACCGAACGGCGGACCGGCCGACGCTGCGCGCCGCCCAGTGCGACAATTTGTCATTCAAAAGGCAAGGCATGACCAGAAAGTCTATGCCTTGCCTTTTTCATGCCAACTTGTTCGCTCTGGACGTCGCTCGCTGGCATTGCCAAAACATCGGCGTTTCCTTGGTTGTCAAATGATCCGTAGGGAGTCATTGGGCACATTGCTTTGAGATGTTATTCAATCGGTTCTGATGGCCTTTGAGCTGCTTGCCTGCTAAAAGCAATTAACGATATCTATCCGCTACCGAAAATAATGCTCAAAAAATCGTCCAAGAAGTTGCGGGGCCCTTTTTGGTGCGTCGCGCGTCAAGCGATGTGGCAAGTATTTGGTTAGATATTGGTCAGTTTTGGGGCAACCTTGCCAAAAGCTTGACGAATGCAAATCTAGACGTCGGCGAATGAACACTTTGAGCGAGCCCGGTGCAAAATTCTGGGCTGATTCTCGATAATCGCCTTCAATCGTCCCTTGCCAAGCGCTGGCCTCGCTTACAATCTGCTCCGACATTCGCGCGCCGCCCGGCGCTTAAGAGGGGAGGGCCCCATGGCAAACGAGATCTGGACCATCAAGCGTTGTCTCGAGTGGACCAAGGAGTACCTGGCCGAGCGCGGCGAGGAGCATCCCCGTCTTTCTGCCGAGTGGCTGCTGTGCGCGGCCACGGGCCTGGCGCGTATCGACTTGTATATGCGCATGGACGAGACGCTTAACGCGGCCCAGCTCGAGACCATGCACGCGGCCGTCGTTCGTCGCGCCAAAGGCGAGCCGCTGCAGTACATCACCGGCAGCACGCAGTTTCGCATGATCGACGTCGCGTGCGCCCCCGGCGTGCTCATCCCGCGCCCCGAGACCGAGATGCTCGTCGAAGAAGTCCTGAACTATCTGGATACCGAGGTGCTGAGCCCCGAGGCCGCTGCCCGTCAGCGTGTTGAGCTGCCTTGGAACGATGAGGTCGAGCAGGCCCGCAAAGCCGAGGCGGCGCTGGCCGACGAACGCGCGACCGCCGAGCGCCGTGCTGCCAACCTGACGGCCGCCGATGAGGCTGCGCTGGGTAGCGACGTGCTCGGTAGCCGCGCCTATGCCGAGGAGCTTGCCGATCGCGAGGCCGAGGAAGCCGCCGCGCAAGCAGCAGAAGCCGAAGCCGCGGAAGCCACCGAGCCCGAGCTCGACGAATACGGCATCGCCATCGAGGGTGCCGACCAGGAGACGGTTTCAGCTCAGGATGCCGCTGCGCCTGCCCCAGCCGAGCCCCGCACTGCCCGCGTTCTCGAGGTCGGCTGCGGCACGGGCTGTATCTCGCTCTCGATCGCCTGGGAGCGTCGCGGCCACGTCACCTGCACTGCTACCGATATCGAGCCGCGCGCCATCGACCTTGCTACCAAAAACCGCGATGCGCTTGGCCTCACGTCCGATGAGGTCGCCTTCAGCCTCACGAACCTGGTGAGTTCCATTCCCCGTGAAGAGTGGGGCACCTTTGACGTACTCGTCTCCAACCCGCCTTACATCCCGACCGCCGTCATGCGCTCGCTGCCGCACGAGGTCAAGGACTTTGAGCCCGACCTGGCGCTCGAGGGCGGCGCCGACGGCCTCGATATCTTCCGCCGCCTGCTCAACGCGGCGCCTTACATGCTGCGCGCCGGCGGCCTGTTTGCCTGCGAGCTCTACGAGGGTACCCTCGATGCCGCGGCCGAGCTCTGTCGCCAGGCAGGCCTTTCGGACGTGCGTATCGTCCATGACCTTACCGATCGCCCCCGCATCGTCCGAGCCATCGTCACCGAGCCCAAGCAGCGCCAGTAATATTTATTAACTGGTTAGCAACAATTATAAATTAGTTTATAATTAGGACGGCTGAAAGAGGTCGGCCCATGCAACCTCCTACCTTTCGGGAAATCATTGCCCTACTCAAGCACGATGGATTCGTGAAGGTCGCGCAAGTCGGTAGTCATGCTAAGTATGTTTCTGGTGACCGTGTTGTCACCGTGAACGGCTCTGGTGGTGATCGACCAAAGAAGGGCATGTGGGCAAGTATTCGTCGCCAAGCTGGATGGTAGTTGGAGGCAAAATGAGGCAGCGATTTACCTATGACTGCGTTCTCATAAAAGAAGACGACGGTTACTGCGCTAGCTTCCCGCAGATTCCCGGCGCCTTTGCCGATGGCGATACGCGCGAAGAAGCGATTGCCCATGCTACCGAGGCACTGATGGCGTTTTTGGCCGACGACCTCAACAACGGTTTGACTCCGGCAGGGTACGAACGCTCGGCCGAGGTCGTGGCCCTTTCAGTCGAAATCGACCACGAGGACGCTCGGGAAGCGGCGTGCCGAACATTTAAAGACGCAGCGCTGGACCTCAAAGTCTCCGCTCCGCGGATTACCGCGCTGGTCAAAGCCGGAAAGCTCGATGTTGAACTCGTCGACGGCCGTCGGATGATAACGATAGACAGCATCGAGCGCTACGCCGCCCAAGAACGCCACGCCGGCAGGCCAAAGAAGTTCGTAGCCGTCCAATAACCCCCTCACTTTCACCGACTACTAGAGCCGCTCACCAAACCAACATGCGCTCTGGGCAAATAGGTTGAACGTTTCGTGCGAGAATGCCCCACAGTAAACAAACTTGCACCAGAGCGTAAGGGGCTGGCATACACATGCAGACGGTCTATCGGGTATACGAGGGAACGCGCGAGCCGCATCGGCTTGCCGTCGAGCGCACGGCCGAGGTGCTCGGCCGCGGCGGCCTGGCTTTGATCCCGACCGAGACCGTCTACGGTGTCGCCGTGGCAGTCAACGCCTTCTCGGACGCCGTGCCCCAAGATACAAGCGAATTCCCATCGTGGCCGCGCGATCCGCAGGCTGCCGTCAATGGCGCCGCAGTTCCTGCGCTCGGCACCGGCTATCGCCGTATCTTCACTCTCAAGCAACGTGAACTCACGCAAACCGTCGCTTGGCTGGTCGATGGCGTCGAAGCACTCGACCGCTATGGCGTGGATATCCCGGAAGATGCCCGCATACTCGCGCGACGATGCTGGCCGGGAGCCCTGACTATCGTGGTCAAGGCAGCCCCCTGCGTGCCGACCTTTATGCGCGCTGCCGACGACACGGTGGCACTTCGCGCTTCGGCCTCGCCCGTGGTGCAGGCGCTCATTCGCGCCTGTGGCAGCCCCCTTGCCTGCACCAGCGCCAACACGCATGGCGCGCCCGCGCCGGCAAGTTTTATCACGGTGGAGGGTCGCATCCTGGAGGGGGTCGATGTTGCCGTCGACGCCGGTGAGACCCCGTGTCGCGACGCCTCGACCATCGTGTCGTTTCAGCACGGCGAGCTCCAGCTCCTGCGCCAAGGCGCACTTCCCGCATCAGAGATCGAACGGGTCCTGTCCGACCCGATGCAATAGAAAGGTTTAAGCGATGTCGTTGAATCTGGGCAGCCTGGGCATGGAAGATGCCTCGTTTGACTTTGGCGGTTCCTACATCATGGCGCTCGACTGCGGCACCACCTCGGTACTTGCGACCATCGTCGACGAGTACGGATGCATCGTCGCGCAGGCACGTCGCAGCGTCAAAACCAGCTTCCCGCGTCCCGGCTGGGTGGAGCAAGACCCCATGGCGGTCCTTGCTAGCCAGATCGCCGTCATGATGGAAGTCCAGTTTAAGAGCGGTATCCACTCCGACCGCATTGCTGCCATCGGCATCTCCAACCAGCGCGAGACCACGGTGGTCTGGGATCGCGTGAGCGGTCAGCCGATCTATAACGCTATCGTATGGCAGTGCCGCCGTACCGCACCTCTGATCGACGAGCTTGTCGAGCAGGGCGCAGAAGGGCTGGTGCGCTCCCGCACGGGACTCACGCTCGACCCGTATTTCTCGGCCTCCAAGGTGCAGTGGATTCTCGACAACGTCGACGGCGCACGCGAAAGCGCGGCGGCGGGCGACCTCATGTTTGGCACCATCGACACCTGGCTCATCTACAACCTCACCGGCGGCCAGGTCTTTGCCACCGACTACACCAATGCCAGCCGCACGGCACTCTTTAATATCCATACGCTCGATTGGGACGACGACCTGCTGGCACTCTTTGACGTTCCACGTTCCATGATGCCCGAGGTTCGCTGGAGCTCGGGCGACTACGGCCGCGTCGCGAGCGACATCATGA
>CABUDZ010000030.1 GCA_902490445.1 uncultured Collinsella sp.
AGGTGCGGGAACGGCCTATTTGCTCAATGTGTTCGGCTGAGATCGGAAATCAACCACCTAGTCATTGGGGACGTTCTTGAATGACTAGACAAGGAGTGTCCCAAAGTGCCGGCAGAAAAGGAACGTCCCTAAGTACCGACCAAAGCTACTCATTTAAGTCTGTCCCCAATAACCACCCCCAAACTGTCGCACAACTGACAGCCATAGCAACGCCGCAGATAGAGGACGGACAGCGAAAACCCGCCAGAGCGAGCAAGGTGCCTTGAAACGAGGCGGCATTGACCTTTTGGTCATGCCGCCGAAGTTGAAAGGCAGATTGCCGCTCTGGCGGGTTTGCAGCGTCGGCCAGTTACGGCGTTCGGAAGAACGCCGTAACCCTAAGACTCGATATAGTCTTTGAGCTTGCTGCTGCGGCTGGGGTGGCGGAGCTTGGCCAAGGTCTTGGACTCGATCTGGCGGATACGCTCGCGCGTGACGCCAAACTCGCGGCCGACTTCCTCGAGCGTACGGGGATGTCCGTCGACAAGGCCAAAGCGCAGCTCGATAACCTTGCGCTCACGATCGGCAAGCGAGTCGAGCACCTGAGTGAGCTGCTCCTGCAGCATGGAGAAGCTGGCGGCATCGGGCGGAACGATTGCCTGGGAGTCCTCGATGAAGTCGCCCAGCTGGGAATCCTCTTCCTCGCCGATGGGGGTCTCGAGCGACACGGGCTCCTGCGAGATCTTCTGGATCTCGCGGACGCGGTCGGCGCTCATGTCCATCTCGGCACCGATCTCCTCGGGGGTCGGGTCGCGACCCAGGTCCTGAAGGAGCTGGCGCTGCACGCGGACGAGCTTGTTGATAGTCTCGACCATATGCACGGGAATACGGATGGTACGGGCCTGGTCGGCGATAGCGCGCGTAATGGCCTGACGGATCCACCACGTGGCGTACGTGGAGAACTTGAAGCCCTTCTGGTAGTCGAACTTCTCGACGGCGCGAATCAGACCGAGGTTGCCCTCTTGGATCAGGTCCAGGAACAGCATGCCGCGGCCGACATAGCGCTTGGCGATGGAGACAACCAGACGCAGGTTTGCGCTGATGAGTGCCTGCTTGGCTTCGAGGCCCACGTTCTCAATGCGCGTAAGACGACGCATCTCGGCACGCGTGAGCTCGAGCTCGCCGGCATCGGCAGCCTCGAGCTTCTCGGTGGCCTCGAGACCGGCCTCGATCTTCATGGCCAGATCGACCTCTTCGGAGGCGGTCAGCAGGTCGACCTTGCCGATCTCCTTGAGGTACATACGAACCGGGTCGCCGGTCAGCATCACCGTGGAGGCATCGATGCCACGCACGCGGGAGCGTGAACGGGACGTGCGCACGGTGCGCTTCTTCTTGCTCTTGGAAGAACCCATCTCGGCATCGGCCTGACGGGCCATCTTGAGCTCGTGATCGTCAAGCGAGCCGGAATCGTGCTCGTCGTCATCATCGAAATCGTCAGTATCGGTATCGTTATCGTCATCGTCGACGTCCATGGGGGCGTCGTCGTTACCGCTCGCGGAGATAATCTGGATGCCGCTGTTGCGCAGCGCGGAATACACCGCGGTGAGCTGCTCGTCAGAAACATCGATATCCTTCAGGGCGACCTGAATCTCGTCCTCGGTTACCGAAGTCCTGTTTGAGCCGTTGCCCATGAGCTTTGCAACGTAGGATTCCAGCCCAGTACCCGTGCTCTCAGTCTTTTTTGGCACAGATTCTCCCTTCATAGTCCACAGGACTCAATACTTTAGCACACACATTGACGTCTATACCCAAAAAGAGGACTGGATATAGGCAAAAATACGCTGGTTGACCACAACATCTAGGCCTGTTCGGTGCCTGCGGCCTCCAGACCGATCAAACGGAACGGGTCCGCCACGCCGCCGATCGACTTTTGCAGTTCGCGTTGACGCTGCGAATCCTGCGCGGCCTGCACGGTCAGCGCGCGACGGGCCTCATCGTCGAGCGAACGGTCCTGGCGCAGCTTGGCCTGTGCGGCACGCATGCGGCGCTTGATGGTGTAGAGCTCGAGCGTATCGAGCATAAACACGATGTTCGTCTCGGTGGGGTGCTTGCTCGTCGCCGAGATGCGCCCGGCACTCACAAGCGTTGCCGCCTCGGGACACACCGAGCGCGCCGCATCCATGCAGGCTGCAGGATCGGTTCCCGGCGGAGTTGCCAGAACGGCCCATGCGATGGACTCGTGACGTGGGTCAACCCACTCGATAGAGCAGATGCGGTCGGCATACGTGCGGAACAGGTCGGGGTAGCTCGTGAGCATGGTCAGCAGCTCACGCTCCCCTGCCAAGGACTTACGCTCAAGATCAGTAAGAACCATCGGCGCCGCCGCAGCCGGAGCGCCCGAACCATCAGTCACAGGTGCAGCACCCATACCATCAGGCACGTCGATCGGCGGCAGGTCGTCGACGACCTCCACGGGCGCGGCACCGTAGGCATCGAGCGGGACATAGTCGTACGGCTCTTCCTCGACCGGCGCCGCTACTGCCGGCGTCGCGCCCGACGCCCAAGCACCGCGACCGGCATCGCGAGAACCCGACGCCCGACCGCCCGCGCTACCGGACCGCTCAGCCTGCGCCCGCTGGCGCTCATAGTTCTGTTCGCGGCGGCGCTCGGCATCCTCGCGCTTGGCGACATCGCGAAACACACGGCCCGAGCTCGCACGAACTGTCTCCAGATCCAAACCCAACAGGTCGGCAATTTGAATAAAGTACGTGTCGATCATATAGCTGTCGCGCAGCGGATAGATAAGCGTCAGCGCATCCTCCAGCGCCTTGGCGCGACCGCCCGGCGTGGAGATGTCGCTCGACTCCTGAAGCGAACGGTACACGAAGTCCATGAGCGGCTCCGCGGCGTCAATGCGTTTCTGCAGCTCCCCTCCGCCGTGCGCCGTGATGAACTCCATGGGATCGTTACCGTCGGGCAGTACCACGCAGCGCAGGTCCATAGAATCCTGCTCGATAAACTGAATCGCACGGCGAGCGGCCTTTTGACCGGCAGCATCGCCGTCAAACATATACACGATGCGCTTGGCAAAGCGGGTGAGCGTCTTGACGTGATGCTCCGTGAGCGCGGTGCCCAGCGTGGCGACAACGTTTTTAATCCCCACTTCCCAACAGGCGATGCAGTCGGTATAGCCCTCCACCACGATGGCGGTATCCTGCGCGACGATAAACTCCTTGGCCCAATTAAAGCCGTAGAGGTTTCGCTTTTTATGAAACACGCTCGTTTCGGCGGTATTGAGGTACTTGGGTTGGCCGTCACCCATGATGCGACCACCAAAGGCAATGTTGTGACCCTGCTCGTCAAAGATGGGGAACATCACGCGGTCGTAGAAGCGGTCGGCAAGCTGCCCGCGCCCGCGGCTCACGGCAACGTTGGCATCGATCATCTCCTGCGGGGTAAAACCCGCCTGGGACAGGTGCGACACCAGCGCGTTGCGGCCAGGCGCAAAGCCCAGGCAGTAGCGGCGGCAGACGTCGCCACCCATGCCGCGGCTGGCAAAGTACTCGCGCGGACGGCCGTCCTTACCGCGCATAAGCATGGTGTGGTAGAACTGGGCGGCCTCGGCGCACAGATCGTAGATTCGGGCACGCTTGGTACCGCGCTCGCGGCGATCTCCGGTGTCATGCAGCTCAATACCCGCGCGATCGGCCAAATATCGGATTGACTCGGGAAAGCTCAGGTTCTCGCGCTTCATGATATAGGTGAAGACATCGCCGCCTTCGCCGCAGCCAAAGCAATGCCACACCTGCGTGGCAGGGATTATGTGGAAGGACGGCGTCTTTTCGCCATGAAAGGGGCAGCAGCCCCAAAACTCATGGCCGCGGGGCTTGAGCTCAACCGTTTCCTGCACGATGGCAACTAGGTCGGACGCAGCGCGGACCTGGTCTTTTTCCTCATCGCTAATCACGGACGCTCACCCCCTGCTCGCCCAAGTTGTGACGAATATCTTCGATATTACCCTCGACGGTCGCGATCAACTCATCCAGCGAATCGAACACGCGCGACGGACGCAGCCAGCGCGTAAACGCCAGCGAAACGGAAGCGCCATACAGGTCGCCCGTATAACCAATCAAATTGGCCTCGAGATGCGCAGATGCCGCATCGTCAGCATACGTCGGCGGCAGTCCGACGTTAACGGCAGCGGGCCACACGATGTCGTTGACCAGCACCAGGCCCTCATACACGCCATCGGCAGGCACCTGAATGCCGTCGGGAACATGTAGGTTTGCCGTGGGAAAGCCCATGCCAGAACCCTCGTGACGGCCGCGAATAACACCGCCGCGCACCATATACGGGCGGCCGAGCAACTCAGCAGCAAGCTCCACATGGCCCTGTCCCAGCTCATGACGAATGCGGGTGGCGCAAATGGCCTCACCGCCCTCGCAAAGCAAGTCGTGCCCGTATACGTCAACGCCGCGCTCGGCACCCCAGGCGCGCATCTCGGCAACACCAGAAGCACCGCCACGACCCAGCCTAAAGTCGCTGCCAACGCGAATCGATCGAATGTCGACCAGACGCGACACCAGCGAGAGAAAATCAACATGGTCAAGCGCCGCAACCTCAGGCGTAAAGGGAACGGCCACCACCGCATCGACCCCGGTTTGAGCCAGGGCATGTAGACGGTCGGCCGTCGTCATCAATTTTTGAGCGGGCGAAGGACTCACCACAACGTCCGGATCGGGATCGAAAGTGACCACGACAGCCTTGCAGTCATGGGCACGGGCATCACGGACAAGCGCTTCGATGAGTTCCCGGTGTCCACGGTGAACGCCATCGAACACGCCGATGGCAATCGATGCAGCACCCAAGTGCTCGCACTCATCAAACGCATCGGCAGTGACGATGCGGGCCTCGTCCGACTCGCCCTCGAAAAAGATACGCGCGAGCTCACGAGCGGACAACATCATCGAACACCGCCGATTGCCTGCGGAAACACGTGCTCCATGACAAAGCGGCCACTCTCAATGCGGGCAAGCGCCTTGAGTCCCCCATCGAGCACCAACGCAAAAGGCGCCTTCGCGGAATCGAAATCGGCAAGCGCACGCTCAACGGGAATGCGTCGGCCGTAGAGCAGGTCGTCGGCAAGATTGCCCGGCAAGTCAACACGCGTGGCGCCCAAGGCCGCAATGGGATCCAGGGCAAAGCCAGCCGCGGACTCGGGAGAAAGCTCCTCGACCGCATGACAAGCGCCAATGGAAACAACACCGGAGGCCGTGCGGCGCAGCGCGGAAATGTGCGCGGCGCTCTCGCAGGCGCGGCCCAAATCGCGAGCGAGCGCACGGATATAGGTACCCTTGCTCACTGAGAACGCCACGGTCCACACACACGTATCACCTTCGCCTCCCACGGCGATCAGGTCGGCGGCATAGACCTCGACGGGGCGCGGAGGTAGGTCCACCGCATTGCCCTCGCGAGCAGACTTGTAGGCGCGAACGCCATTGACCGAGATAGCCGAAAACGCCGGCGGCACCTGCATCTGCGGACCCAGCATAGCGGCCAAGCGCTCACGGGCATAGGCAGGATCGCGGAGCTCGTTGGCAACAGCCACCGTGCGGACCGCCTCGCCCTCCGCATCATCGGTATTGGTCTCGGCGCCAAACGAGATGTCGGCGACATAGCTTTTGGTATCGAGCGTGAGCATGCCCAGCAGACGGGTGGCCTGGCCCACACCCACCACCATGACACCCGATGCCATGGGGTCGAGCGTGCCGGCATGGCCGACGCGTCGCTCATGGAGGGCGCGCCGGCATTGCGAAACCACATCGTGGGACGTGCAGCCCACCGGCTTATCGACGGCGAGCAGCATATTCAGTTGAGAAGGCGTACGACGAGCCATGTACCATCCAAAAAGTTAAAGCTCGACGGTCACCGAAGCGGGATCCTCCCCTACCAGTTCGGCCAGCATGGGAAGTGCCACGGTGAGCGTCTCGAGAATCGTTCCGTTGTTGGAGAAACCGGCGGCAGCAGGATGTCCGCCTCCGCCAAAGGCAGCAGCGATCTCGGACACGTTGAGGTCACCCTTGGAGCGCAGGTTGCCGCGCACCTTGGTATCGCCCTCAATGCCCTTCAGGAACAGGCAGACCTCGACGCCCATCACCGAGCGCACCACGTCAACCAGACCGTCGCACTCATCCGAGGTGACACCGCACGCCTCAAGGTCACTCTGGTACGCGTAGCTATACGCGACGCGCCCGTGGGCCACCGTCTTAATGCGGCCCATAACGATGGACTTGAGGTGCAAAAACTCAACGCGCATGCTCTGGTAGACCTCGAGTGCCACACGCGCCGGATCGGCACCGTGGGCAACCAGACGCGAGGCTGCATGGAACGCGGCTGCATCGGCGTTTTGGTACTGAAAACGGCCGGTATCGGTAACCAAACCACACAGCAGGCAGGTCGCAACGCCATCACGTGCGACAATGCCGCAATTGTCCAAGAAGCGGTCGATGATCATGGCGCAGGCTGCAGCTTCGACGCGCCTCAGGCTGAGCTCGGCAAACTCCTCGCGCGCCGGATGGTGATCGAAGCACACCACATGCTTGGAGCGACGAAGCACCTCGGCGGAATTATTGAGACGCTCGACGACCGGCACGTCCACCGAGATGAACAGGTCCGGATTGCCGGTATACGCAGATGCCGGTACCAGGCGATCGGAGCCTTCCATAAAGCGGTAGATGCGCGGAACCGGATCATCGTCTGCCAGCAGCAGGGCAATGTCCTTGTTAGGGAAAAACTTCATAAGCGAGAGGCCCAGACCCAACACGGAGCCCAGGGCGTCGCCATCGGGAGAAGTGTGTCCCGAAATCGCAATGGAGGACGCACCCTCGATGAGCTCGAGGATGCGTCGCTGAATATCTGCAGACTCGCACGAGGCGAGGTCGGCGGAATTAGTCATCTAAAGCTGCCTCCTGGGCGGCATCCGCTATCGGATAGCCGTCCTCGTCCTTTTCGATCGCAAGCGTGGCGGGAACGTTTTCCAGCGCACGCGTGATGCGCTCGGCCTCATCGGTCGAGCGATCGATGCGAAAATCGAGCTCGGGCGTAACACGCCAATCGAGCGAGCGAGCCAACAGGCTGCGAATACGGCCCTTAGCGCTTGCGAGCGCCTCCATGACCTCGTCGTAGCGGCTCGCATCGCACGACACGAACACACGCGCGAACGAACGGTCCACCGCGACCTCGACCGCGGTCAAAGTAACCAGGTCAAGACGCGGATCGGAAACCTCAAAGAGCAGGATATAACCGAGCTTCTCGCGAAGCTGCTCGCCCAGACGACGGGTTGCCTGCGTTTGCTTCATAGCGCAACCCCCTACTCGGTACGGGCAACCTGGTCGATGCGGTAACCCTCGATCTGGTCGCCGGGCTTGATGTCCTGGAAGTTCTCCAGGCCAATGCCGCCCTCGGAACCGCTCTTGAGGCTCTTGGCCTCGTCCTTGTAGTGGCGCATCGAGGCGATCTTGCCGTTGAAGACCACGATGCCGTCGCGCACCAGACGCACGGAATCGGTCGCGGCGATCTCGCCCTCTTCGACACGGACACCGGCGGCGATACCGACTTTGGGCACCTTGAAGGTGTCCAGGACGGTCGCGGTACCCGTGGAGACCTCGACCTCGGTGGGCTTAAGCATGCCGATACGGGCAGCGTCGAGTTCCTCGAGGCACTTGTAGATGACGTCGTAGCAACGGATCTCGACGCCCTCGCGCTCGGCAGCGGAGCGGGCCTTACCGTCGGGACGGACACCAAAGCCGATGATGATGGCGTTGGAGGCGTCGGCCAGGACGACGTCGGTCTCGTTGATGGCACCAACGGCGGAGTGGATCGTGTTGATACGAACCTCGGACTGATCCATCTTGTCGAGCGAATCCTGAAGGGCCTCGATGGAACCCTGGACGTCGGCCTTGATGATCAGGTTGAGCTCCTTGACCTCGGCGTCTGCAATGGTCTCGAAGAGGTTCTCGAGCGTGACGTGCTTGACGCGGCTCTGCTCCTCGATACGGGCCTTGAGCGAACGCTCGTCGGCAAGGGCGCGAGCCTCGCGCTCGTCCTCGAACACGCGGAACTCGTCACCGGCGTTGGGCACGGACTGCAGGCCCAGGATCTCGACGGCGTCGGAGGGACCGGCCTCGGTGACGGTGCGGCCCTTGGGGTCGAGCATGGCGCGGACGCGGCCGTAGGTGAGGCCGGCGACCAGCGTATCGCCCACGTGCAGGGTACCGCGGGTCACGAGCACGGTAGCGACCGAGCCGCGGCCCTTGTCGAGCTTGGCCTCGAGGACGTTGCCGGAGGCAAAGGTGTCCGGGTTGGCCTTGAGCTCGAGTACATCGGCCTGGAGCAGCACGGTCTCGAGAAGATCGTCGATACCGATCTTCTGCTTCGCCGAGATGTTGACGAACATGTTCTGTCCGCCCCACTCCTCGGGGATGACACCGTACTCGGTGAGCTCCTGGCGCACGCGGTCGGGGTTGGCACCCGGCTTATCGATCTTGTTGACGGCGACGACGATGGGTACGCCGGCAGCCTTGGCGTGGTTGATCGACTCGACCGTCTGGGGCATGACGCCGTCGTCGGCGGCGACGATCAGAATGACGATGTCGGTCACCTTGGCACCACGGGCACGCATAGCCGTAAAGGTGGCGTGACCCGGGGTATCGATGAAGGTGATCTTGCGGTCGTTGATCATAACCTGCGAAGCGCCGATTGCCTGGGTAATGCCGCCCGCCTCGCCGGCAGCGACGCCGGTGTGACGGATGGCGTCGAGGAGGCTCGTCTTGCCGTGGTCGACGTGGCCCATGACGGTGACGACCGGGGCGCGCGGCTTAAGGTCGGCGGGATCGTCGTAGAACGAGAAGGTGTTCTCCTCCTCGGGGGTGATGATCTTGATCTGACGGCCCAGGTCGTCGGCAACGAGCTCGACGAGGTCGTCGGACATGGACTGCGTCATGGTGAGCGGCGTACCCAGCAGGAACAGGCGCTTGATGATGTCGTTGGCCGGAACGTCGAGCGCCTCGGCAAGCTCCTGGACGGTAACGCCCTGGGAGACCTTGATGGCGTCGAGCTCCTCGGGGTTCACGCCCTGGGCCAACGCCTCCTCTATCTTGCGCTCCTCCTGAGCCTTGGCAGCCTCGCGCTCGCGCTTCTCCTTGCGCTTCTTGCGGCGACCGGTGGACTCACGAGAGGCCTCCTCGACGGCAGCACGAGCCTCCTCGAGCACCTTCTCGCGGCTGTACTCCTCGGCCTCGCGAGCCATGCGGCTATAGCGGTCCTCTTCGTTGTTGTGACCGCCCTTGCGCTTCTTGCCCTTGCCCTGCTTATCGGGGTTGGGGAAGTTCATGCCGGCAGCGACGTTGTTGCTGGCGTTGGTGCGATGGCTGTGCGGACGGCTCTCGGAGGCGTTGCGCTCGGAGTTGTTGTCGGAAGCGTTGCGATCGTTACGACGGCCACCGCGGCGGTCGTTGTTGCCGCCACGACGGTTACCGCGCTCGGCGGCGCGCTCGGCCTTGGCCTTGTCCTCGGCGTCCTTCTTCTCCTTGAGCACGGTCTCCTGTGCGGCAATCTGGTCGAGCAGCGAACGGAAGCGCGAACCGGAGTCGGAAGCGGGAACGGCGCGGCGCTGGGCCTCGCGGGCAGCCTCCTCCTTCTCGCGGGCAAGGCGCTCCTGCTCGGCCTTCTTCTTGGCCTCGGCCTCGGCGCGGGCGGCCTCCTCGGCAGCCTGGGCTGCGGCAAACTGGCGGCGTTCCTCCTCACGTGCCTTCTCGGCAGCGATGCGCTCGCGCTCGGCCTCGGCGGCGCGAGCGGCCTCCTCGGCGGCAGCTGCCTGCTCCTCGGCCTGCTTGGCGGCCTCGACTTCCTGGGCGCGGGCCTCGATCACCGAGGCGAGCTGCTTGCGGACCATAGCGACATAAGCGTCCTCCAAGGTGGAGGAAGCGGACTTAGCGGGAATCTTCATATCGGCGAGATGACCCATCAGTTCCTTGGAGGTCATGCCGAACTCTTTGGCCAGGGTGGACACACGGACTTTTGCCATATGACTTCACCTACCCTTTCTGGCACCTTGGGTGCCTAGAGACTGAACGAGCGTGGGAGACGCGCCGGGACCCGCCCGGCGCGACCGCGCGCTAGATCAGGTCCTCCGCATCATCGAAGGCGTCGGTGTCGTGGACACCGCAGAAACGGGAGCCGGGACGAGCCTGGTTGCGGCACTGGATGCCGTCCTCGGACACGTACTCGCAGCGGCGGACGTCCTCGTCCTCCTCGTCACCGATCAGGTCGGCGGCGGGCTCCTCGTGAACGGGAACGTTCTTGAGGATGTCGGCGGCAAGCGTCTCGGACTTGATGTCAATGTGCCAGCCGGTCAGGCGCGCAGCGAGGCGGGCGTTCTGGCCCTCCTTGCCGATGGCGAGGGACAGCTGGTCATCGGGCACGATGACGCCGGCATAGGCCTTCTCCTCGTCGATGAGGACGCGGGTGACCTTAGCGGGCGACAGGGCGTTGGCGACGTAGACGGCAGGATCGGCATCCCACAGGATGACGTCGACGCGCTCGCCACGGAGCTCGCCCACGACGGCGCGAACACGACTGCCCTTGGGGCCGACGCAGGCACCCACGGGATCCAGACGGTCGTCAAGCGAGTGGACGGCGACCTTGGAGCGCTGGCCGGGCTCGCGGGCGATCGACTTGATCTGGACGGTGCCCTCATAGATCTCGGGCACCTCCTGCTCAAACAGACGACGCATGAGCTCGGGGTGGGTACGGGAGATGACAATCGGCGGACGGCTGTGCTCGCCACGAACCGGCTGCAGGTTGGAGTTGGGGTCGCGAACGTCGATGATCACGGCCTTGATGTGCTGGTTGTGCAGGTAGCGCTCGCCCATCGGACGCTCGTTGCGCTCGTTCTCGTAACGACGCTGATCGAAGTGCGGAAGCTCAGCCTCGACGCCCTCGCGAATCTTGACAATCGTGAAGTCGGGCGTGGACTGCAGCACGGTACCGCTGATGAGGTCACCGATGCGGCCGGAGAACTCCTCGTAGATCTGCTCGCGGGCGGAGTTGCGCACGATGGCGTTGATCTCGGCCTTGGCGTGCTGGGCAGCGATGCGGCTCGTGTTCTTGGGGGTGACGTCGATTTCCTCGAACTCGGTGAAGTTGCCCTCCTCGTCCATGGAATCGTCGATCGGCTCCAGGCGGTAGACGTAGATCTTGCCGGTGGTGCGGTCGATGGTCACCTTGGCGCCCCACTCAAGATGCAGGATCTCGGCATAGCTCTTGGCGAGCGACTGCTCCAGGCGGTCGATCAGGTAGAGCTGGTCGATGTGCTTCTCCTGGCAAAGCTCCATCAGGGCGGACATCATGTCGGATGCTGCCATCTTACTTTCCTTCCTTCGCGGGCTTGAAGTCGTAGGTGGGCTTCAACTTGCACTTTTTAACATCAGAGAAATCGAGGGTGACGGACTCGCCGTCCTCGAGCTCGAGGGTCACGTCGGTCTCGGTCGAAGCGGCAATCTTGCCGGCGTACTTGCGACGGCCCTCGGTGGCGGTGGAGGTGAGCTCACAGTTCTCGCCCACAAAGCGGGCAAAGTCGCACGGGCGGCGCAGCGGGCGCGCCATACCCGGGCTCGACACCTCGAGCGTATAGCTCGAAGAGATGGGGTCGAGCTCCTCAATCACATCGCCGACCCACTTGGTGTTGGCCGTGACGTCATTGAGCGACAGGCTCTGGCCCTCGGCACCCTCGATACGCACACGCACGCAGGGGGCCTTGGTGGCACCCACGAGCTCGACGTCAACGATGTCGACATCGTGCTGGGGAGCAACGGCCTCGAGCGCGTCGATGATCGCCTGCTCGGTCTTAGTTTTGACCATTGCGGCACCTCCATCCATACAAAAAAGAAGCGGGGCCGAAACCCCACTTCTTTCAATTACAACTTCATTTGCAAGCAAACTATACCAATACCTGCGAAAACGTGCAAGCACAGTACGAATCTGCAGGTCAGCGTGCGCACAGCTTCTCCACAAGAATAGGACAATTGGTCGAGGAACCCCATGCGGCGCACCCTCAACAGCCCCAAAACGGGCCATGCGTCCCAGCGTGCCGACCGAATCGGGCCCTATGGGCATTCCATCCTTGGGCGCACATCGGCCAGACTAGAGCCGAGAGGCATTCTGTAGCGAGAAAGCCTGCCGCACGCATTGACCGCACAACCTTCCAGCATCTCTACGGCAAGGAGGATCCATGGAACGCCTAGGCACCCTCTGCGCGACCGCGCTCGTCGTCGCTGCCTGCTCGTTCGCTCTGACGGGCTGCAACAACATCGATGGCAAAACCGGAACATGCGAACCGGATCGTGGCAGCACCAAAGCCATCGAGAATACCGAACCCCCGGTAAGCTTTGACAAAATAGACGAAGACATCGACGATCCCCAGGGCTTAGGTCCCGACCCTCAAGAACAGTTCCCCATCGACCTTGAGGCAGACGAGAACTTCCATGTTACCTGCGTGGGCAAGGACACAGACGGCTACGGCGACGCCGCGCTCGTCTTTACGGTAACCAACTACACCGGTGTCGACATGATGTTTGGCGATGTGGACTCCTATGCCTACGTCAACGGCGTGGTCCGCGATGTGCGCATGCGCCAGCAGGTCGCAGCGGGCGAGGAAACGCGCGCCATGCTCACCTTTGTGGGCACCTTCGACGACCCGGACTTTGATGTGAACAACGACCTCAACGACATCTACCTCAACATTTGGATGTTCGAAGAGGCAACGGGCAACGTTTACTTTAGGGACCTCGTACACATCCCATAGAAGACGGTGCGACACACCGACTAAGCAGGACACACAACACAAAACGAGGGACGACCCAACCGGACCGTCCCTCGTTTATTGCATGTCAGCTTTACGCGCAGTGCTTACTTGACCACCAGGTTGACCAGCTTGCCGGGTACGCAGATGGCCTTGACGACCGTCTTGCCCTCGAGCCACTTGGCGACGGCTTCCTCAGCGGCAGCCTGCATCTCCTCGTTGGAGGCGTCGCGGGCGACGTCGATGCGGCCGCGGACCTTGCCGAGCACCTGTACGACGATCTGCACCGTGTCCTCGATGGACTCGGCCAAGTCGAACTCGGGCCAGGCGGCGGTGTAGGCATTGCCCTCGCAGCCGAGCGCCTCATGCCACAGCTCGTCGGCCCAGAACGGGCAGATGGGGGCAAGGACGCTCACGATATCCTTAGCCACGCCGTAGCACATCGCCTTGTCACGGGAAGCGCCCTCAGTAGCATTGAGGTAAGCACTCGCGGCATTGACGAGTTCCATGACGGCCGAGATGGCGGTGTTGAACTGGCCTCGGTCAAAGTCCTCGGTGCACTTGGCGATAGTGCGGTGACGCTCGCGATAGAGCTTCATCGCGGTCTCGTCGAGCGCGGACTTGTCGAAGGCCACGTTGGCGTCGCCGGACTGGACGAGCTGCCAAACGATACGCCAGGCGCGCTTAATGAAGCGGTTGGCGCCCTCAACGGCCTTGGGATCCCAGTCGAAGTCCTTCTCGGGCGGGGCGATAAACAGGATCGCCAGACGCATGGTGTCGGCGCCGTAGGGCTCGATGACCGAGCTCGGGGGCACGACGTTGCCCTTGGACTTGGACATGGTGTCGCCGTTCTCGTCCTTAACCATGCCCTGGCACAGCAGGTTGGTGAAGGGCTCGTCCACACTCAGCAGGCCCAGGTCGCGCAGCGCCTTGGTAAAGAAGCGGCTGTAGAGCAGGTGCAAAATGGCGTGCTCGATGCCGCCGATGTAGTTATCGACGGGCATCCAACGGTCGGCGGCTTCGCGGGAGAAGGGCAGCTCGGTGTTGTGCGGGTCGGTATAGCGCAGGTAATACCAGCTGGAGCAGGTAAAGGTGTCCATGGTATCGGTCTCGCGCTTGGCCGGGCGGCCGCAGACCGGGCAGGTGGTCTCGTAGAAGTCCTTGCACTCGGCAAGCGTCTCGCCGGCGCCCAGGTCCAGGTTCTCGGGCAGCGTCACCGGCAGCTGATCCTCGGGCACGGGCACAATACCGCAGTGCTCGCAGTGAATGGCCGGGATGGGGTTGCCCCAATAACGCTGGCGGCTGATGAGCCAGTCGCGCAGGCGGAACTCGACCTTGCGACGACCGCAGCCCATGGCCTCGAGGTCGGCCACGATCGCAGCCTCGCCCTCGGAGTGCTTACCGCCGCGCATGCCGGTGTACTTGCCGGACTGGACGAGCGTGCCCTCGGCAGCGTGGGCGCAATCCCAGTCGACGGTCTCGGCATGGAAGGTATCGATGGTCTCGCCGCTGGCCTCGACGGCAGCGCGATCATCGTCGTCCAAGATGATCGGCACGATCGGCAGATCATACTTGCGGGCAAACTCAAAGTCGCGCTGGTCGCCGCAGGGAACGGCCATGACGGCGCCGGTGCCGTAGTCAGCCACGACGTAGTCGGCAACCCACACGGGGACCTTTTCGCCGTTAACGGGGTTCACCACGTAGCGGCCGGTAAAGGCACCGTGCTTCTCGAGAGTGCCCTGGGCACGCTCGACGGCAGAAATGTGCTTGGAGTCCTCAACGATCTTGGTGACGGCCGCCTCGTACTCCGTGCCCTCGACGAGCTCGTGCAGACGGGCGTACTCGGGAGCCAGGACAAAGAAGGAGACGCCAAAGAGCGTGTCGGCGCGCGTGGTGAAGACGGTGATCTTGCCCTCGTCGCCCTCGATGGGCTTGCCATCGGCATCGCACAGGGTAAAGTCGACCTCGGCGCCCTCAGAGCGACCGATCCAGTTGGCCTGCATCTGCTTGACGCGCTCGGGCCAGCCGGGGAGCTTCTCCAGGTCGTCGAGCAGCTCCTGGGAGTACTCGGTGATCTTGTAGTACCACTGCTCAAGGTCGCGCTTCTCGGGCTCGGTGCCGCAACGCCAGCACTTGCCCTCGGTCACCTGCTCGTTAGCCAAAACGGTCTTGCAGGTGGGGCACCAGTTAACCGGATTCTTCTTACGATAGACCAGGCCCTTTTCCCACATCTTCTCAAAGATCCACTGGCCCCAGCGATAGTAGTCGGGGCTGCAGGTCTTAACGGTGCGATCCAGGTCGTAGGAGAAGCCCATGCGCCTCATCGTGGCGAGCGCCTGGTCCATGTTCTTATACGTCCAGGCGGCAGCCTGCGTGTTGTGCTTGATGGCAGCGTTCTCAGCGGGCAGGCCAAAGGCGTCAAAGCCGATGGGGTGCAGCACGTCAAAGCCGCGCATGCGGGCCTGACGGGCCATGGCATCGCCGATGGTGTAGTTGCGCGCGTGGCCCATGTGCAGGTCGCCCGACGGATACGGGAACATTTCGAGCACGTACTTCTTGGGCTTGCTGGCGTCGGTGTCGACGGCAAAGAGGTTGGAGTCCTCCCAGGCCTTCATCCACTTGGACTCAATGGCCTGCGCGTCGTAAGCAGGGATCTCATCCTTATGATCTGTGCAATCGCACATATCAGCTCCTTTAATCTTGCTGGGGTCGGACGGCTTAGCTTTATTCGCTACTGCGGACAGTCCTGCGCAAGACGAAGAGCACATTAAGTGCTCTTCTTTGCGTGCGGAACTTGTAGCGAACAAAGCTAAGCCGCCCGACCCTAAGGTTGACTCGACTGATAATAGCAAATACGACAAGCGAGATGCCTGCGACTTGCAGGCATCTCGCTTTATCTAAATAACGTGGTTGAGGCTCAACCTTTATGTGCAGGTCTTATCTTATCGATACGTTACGCTCTGTTGGGAGTCCTTGACTACGACGTCGTGGGCTCCGCCTTCGACGATCGAGGTCGAGGAGACCAGGGTCAGGCGCGCCTTTTCCTGGAGCTCGGGAATCGAGAGGGCGCCGCAGTTGCACATCGTGGACTTGACCTTGTAGAGCGTGCCGCCCACGCCGTCCTTGAGGGAGCCGGCGTAGGGAACGTAGGAGTCGACGCCCTCGACGAAGCTGAGCTTCGCGGCGCCGCCCAGGTCGTAGCGCTGCCAGTTGCGGGCACGCGCAGAACCCTCGCCCCAGTACTCCTTCATGTACTGGCCGTTGACGTTGACGCGCTCGGTCGGGCTCTCGTCAAAGCGGGCGAAGTAGCGGCCCAGCATCATAAAGTCGGCGCCCATGGCAAGGGCGAGCGTCATGTGGTAGTCGTAGACGATGCCGCCGTCGGAGCACACGGGCACGTAGACACCGGTCTCCTCGTAGTACTCGTCACGGGCGCGGCAGACGTCGATCAGCGCGGTGGCCTGGCCACGGCCGATGCCCTTGGTCTCGCGGGTGATGCAAATGGAACCGCCGCCGATACCGACCTTGATGAAGTCGGCCCCGCAGTCGGCCAAGAAGCGGAAGCCCTCGGCGTCGACGACGTTACCGGCACCGACCTTGACGTCCTCGCCGTAGTTGGCGCGGATCCACTCGATGGTGCGCTTCTGCCACTCGCTGAAGCCCTCGGAAGAATCGATGCACAGGACATCGGCACCGGCCTCGATGAGCAGCGGCACGCGCTCGGCATAGTCGCGGGTATTGATACCGGCGCCGACCATATAGCGCTTGTCGTTATCGAGCAGCTCGTTGGGGTTGGTCTTGTGGCTGTCGTAGTCCTTGCGGAAGACGATGCCCATAAGGTGATCGTTGTCGTCGACGATAGGTAGGGCGTTGAGCTTGTTGTCCCAGATGACGTCGTTGGCAACCTTGAGGCTGATGTTCTTGTCGCCCACGATGAGCTGCTCGCGCGGGGTCATGAACTCGGAGACCTTCTTCTGGTGGTCATCGCGGCTGGGGCGATAGTCACGGCTGGTGACGATGCCCAGGAGCTTGCCCTTGGGAGTGCCATCGTCGGTGACCGGCATGGTGGAGTGGCCGGTCTTCTCCTTGAGCTCGATGACCTGCTCCATGGTCATGTCGGGGGTCAGCGTGGAATCGGACTGAACGAAACCAGCCTTGTGATCCTTAACGGCCTTAACCATAGCAGCCTCGGACTCGGGGGTCTGAGAACCGTAAATGAAGGACAGGCCACCCTCGGTAGCGAGCGCGACGCCCATGTCGACGCCCGAGACGGACTGCATGATGGCGGAAACCATGGGGATGTTCAGGGTGATTGCCGGCTTCTCACCGCGCTTGAAGCGGGTTAGCGGCGTCTTAAGAGAGACGTTGTTGGGGATGCACTGCGAGGACGAGTAACCAGGAACCAGCAGATACTCCGAAAACGTGTGGGACTCACCGGGAAAGAACGTAGCCATGTTTCTCCTTTTTCCATGCGACCGGTCGGCTGCAGGCCTCGTAGGACCCAGCCCAACCTTGGGCGCCCAATACTGGGGAAGTATCTTAACGCACTTTGACTGCTACAATGCATGATTTAAGAAGAGCACACGAGGGTTTGACGCAGGCTTTGCGTTTGCCCAGCAAACACTTTAGCGGGGAGACGTGGAGCGTATGAAGTACAAGACGACGGCAAAGTTGGTCATTCAAGCGTGCGACAAAGACCTACCGGGCGTGTTCGGCCACGGCTGCGTCTTGCTGCTGCAGGGTATTGCCCACGAACACTCGCTCAACCGTGCCGCCAAGAGCATGGGCATGGCGTATTCCAAGGCCTGGCGCATCGTAAACGAGGCCGAAGGCCAGCTGGGCTGCAAGCTCATCGAGCGCGACGGAGCCCGCGGATCATCGCTCACCCCCGCCGGCGAGCGCGCCATAGCGGCCTACGAGGAGCTGCAGGCCGACATCAACAACGTCATCGCCACCAAAGCCAACGACCTCATCGCCAGCATCAATGCAGAGTAGTCCTTTTGGGACTGAATTGTTGTCCACCGTGCCCTCGGATTGAGGCTCGTTCCACAAAACGGGCCCATCTACTACGTTTAGCTGAACACCCTCGACCATACCGGACATTATGAAAATAAAACCGCTGGTAGACAGCTTGGCAATTTTCGAAATAGGCGGGTATGGTCGACCCCTATGGCTTAAACGTAGTAAATAGGCCGTTTTCGTGACACACACCCCGATTAGTTACTTTCGGAGCGCGTTGTCCAGGGTGGACGCTACAACCAGGGGGTCGTCGGTACCGGCGAAGAGGCGAATGGTGCCCCCCTGCTTGCCGCGCGGAGCAGAGAGTCGCGTCGTTGCGCCGCCGGCGGGCGATGTGCGAAACTCCCCCGGCAAAGCATCGAACAAATCGCCCGCACTGCGCTCGATAAGGTCAAACTCAACTGCCGGACCAAAGCCGTGCTCGAGGATTCCAGTTGCAACCGCATGGTCGGGATGCGAGCTCAGTCCAGGATAGCGCACGGCGTGCACCATCTCATTGGCAGCCAAGTACTCGGCCAGCGCACGTGCGCGGTCGAAATGTGCCTGCATGCGGGCATCGAGCGAGTCCAGCCCGCGCTCCAGCACACCGGCCTCATCAGCAGGCAAATCAAGTTTGACCAAGCCACGGCCCTCAAGCAGAGCATGCGCGCACTCGGCAGCAGCATCCACACGATGGCGCTTGAGCTGCGAGCGCGCGACCGATATGGCAACCAACTTGTGCGGAGCCTCACCGGCGCACACGCGGTCAAGTGCCTCGAGCGACAGCACGGCACCCAAGCGCAACGGATCGCACCCAAAGACACCAGCCACGGTGTTATCCACCACGAGCAGCGCATGAGCCTCACGCGCGGCACGTCCTAACGCGCGCAGATCGGGCACGCGCAATCCAAACCCGCCAATAGAGTTGACGAACCACCACAGGTGCGGCCCCTCGACCTCAAACGAAGCATCAAAGCCCTCGGACGCAGCAGTAAACGCCGCAACCGACGGCTCCTCCACCATAGCCACGTCGCAGCACTCAAAGCCGCGCGCAAACGCATCGGCAAAGTCATCGGCAAACGCAACCAGGCGATCGCCGGGACGTACAATCCCCAACAGAGACAGCGCCGCCGGCACATGCGGCGCTGCAGCAAGACGCGCCTCACGCGCGCCGGCCCTTGCAGCCCAGGCCTCTTCTAGCTGCTGTACGTCCACGCGGCACCGTCCCTTCATAAGCAAAAAACCCACGATGCGGGTGTTCCCCGCATCGTGGGCAACGGCTGCAGTATAGCGCCGATAGGCGACGAAACGCCTAGATGCTGAGCGTGTGATAGGTCACGCTCGCACCCGGAGCGTCAACGGTCACGCCATAGGCCTCGGGTGGCCAAAAGCGTCTGCAACGTCGAGCATCTCAAAGTTGGCATCCCAGCTGTCAAAGATACGATGCACCAACACCGCGAGTTCCTCGGCACACAGCAGGGGAAACGGCGCATCTGCCGCACCCTGAAGCGCGACCGACCCGCCCGAGCATGCCTCGAACAACGGCATCAAAAATGGGTCGGTTAATGCCGGCGATGCGGTATACAGATACGGCACGCGCAGGACTTTGGCTTGGATGCCGTCGCGCGATGCATAGTAACGGCACAGGTCGTTGGCAGCGCGGGCGATAATGCCCTTGCCCGTCTGGGCCCCACTGGCGGCCGTGGCGTCGTCGTCACATCCGCCAGTGGTGCCCTCTGCACCCGCGGGCCCCGCAATAAACAGCAGCTGCACATTGCGTCCCATACAGGCACGAAACACCGAGCGCAGCAGCCCAATGTCGCCAAAAGTCACGGTATGCGGGGTGAGGTAGGTAGAAAGGTAGACCACGCGCTCAAACTCGTAGGCCTGGTCCAGGTGCTGGAGGAGCTCTTTCCACGAAGCATGGGGCGACGACTCATCGCGGCGCGCGTCCTGCGCGGCTACGACCTACACATGGTCGCCGGGGAACGCCTTGGAGCAAAAGTCATCGTCAACATATGCGGTGTTGCCAACAACCAGCACTTCCACGGCGTTCCCCCTCCCCAAAAATCTACTTTTGCCATAGTCAAACATGCGTATTGTACGCTGTAAAAGCGAGCCAAGGCGCCTTTAAGGCTGTTTTAAGAACTTTTTAGAGGATGTGAGAGCGGCAACTCATTCGACCTAGATTCATCGAGGAAATGCTATTCGCTCTGAAAAGGCACATCGCAATCTGCTGACAGCTCTGCAGGGAGAATGGCAGGCAATGTAAGCGCTCCCATGGGTGAAAGTCCAGTAACAACCATCAAATAGCTCTTTGCATGGGCATATGCCATCGAAATAGCATTTGAAAGAAGGTA
>CABUDZ010000031.1 GCA_902490445.1 uncultured Collinsella sp.
CTAAAAGGAGAGAAGGAACGCGAAATGCTGAGCCTGTGACCTATTTATATCCAATCTGCGCCAAAAACAGGCCCAGAACGGCAAAATGACAAATCCATGTCTGTCACAAATGAGTGAAAGCACTCATGTAAGTCTGTCCCCAATGAGCGGAGCAATGCAATAGGCAGATAGTTATAGTTGAAACGTTTCAGTTGATTGAAGCGTTTTAGTATGCCTTTTACGGGAATCTTACCGTTCGCCGAATAATTTCTTGCTATCATGCAAGACGTAGGGTAAATCTCCGATCGCAAGGAGACACAAATGGTGAAAAAGTCACCGGAAAACACTACTCCCGCAATTGTGGACAACGTAGAGGCGCTTGAGGCTAAGCTCGCTCAGATGCGAGAGGCCCAGGCGCTTTTTGCTACGTACACGCAGGAGCAGGTCGACAAGATCTTCTATGAGGCCGCCATGGCCGCCAACAAGGCTCGTATCCCGTTGGCGAAGATGGCCATCGAGGAGACCGGCCGCGGCGTTCTTGAGGACAAGGTCATCAAGAACCACTACGCCGCAGAGTACATCTACAACGCTTACAAGAACACCAAGACCTGTGGTGTCCTGGAGCGCGACGAGGCCTACGGCATCACCAAGATCGCCGAGCCCATCGGCATCGTGGGCGCCGTCATCCCGACGACCAACCCCACCTCCACTGCGATCTTCAAGACGCTGATCAGCCTGAAGACCCGCAACGGCATCATCATCTCCCCGCACCCGGCAGCCGCCAAGTGCACCATCGCCGCCGCCAAGCTCGTGCTCGACGCCGCCGTCAAGGCCGGCGCCCCCGAGGGCATCATCGGCTGGGTCGATGTCCCCTCCATCGAGCTGACCAACATGGTCATGCGCGACGTCGACATCATCCTCGCCACCGGTGGCCCGGGCATGGTCAAGGCCGCCTACTCCTCGGGCAAGCCCGCCCTGGGCGTTGGCGCCGGTAACACCCCGGTCATCATCGACGACACCGCCGACGTGCTGCTCGCCGTCAACTCCATCATCCACTCCAAGACCTTCGACAACGGCATGATCTGCGCTTCCGAGCAGTCCGTGACCGTCATCGACACCATCTATGACCAGGTTAAGGCCGAGTTCCAGAAGCGCGGCTGCTACTTCGTCAAGCAGGGTGCCGAGATGGAGGCCCTGCGTGCCGCCATGTTCAAGAACGGCGCTCTCGACCACCGCATCCCCGGCATGGCTGCCGCCAAGATCGCCGAGCTCGCAGGCATCGAGGTTCCCGCCAAGACCAAGATCCTGATCGCCGAGGTCACCTCCACCGACCCCGCCAAGGAGGAGTTCTCCCACGAGAAGCTCTCCCCGGTCCTGGCCATGTACCACGCCAAGGACTTCCAGGAGGCCGTCGACAAGGCCGAGCACCTGGTGCTCGCCGGTGGCCCGGGCCACACCGCCTCTCTGTACGTGCACCCCGCCCAGGCCGAGAAGATCAGCCTGTTCGAGCACGTCATGAAGGCCTGCCGTATCGTCATCAATACCCCGTCCTCGCACGGCGGCATCGGTGACCTGTACAACTTTGGCATGAAGCCGTCTCTGACCCTGGGCTGCGGCTCCTGGGGCGGCAACTCCGTCTCCGAGAACGTTGGGGTGAAGCACTTGATCAACGTTAAGACTGTGGCCGAGCGCCGTGAGAACATGCTGTGGTTCCGCGCTCCCGAGAAGGTCTACTTCAAGAAGGGTTCCACGCCCGTCGCCCTCGACGAGCTGGGCAACGTCATGGGCAAGAAGCGCGCCTTCATCGTCACCGACCAGTTCCTCTTCAAGAATGGCAACACCCGCGCCATCGAGGCCAAGCTCGACGAGATGGGCATCGCCCACGACTGCTTCTACGACGTCGAGCCCGATCCGTCGCTGCAGTGCGCACGTCGCGGCGCCAAGCAGATGGCTCTCTTTGAGCCGGACGTCATCATCGCCGTCGGCGGTGGCTCCGCTATGGACGCCGGCAAGATCATGTGGATGATGTACGAGCACCCCGAGTGCAAGTTTGAGGACATGGCCATGGACTTCATGGACATCCGCAAGCGTATCTTCACCTTCCCCGAGATGGGCAAGAAGGCCTACTTCGTCGCCGTCCCGACCTCTTCGGGTACCGGCTCCGAGTGCACGCCGTTCGCCATCATCACCGACAAGGAGACCGGCATCAAGTGGCCGCTCGCCGACTACGCGCTGCTCCCCAACATGGCTATCGTCGACGCCGACAACTGCATGACCGCCCCGCGCGGTCTGACCGCTGCCTCCGGCATCGACGTCATGACCCACGCCATCGAGTCCTACGTCTCCATCATGGCTTCCGACTACACCAAGGGCCTCTCCGAGCGCGCTGCTAAGCTCGTCTTCGAGAACCTGCCCTCCAGCTTCACGAACGGCGCCAAGGACCCGCATGCCCGCGAGGAGATGCACAACGCCTCTTGCATGGCCGGTATGGCCTTCGCCAACGCCTTCCTGGGCCTCAACCACTCCATGGCTCACAAGCTCGGCGCTTTCCACCACCTGCCCCACGGCCTTGCCAACGCTGTCATCCTGACTCGCGTCATGCGCTACAACGCCGCCGAGGCTCCCGTCAAGATGGGTACCTTCTCCCAGTATCCTTACCCCAACGCGCTGCACAACTACGCCGAGATGGCCAAGTACTGCGGCATCGAGGGCAAGGACGACAAGGAGGTCTTCGAGAACTTCATCACGAAGCTCGAGGAGCTCAAGGACTTCATCGGCGTCAAGAAGACCATCGCCGACTACGGTGTTGACGAGCAGTACTTCCTCGACACCCTCGACGAGATGACCGAGCAGGCATTCAACGACCAGTGCACCGGCGCCAACCCGCGCTACCCGCTCATGAGCGAGATCAAGGAGCTCTACCTGGACGCCTACTACGGCCGAGAGCCTCAGGACTACGCCGTCTGCTAGTTTTAGCACGGTTTTTAACGGCGGGGGTGCACGGGTGTTTCACACACCCCCGCCGTCGCTTCTATCGCATCGTTGAAAGGATGCAACCATGCTGCTACCCGATTCCAAGACCGAGCTCGTCCGCCGTGGCAACAAGGTCGTTTACGACCTGGGCGACAAGATTGTCAAGGTCTTTAACGAGACCAAGCCTGTCTCCGACGTGTTCAACGAGGCTTTGAATCTTGCCCGCATCAATGAGTGCGGCATCCGCAGCCCCAAGGCTCTCGAGGTTTCCCAGCTCGAGAACGCCAACGGCTGGGCGCTCGTGACCGAGAAGGTTCCGGGCACCACCCTTGCCGAGAAGATGACTGCCGAGCCCCAGCGCTTTGGTGAGTACCTCGAGATGTTCGTCGACCTCCAGATCGAGATCCACGGCTACACCTCCCCGCTGCTCAACCGTCAGCGCGACAAGTTCGCCCGCATGATCGACAGCCTCGATCAGCTCAATGCCACCACGCGCTACAACCTTCAGGAGCGTCTGGACGGCATGACCAAGGAGTTCAAGGTCTGCCACGGCGACTTCAACCCCTCTAACGTCATCGTCGGCGACGACGGCCAGCTCTATGTGTGCGACTGGGCACACGCCACCCAGGGCTCCCCTGCTGCCGACGTTGCCACCACCTACCTGCTCTTCGCCCTCAACAGCAAGGACCAGGCCGAGGCCTACCTGGAGCTCTACTGCGACCGCGCCGACATGCCCATGCAGGTCGTGCGTCAGTGGACGAGCATCGTCGCCGCTTCCGAGCTCGCTCGTAAGCGCAACGTGAACGATGAGTTCCTGAAGAACTGGATCGACGTCGTCGATTATCAGTAATATCTGAGCGATTTATTTCGCATCGGAGGCACAAGAAAACCCCGCAGCTCATATGGGCTGTGGGGTTTTCCTTTACCCATCGAGTTTATTCACGCAACAAAATAGACTGCTCCGCATCTCTTCCTAAGAGAGATACGGAGCAGTCCCGCAATTACATCTAATAGCAGAAACGTCGATTAACGGCGGGCCGCCTTAACAAGCTCGGCAACCTTGGCGACGACCTCGTCAATCGCCACGTCCTCGCGCTCGCCCGTGGCACGGTCCTTGAGCTCAACGGTGCCATTCTTAAGGCCACGCTTGCCAAGCACCACCTGATACGGGAATCCCATAAGGTCGTTATCGGCAAACTTAAAGCCGGGACGCTCGTCACGGTCGTCGACGACGACCTCGATACCCTCGGCGCACAAGCCCTCGACGATTTGGTCGCAGACGGTTGCGCACTCCTCCTTCTTGGGATCGAGCGGAATCACCGCGACCTCGTACGGGGCAACGGAAACCGGCCAGACGATACCGTGCTCGTCGTTGTGCTGCTCCACGACGGCAGCAAGCGAGCGGGACACGCCCACGCCGTAGCAACCCATGATAAGCGGCTTCTCCTTGCCGTCCTCGTCCATAAAGGTGGCGCCCATGGCCTCGGAATACTTGGTACCCAGCTGGAAGACCTGCGAGACCTCGATGCCGCGAGCAGCAGAGAGCGGCTTGCCGCAGTGCGGGCAGGGATCGCCGGCAACGACGGTGACCAGATCTGCCCACTCATCGACGGTAAAGTCGCGCTCGGGGCAGGCACCGGTAAAGTGATAATCGACCTCGTTGGCACCGCAGGCCCACTGCTTGGACTCGCGCAGGCTCTCGTCGCAGACCAGACGAATGCCCTCGGGCAGGTTAACCGGTCCGATAAAGCCCTTATGCAGCCCGTAGGTCTGGAGCTCCTCGTCCGTCATCATGCGATAACCCTTGCCAAAGACATGCTCGGCCTTGCAGTCGTTGAGCTCATGGTCGCCCGGGACGATGGCCACGACGGGCTTGCCCTCGGCATCGATGAGCGCCAGGGACTTGCGCGTACCGTTCTCGGGGAATCCAAAGAACTTAGCAACGGCCTCAATGGTGCCCATGCCCGGAGTCTCGACCTTGGTAAGCGTACCGTCACCGGGACCCTCAGTCACGACGACCTTGGTGCTTGCAGCCTCATCATCGGCGGCAAAACCGCAGTCATCGCAATAGACGAGAGAAGCCTCGCCGGCGTCGGCCAAAGCCATGTACTCGACGGAGGTATCGCCACCGATCTCGCCGGAGTCGGCAACGACGGGCAGAGCCTTGATGTAGCA
Organism: uncultured Collinsella sp.; assembly: GCA_902490445.1. GTDB lineage: Bacteria > Actinomycetota > Coriobacteriia > Coriobacteriales > Coriobacteriaceae > Collinsella. The sequence goes on from CABUDZ010000031.1 coordinate 5,128, forward strand.
GCGCTCGCAGATGTTGGCGTAGGCCTGCTTCATCTTGTCGTACTCCTCCTGCAGACTCTCCTGCGTGGCGGAGAAGCTGTAGGCGTCCTTCATGATGAACTCGCGACCGCGCATCAGGCCAAAGCGAGGGCGGAACTCGTCGCGGAACTTGTCCTGAATGTGGTACAGGTTGACGGGCAGCTGCTTATAGGAGCGCAGCTCATTGCGCACTAGGGCCGTGACGGTCTCCTCGTGCGTGGGGCCCAGGACGAACTCGCGACCATGACGGTCGTCAAAGCGCACAAGCTCCTTGCCATAGGCGTCGATACGGCCGGACTCACGCCACAGCTCGGCATCGACCATGATGGGCATCATAAGCTCCTGGGCGCCGGCAGCGTCCATCTCGTCGCGCACGATGTTCTCAATCTTGCGGATCGAGCGCCAAGCAAGCGGCAGATAGGAATACAGGCCGGCGGCCTCCTTGCGGATCATGCCGGCACGGAGCAACAGGCGGTGGCTGGCGAGCTCAGCGTCCGCCGGATCCTCTTTAAGCGTCGGCGCATAGAGCTTAGACATATACATTGCTCGAGTCATTTACTTCTCCTCAATAAGCTTGTCGACCTCGGCCATAAGCGCGTCGACAATTTGGTCCTCAGCTACTTTACCAATGATCTGGCCATGCGAAAAGAGCAAGGCCTGACCACGTCCGCAAGCAACGCCCAGGTCGGCATCAGAAGCCTCACCGGGGCCATTAACGGCACATCCCATGACGGCAATCGAAAGCGGCGCGGCATAGTTCTTAAGCCGCTCGGTTACTTCATCGGCGATGGGAATCAGGTTAACCTGGCAGCGGGCGCACGTGGGGCAAGAGACAATCTCGGGACCACGGCGACGCAGGCCCAGTGACTGCAAAATTCCCCAGGCGACCGGCGGCTCCTCGACCGGATCGGCCGTGAGCGACACACGTATGGTGTCGCCAATGCCCTCGGAAAGCAAAATACCCAAGCCTACAGAGCTCTTGATGGTGCCCTGGAGCTTGGTCCCCGCCTCCGTCACGCCCAGGTGAAGCGGAACGTGGGGAATCTCACGTGACAGGGCTCGATAAGTATCGAGCGTCGTTTGCACGCTATGGGCCTTGGCCGAAAGCACAATGTTCGTAAAGCCGCGGTCCTCAAAGTGCTTGACGAAGCGCTCGCTCGACATCACGAGCTTTTCGGGCTGCGTGAGGTCTTCGCGCTCGGCGATATCCTGCTCAAGCGAGCCCGCGTTCACGCCAATGCGAATCGCGCACCCAGCGGCGCCCGCGGCATCGATCACGGCATCGACCTTGGCCCAATCGCCAATGTTGCCGGGATTGATGCGGAGCTTGGCGGCACCGGCCTCAACGGCACCAACGGCGAGCTTATGGTTAAAGTGGATATCAGCGACAATCGGCACCGGAGACTCGGCACAGATGGTGCGGAAACCCTCAAGCGCGGCCTCGGTGGGCACGCTCACACGCACGATATCGCAGCCAGCCTGCGCCAACGCGCACACTTGCGCAAGCGTTGCCTGGGCATCAGCGGTATCGGTGCAGGTCATGGATTGGACCACCACCGGCGCGCCGCCACCGATCTGCACACCGCCCACATGCACGGGGCGCGTCAACTCGCGAGGCAAAGGATGGGATAAAGACAATCCAAACACTCCCCTACAGAATAAATCGAAGGATGTCGGAACGAAGCATATAGACAAACAGCAGTGCAAAGAGCGCGACGCCGACATAGCTGACGATTGTCTGCACTTTGAGCGGCAGCTCGCGGCCCGCAATCTTCTGAATGATCTCGATGACTAGCTTGCCGCCATCGAGTGGCGGGATGGGCAGCAGGTTCATAAAGCCAAGCGAGAATGAAATGAGGGCGGCAAACGAAAGGAACGTGGCAGGGCCGGCAGCAGCAGCCTGTGAGGACATAACGCTAATACCCACGATCGAAGAGGACTGATCGAGAATCTCCATCGTATGCTGCGGCTGGAGCAGGCACATCACGCCCTCCGCTGTCTGCACAACATAGGAGAACGACAGGCGAGCCGACGTGATGGGGTCTAAACGGACCACCTGCGTAGAGGCATACACACCTAGGCGATCGTCCTCTTTGAGCGCAACCGTGGTCGAATGCTGCTTGCCGTCACGCTCGTACTCAATGGCGATATCGTCCTTACCGGCAGCCTTGCCGATGGCATCGTAAACGTCCATCCAGGTAGAGCACGATACTCCGTCGACCGAAAGAATCGCGTCGCCGCCCTCGATTCCCGCCGAGGCGGCAATCGAGCCTTCGTCAACCTGGCCAATCACATTGGTATCCACCGGCACGGTGACACCTGCGATGGAATAGATGCTCATAAGGAGCAAAAAACCCGTCAGGATATTGACGATAATGCCCGCAAGCAGCATAAAGGCACGCTTGACAAAGCCCTGGCCCAAATAGGTGTGCGAGCGCTCGCGCGCAAGGAATTCGGCCTCGTCGCACGGCAGTTCCCATACATCGCCCTCGGCAGTCGCATGCCCGCGATCGAACCGACGGCCGTCAAAGGTGGTATAACCCGCCGCGTCACGCGGCAGAGTCTGGTACTTGGTGGGATAGTAGCTGGGCGAAGGCTTTTCCCCTTCTTCATACCAGGGAGCGATGGAGCCCCAGCCTAGCAAAAGGGCGCATGCCTCGAGCACATCCTCCTCGGAAAGCTCGAGCTCGACAGCAAGGTCGGCCACGGTCACGCGACCATGACGATAGATAGCCGCGACCACGCGATCGGAGCACGAGACATCGGTCGGATCCATACCGCAGATGGCAGCGTAGCCACCCAGCAGCAGCGGGGTCACGCCAAACTTGGTTCCAATGCGACGCGACGTGTAATGGATGTCAAAGCGGCACGGCAGACCCAAAAAGAACTCGGTCACACGGACGCCGCAGGCACGCGCCGCCAAAAAGTGGCCGCCCTCGTGCAAAAACACGAGGACGGAAAGCATCAGCAGGCCCCAAAAGACCGATGAGAGAACGCTCAGAACAGTATCCATAAAACGAAAAAGCAATCCTTATGGGTTAGGAACGGGTTGCAGCGAGCACCTGCGCAGCCTTTTCACGCGCCCACGCATCGATGTCGCGAAGCTGCTCAAACGAATCGACCGCCTGCATATCGTGGGCGTCCATGCAGGATTCCACAATGCGATCGATATCGGTAAAGCTGCAGCCATCGTGCAGGAAGGCATCAACGGCGACCTCGTTGGCGGCATTGAGCACGCACGGCATGGTGCCACCCATCTTGCCGGCACGCTCGGCCAGTGCCAGACAGCGGAAGGTATCCATGTCGGCAGCATCAAACGTGAGCTGCCCCAGCTCGCGGAAATCGATACGAGGCGCCGGGGTATCCCAACGCTCGGGATACGAGAACGCGAACTGGATGGGAATACGCATGTCGGATGCACCGAGATGCGCCATCACGGAGCCGTCGGCGAACTCGACCATAGAGTGAATCTTGGACTGACGCTGCACGACCACGTTAATGAAATCGAGGTCGCAGTTAAACAGATGCATGGCCTCAATGCGCTCCAGGCCCTTGTTCATGAGGGTGGCGGAGTCAATGGTGATCTTGGCACCCATGGCCCACGTGGGATGCGCGAGGGCATCGGCACGCGTCACGCGATCGAGCTCGTCGCGCGTGCGGCCAAAGAACGGACCGCCCGAGCAGGTGAGCCAAATGCAGTGGGCCTCGCGCGGGTTCTCCCCCAGATAGCACTGGTAGATGGCGGAATGCTCAGAGTCGACCGGGATAAGCTGACCCGGCTGCGCCAACGGCATAAGCAAGTCGCCACCGACGACGAGGGACTCCTTGTTGGCAAGGGCAAGGCGCTTATTCGAGGTCAAAGCCGCATGGCTCGCCTCGAGACCGGCGGCGCCCACAATAGCGACAAGCACGCAGTCGACATCGTCGCGACGCGCGAGCTCGCAAACCGCCTGCGCGCCAACGCCGAGCTGCGTGCCCTCGGGCAACTCCTGCAGCACGGCGTCATCGCCATGAGCGACATCGGCTACGGCAACCGCCGGAACCGAGAACTCACGGGCAGCGGCAACGAGCTCAGAGGTACTGGAGTTAACGGACAGCGCCGTCACCTGCAGGCGATCGGCATGCTGGCGGCACACATCGAGCGCCTGGGTGCCGATAGAGCCTGTACAGCCCAGGATGGCAACACGGAGACGTCCATCGGAGCCATACGTCGTCTGGAAGGACATTACAGCACGCCTCCGATCATCAGCAACAGCTGCGCGGTGATGCAGCCGAAGATAAGCGAATCGCTACGATCGAGCATGCCGCCGTGGCCCGGGATAAGGTTGCCGGAATCCTTGACGCCCACACCGCGCTTGATACGCGACTCGATAAGGTCGCCGATAACGCCCAGAATGGACACCACCACGCCGCACAGCAGCGCATAGGGCAGGCTGAGCTTGTAGAAGTGCGTCGCCCACAGGATGAGCCAAATCAAAACCGAGCCCAAGATGCCGCCGACAAACCCCTCCCAGCTCTTTTTGGGAGAAATCTTGGGAACCATCTTGTGCTTGCCGATACGGCTGCCCACGATGTAGGCAAACGAATCGGAGACCCAAAGGGACGCGCAAACGCCCACTGAAAGCAGGGCGCCGGCAAAACCGGGCACGGCATCGCGCAGCAGCACGATAGCCGACAGCATAAAGCCAGTGTAGATGGGACCCATGAGCGTCACGGCCACATCAGAGATGCGGGTACGCGGCGACCAAACATACCAAATGCCCACAGCGAGCATCAGGGCAAAAAGCAGGGCATTCAGCAACATCGAATCGCCCAACGCCGACAGCGGAAAGAGTACGGCGGCAGCGATACCCATGCGCTCGTTAGCCATCTTGCCATCGAGCCTCGTCATACGGAAAAACTCATAGCAGCACAGACCGCTCATGACAGAAACAAAGATGGCCGTGGGCACGATACCCAAAACCAGGCACAGGATAAAGACAACGGCGTAGACGATACCGGCGGCGGCACGGGTGATAAAGCCCGCCAGCCACGAACCGGTGCCGCTCTTTGCTGCAGGTGCCCCCGCAGCGGCAGCCTTGCGCGCAGGCGCCGCGGAAACTGGCGTCTTGGGAGCAGATGCCTTGGGACGATCGGACACGATTAAGCCTCCTCGGTCTTACTCAGTCCACCAAACCTACGGTCACGGCCCTGATAGGCCAAAATGGCGTCGACAAGGCCCCAACGATCAAAGTCGGGCCAATAGGTATCGGTGACGTAGAATTCGGAATAAGCCACCTGCCAAAGCAGATAGTTCGAAAGGCGCAGCTCACCAGAGGTGCGAATCACAAGCTCAGGATCGGGAAGACCGGCGGTATAGAGGTGGGAAGCCACCATGTCGTCATCAATCGCGGCAGGATCGATCTTACCGGCGGCAGCGTCGAATGCGATCTGACGGACAGCGCGGGTAATCTCGGCACGCGCGCCGTAGTTGACGGCAAGCGCCAGCGTCATACCGGTGTGATTGGCGCACTCGGCTAGACCGCGTTCAAAAACGTCGCGAGTCTTCTTGGGCAGCGCTGAAATATCACCCAAAAAGACAACACGCACGTTTTCGCGCTTCAGAAGCGGCAGCTCGTCGATAAACGTCTTGGCAAACAGATGCATCAAGACGTTGACCTCATGCTGCGGACGGTTCCAGTTTTCGGTAGAAAACGCATAGGCAGAAAGCACGTCGACGCCCAGGCGCACGCAGGCGGTAATGATCTCGCGCAGCGAGAGGATACCTGCCTTATGACCCTCGGTGCGTGCAAGACCGCGCGACGTGGCCCAACGACCGTTGCCGTCCATGATGCACGAGATATGGTGCGGAATGTTATTGAGGTCAAGGTCGGAAAAACCGACGCCCGCAGGGGCGTCGGCAAAGTACTCGACCAGTTTATGCTCGTCGTATTGCACCTTAGATCTCCATGACCTCGGCTTCTTTTTCCTTCAGAAGCTCCTCGACCTTGGCGACATACTCATCGGTGTGCTTCTGGACCTTGGCCTGCTCGCGACGGACATCGTCCTCGGTGAGCTCCTCATCGCGCTCGAGCTTATTGTTGAAGTCGCGACGGATGTTACGGATAGACACCTTGGCCTGCTCGGCGTACTCGCGGCACTCCTTGACGAGCTCGCGACGGCGCTCCTCAGTGGGCGCCGGGAACGGCAGACGAACGACGGTGCCATCGGAGTTGGGGGTAATGCCCAGATCGGAAGCGCCGATGGCCTTGACGATAGCGTTGATGAGCGCCTTGTCCCACGGCTCGATGAGCAGCATGTGAGCCTCGGGGGTCTTGACGGCGGCAACCTGCGTGACCGGCGTGGGGACACCGTAATAATCAACGGTGATGTCGGACAGAATGTTGGCGTTGGCGCGACCGGTACGGACCTTGGAGAAGTTATGCTTGAGGGACTCGAGCGACTTGTCCATATGGGCGGTGATGTTCTCTGCCATGCTTAATCCTCCTGATAGACGAGCGTGCCGACGGGCTCACCCGCGAGCGCGCGCTTGACGGTGTCCTCGCCATCGATGTTGAGGACCAAAATAGGCATACGGTTATCCTGGCACAGAGCCGTAGCCGTGGAATCCATAACCTGCAGGCCGCGAACGAGAACCTCGTGATAGGTAATCTTGTCAAAACGGACGGCATCGGCGCACTTGACGGGATCCTTGTCGTAGATGCCGTCAACCTTGGTGGCTTTAATCAGAATCTCGGCGCCGATCTCGCACGCACGAAGAGCCGCGGCGGTGTCGGTCGTAAAGTACGGATTGCCCGAACCGGCAGCGAAGATGACGACGTTGCCCTTGGACAGATGGTTGATAGCGCGGCGACGAATATAGGGCTCGCAGATCTCGTTCATCTGGATAGCGCTCATCACGCGGCAGGGAACATCGTTGTGCTCGAAGGCATCCTGCAGGGCGAGCGCGTTCATAACGGTTGCCAGCATGCCCATGTAGTCGGCCTGAGCACGCTCCATGCCACCGGCAGCGCCGGCCATGCCACGGAAAATATTGCCGCCGCCGACAACGACGCCGACCTCATGGCCAACGGCGAGCAGCTCCTTGACCTGCTTGGCAAGATGGTCGGTAACCTTGGGGTCGATGCCATATTGGCCGTCGCCCATCAGTGCTTCGCCGGAAAGCTTAAGAAGCACGCGTTTATATCGGATGTCGGACAAAGCGATCCTCCTTTAATTAGACTCTCAATATGATAACAAAGGCTTAACGGGGAGCCATGAAAAAGCAGGCTGTGAGTAAAACCCACAGCCTGCTCATTACCAGCTACAAGAGCTTATTTACTCGCCACGGACCAGACGGTCGAAGGCAACGACGGTAATGGTGTCGCCAAGCTCCTTGGAGACCTGCTCAGCGTACTTCTTGATGGTGAGGGAGCTGTCCTTGATGAACTCCTGCTCGGTGAGCACGGACTGCTTGTAGAACTTCTCCAGACGGCCGACGGCCATCTTCTCCTGGATAGCCTCGGGCTTGCCGGACTCGGCAGCCTGAGCCATGTAGATCTGCTTCTCGTGCTCGACGGTCTCGGCCGGAACCTGATCGCGGGTAGCGCAGATCGGGGCGACGGCGGCAACCTGAAGGGCAACGTCGTGAGCGAAGGCCTTGAAGGACTCAGCCTGAGCGGTCTCGGCCTTCTCGAAAGCAAACTCGACGAGGACGCCGATCTTACCACCCATGTGGATGTAAGAAGCGAGAGCGCCGTTCTCGGCCTTGCGGGCGGCAAAGCGGGAGATCTTCATGTTCTCGCCCATGATGTGAATCATCTCGGTGAGCTCGGAGGAAACGGTCTCCTCACCCATCGGCTTCTCGAGCAGAGCGTCGACGTCAGCAGGCTCGGTGGTAGCGACAACCTCAGCGACCTTAGAAGCAAAGCCGGTGAACTTGGCGTTGGAGCCAACGAAGTCGGTCTCGCAGGAGAGCTCGAGCAGAGCGCCGGTCTTGCCATCCTCGGAGACGAACGCGGCGACAGCGCCCTCGTTGGTCTCACGGCCAGCCTTCTTGGCAGCCTTGGCAAGGCCATTCTTACGCAGAACGTCGACAGCGGCGTCCATGTCGCCGTCAGCCTCGACGAGAGCCTTCTTGCACTCCATCATCGGGGAGTCGGTCATCTCGCGGAGCTGCTTGACCATAGCGGCGGTAATCTGGGCCATTGTGGTTCCTTTCAAAGAGATGAAAAAGAATTAACTAAGACTGATTTACTCGGCCTTGGGCTCAGCGGCCATCTCGGCCTCGGAGACCTGCTCCTTGCCGGAGCCAGCGAGGCAGGCGTCAGCCATGAGCTCGCACATAAGGGTGACAGCGGAGATAGCGTCATCGTTGCAGGGGATGCCGTACTCGACCTCGTCAGGATCGGAGTTGGTGTCGATCAGAGCGACGACGGGGATGTTCAGGCGCTGGGCCTCCTTGATGGCGTTCTCCTCGCGCTTGGTGTCGATGACGAAGAGAGCCTGGGGCAGACCCTTCATGTCGCGGGCGCCACCAAGGTTGGTCTGGAGCTTGGTGAGCTCCTTGCCGAGCACAGCCTGCTCCTTCTTGGGAAGCACTGCCATGCGGCCGTCCTCGACCATAGCCTCGAGCTCCTCCATGCGGTTGATGCGGGAGCGGATGGTGACGAAGTTGGTCAGCATACCGCCGAGCCAACGCTGGTTGATGTAAGGCATGTTGGCGCGCTCAGCAGCGTTCTTTACGGCCTCCTGAGCCTGCTTCTTGGTGCCGACGAACAGCACGTTGCCACCCTTGGCGACGTTCTTGACGAAGGTGTAGGCCTGGTCGGCGTCGAGGATGGTCTGCTTGAGGTCGAGGATGTAGATGCCGTTGCGCTCACCGAAGATGAACGGCTTCATCTTGGGGTTCCAGCGACGGGTCTGGTGACCGAAGTGGCAGCCGGCCTCGAGCAGGGTGCGGATATTAATCTTGGTAGCCATGTTAAACCTCCTGTGGTTTGCCTCCGCGCGGGGTCATCCTCCAAAACCAACCCGGACATGTGCTACCAAAGCCCGGGCACCACGGTATGAAGTAGCCGCGCGTGCGTGATAAAAACCTGTTGCCGTGAAGCAACCCGATGAATGATAGCAGGAATGCATCTTCCTGCCAACCCGCAATCAAAACCACACACCTGAGTGCGGCGCAGGACGTCCCAGCCACTATTCGCCGCGGGGATGGGCTTGAGCCACGGCCCGCTTAAGCCGATCGGGCGTGAGATGCGTGTAGATCTGCGTCGTGGACAGGCTCGCATGACCCAACAGCTCTTGAACCGAGCGCAGGTCCGCACCGCCCTCGAGCAAGTCGGTCGCAAAGGTATGGCGCATCGCATGCGGGGCGATGTCGGCCGGAATGCCGGCGAGCGTCGCCAGCGTATGGAACCGCCGCCTGAGCATGGCAGCGCTCATGCGATTGCCGCGCGCCGATATAAGCAGCGGATGCGGCCCGGTAGCGGGGTCACGGCGCTTTGCCCGAGCGAGCAACTCCGGCCTCCCCTCCTCAATATAGAGACGCGTCGCCTCGAGCGCACGACGATACAGAGGGACGATACGTTCCTTGCTCCCCTTGCCCCATAGGCGCAGCGTGCGTTCGGACCAAGCGATGGACTCCACATTGAGTGCTGCGAGCTCAGAGATACGAGCACCCGAGGCATAGAGCAGCTCGAGCATCGCCGCATCGCGCAGTCCCGCGGGAGTTGAGGTATCGGGGGCTTTGAGGAGCGCCTCCACTTGTTGGTTCGTCAGCACACCGGGCAGATCGCGCGGGAGCTTGGGCGATGAAATTGCCGAGACCGCATCGCCCTCCACGACCCCCTCGGCAGCCATCCATCGATAGAGCGATCGGATAGCCGACAGATGCGCCGCAAGCGTTCGGGGAGCAACCTGCTCACGCGAAAGCTCGGCAAGATAGCGACGAATGGTGCGCACGTCGGCAGCGAAAGCATCGATATCCTCGCGCTCGCACCAGGCAGCAAAGCGTTCCAGCCTCGAGCCATAGGCCGTCACCGTGTTGGGTGAAAGTCCCTCGACACGTGCGATATAGGCGATAAACGAGTCGACGGCGTCGTACAGGTCAAAGGCTATGACCGGTCGCCTCCAAACAGATCGGGGCGAGTTGCCAGATAGGCATCAAGAGCCTCGAGCGCACGGTCCGCATAGGCCTGGTAGCGGTCGCGCTTACTGCGGCGCATGCCGTCCTCGAGCGGCGGCACCAAGCCAAAGTTGACGTGCATGGGCTGATAGCCCACCGTTGCCGGATCGGTCGCATAGCCCACGAGCGCGCCCAGGGCGCCCACGCGCGGCAGCTCGACGCCCGTGGCACCGATAGCCTCGGCATAGGTGTTGAGCGCCGCGAGCAGACCGGTCGCCACGGCCTCCATATAGCCCTCGGTGCCGGTGATCTGACCGGCCAGGCGCACGCCGGTACCGGGCACGGCAAAGGTGCCATCGAGCACGTGCGGGGCGTCGACAAAGGTATTGCGGTGCATGACACCGTAGCGGAAGAACTCGGCGTTCTCCAGACCCGGCACCATATGGAAGACGCGCTTCTGCTCGCCAAAGGTCAGGTTGGTCTGGAAGCCCACCAGGTTATAGGCGGTCTTCTCCTTGTTCTCGGCACGCAGTTGAATCGCCGCCCAGGGGCGACGTCCGGTACGCGGATCGGTGAGGCCGACGGGCTTCATGGCGCCAAAGCGAATGGCGTCCTTGCCGGTGCGCGCAACCTCCTCGGCAGGCTGGCATGCCTGGAACAGATCGCCGCCCTCAAAGTCCTTGAGCACCACGCGATCGGCCGTGGTAAGAGCCTCGATAAAGGCCTCGTACTCCTCCTTATTGAGTGGAGCGTTGAGATAGTCGCCGCTCCCCTGTTCCTCGTAGCGCGACTGCGAGAACAGCACGTCCATATCGAGCGTGGAGGCATCGACGATCGGCGCCGCGGCATCGAAGAACGCAAGGGCGTCGCCACCGACGAGCTTCATGACCTCTTCGCTCAGCGCCGGCGAGCACAAGGGGCCAGCGGCAATGACCACGTGACCTTCGGGAATCTGCGTGACCTCGCCGTGAATGATCTCGATATTGGGACGGGCGGCAACCTCGGCCTCGACAAACTCGGAAAACTTGACGCGGTCGACCGCCAAGGCGCCACCGGCGGGAACAGCCGCGCGATGGGCGCAATCGAGCAGGACTGAACCCATGCGCTCAAGCTCGGCCTTCAGCAATCCAGCCGCGGAATCCGGACGGGTCGACTTAAACGAATTGGAACAGACGAGCTCTGCCAGGTGATCGGTATGGTGGGCCGGGGAGCTCACCTGGGGGCGCATCTCGCACAGCTTTACGGAAAACCCGCGATCTGCAAGCTGAATCGCGCACTCCGAACCCGCCAGACCGCCACCGATAACCGTCACCTGATCAAACAGCATCTGCAAACACCTTTCTAATTGACATGTTTTCCATTGTGACCGAAGGGTGTCTGAGCGTGAAGGGCAAACTTGGAGGGCGCATACCTTCCATCCATCATGCGCTCGATAAGACCCTCGAGCTCAAGCGAACCCAGGAGTTTGAGTACGCCGACGGCATCGAGCGAGACGAGCGCCGCGATGTCGTCGACCCTGAGCGGAGAGGCGATGAGCGCATGCATCACGGTCTGCTGTGTTTGATCCAGGTCGGCAATGCCGGGAGCATCGGGACGCGAGTAGCGCAGGGTGCCGTAGATGCGTGAAATAGCCATCTCGATAGATTCCTCGTCGATGATGCAGCAGGCACCGTTCGCAATGAGGTAATTCGTGCCACGCGACTCGGGCGATAGGATCGACCCTGGCACGGCAAGAAGTTCTCGCCCCAAATCCATAGCAGCCTCGGCTGTAGAAAACGTCCCGGAAGGCATACCCGCCTCGGATACAAAGAGGGCTTGCGACAGGGCCGCGATCACGCGATTGCGGCGCGGAAAGGCAAACTTGCGCGGACCCATGCCCCACGGAGAGATCGACACGACCGCGCCACCCGTATCGAGCGTTCGCATAATAAGCCCCGCGCTCGAACGCGGGTAGACCACGTCGGCGCCCGTCCCCAGCACCACGACGTGTTTACCGCCAGCGTTGACCGCAGCCCAACCCGAGGCCTGGTCACAACCGACCGCGCCGCCCGAGACTACCGTCACTCCCGCCTCGACCGCCACCTTTGACGCAAGCTCTGCCACGGCAAGACCATACGGCGAGGCCTTGCGCGCGCCGATGATGGAGAGCGCGGGCGTCGAAAGCACCTCGGGGTTGCCGCGCACATAGAGCGTCTGGGGTACATCAGAAAGCTCCAAAACGGTCTCGGGATACAACGTATCACCTGGATGCAGCTCGAAGGTCCCCTCGGCCATCATTGGTCCCTCCTTCCCTGGTACATCGCCGCCTCGAGCACGTGGTCCTGCGTCACATGCTCGCTCTCGGCGACGTCGGCGATTGTACGCGCGATACGCACCAGGCGCACGATACCGCGGCCCGTGAGATGTGTGCGCTTCGACAGGCCGAGTACGCACTTCTCCGCCGCATCATCGAGCTCAAAGGTCGAAACGACGCCGTCAATGGACCGCGTCTCGTCATCCTCGGCCTCGGCATCCGCATCGTCCATACGGGATTCGCGCCAAGCGCGAAAAGCGCGACCGCGCACAACGTAGTCACGTAACTCGACCGACGACATACCCTCCGCACCCTCGATAATCACTTGAGGGTCGGGACAGGTCACATCGATCATCATGTCGATACGGTCGGCCAAAGGACCGCGCAGTTTAGACCGATAGCGCTCGACCATCGCCGCCGAGCAGCGACACGGTACCTCACGATCGCCCAAAAAGCCGCAGGGGCAGGGATTGCTCGCAGCCAGCAGCTGAAAGCGCGACGGGAAGGTAAAAGCCCCGTCGACGCGTACGATCCTCACATAGCCGCGTTCGATGGGCTGACGCAGCGTCTGCAGCACACCCGTGGGAAACTCGGCAAGCTCGTCCAAAAAGAGCACGCCGCCATGAGCAAGGCTGATCTCACCCGGGTGCACCGGGCGCCCACCGCCGATAAGACCTGCGGTCGAAATACTGTGATGGGGGCTGCGGAAGGGCCGGTGCCCCGCCAACAAGCCATCAATGTTCTCACCCAAAACCGAATGGATGCACAGCGCCTCCTGTTGATCCTCAACGGAAAGCTCGGGCAGGATGCCGGTCATACGACGCGCGAGCATCGTCTTGCCCGATCCCGGGGACCCGATCATGAGCAAGCCGAGTTCTCCTGCCGCCGCAAGCGCCATGCCGCGCTTGGCGACCTCCTGCCCCAGTACGTCGGCATAGTCGAGCTCGGGCTCAAAGGTCGCCTCGAGCACCTCAGAATCCAAGTAGTGCCGCGCGGCATCGCCCATGCCATGGGCAAGCTGAGACAAATGATCGATGAATCCACAATCCACGCCCGCGAGTGGCACATGCTGGTCTGACCTGCCGGCGATAAAAGACAGCCCCATGTCGCGAGCCAGCAGCTGAAACGCCACCTCGCCCTTGACGGGAAGCACCGTACCGTCCAAGCCGAGCTCGCCGGCGATAAGGCAGCGATCGAGGTTGTCACGGGGAATCTGCCCATCGGCCGCCAGAACCGCGATGGCGATGGGCAGATCAAAGCCGCTACCGGTCTTGCGAATATCGCCGGGCGCCAGATTGACCGTAATGCCCGAGCGCGGAATCTCGAACCCGGCGGAGCGCATCGCGCAGCGAATACGACCGCGTGACTCCATCACCTCCATACTCGGAATGCCGAGCATCTGAATGCCCGGAACGCCGCCGGCAAGCGAGACCTCGACCGTGACGTGAATCGCCTCGACGCCACGGATGCAGGCCGCGTGAACGGCAAACGTCTCGAACGCCATCACGACACCTGCCAATCGAACGCGTTGTACTGATGCTCGATCTCGGCGATATGCCCGCCGCGAATGGTGACACCCACGGCATCGAAGCGAATCGCCTTGAGCGGATAATGTTCCATGAGATAGCAACTTGCGATGCGGCGATAGCGGCGTTGCTTTCGGGCGTCCACAGCCTCCTCGGGAAAGACCCGCGTGCTGCAATCCAGCGCAACGCGTCTGGTCTTGACCTCGGCCATCACCACGACATCGTCGAGCTCATCGAGCAGCACCAGATCGGCCTCGCCCTCGGAGCAACGATAACCCTGCTCCAGCAAGGTGTAGCCGCGCTCGTTAAAGTAGTCGATGGTGATCAGCTCGCCCAGCATGCCCAGCTCGCGGGGACTGAGCCCCTTGATAAACTCAGGCGTCATCGCCCCGCAGTCGAGCTCACCGTTTTCCCAACGCTCCTTGAGCTGCTGCGTCTTGCTCTTTTTGCTTGCGGCACCCATGGGGTCTCCTTTCCCGCACGCTGCATTGCCCCGATGATGAGGGCACCTTTCGTGCGGGTAAGTACCGGAAGCTACCCAAAAGCTGACCAAATGCCGTCAAAAAACGG
>CABUDZ010000032.1 GCA_902490445.1 uncultured Collinsella sp.
AAGGAAATCGTTTACTGCTCCCATTTTCATTCTCCTTAGTTAATGTTCGTTACTTCTATCGTTCTACCTGAGCGCCCCCTCCTCCTTTTCAATCGGCCATATACGCTCATGGTTGTCTACGGTTGTCTATATCTTACAAAGGGACCGCTATTCGAGTTGCCTTCTCGCATTCCTTTCGGTGAACGGTAGATTTTACAAGACAAACGGCTACGCGCTATTTAGCTCATAGATAATTTGGAGTGCCTCGAATATACGCATATACCTGCTAAAACGCGCGTCGTAGAGCTCATGGGCCCTGTCGTTTTTTTCAATGGAATCGAGTTTTCTGCAGACCCCTGCGGCAACCGCCGTCAAGTCTTGGCCGCAAGAAGCCGAGAGAGCCAGCAGCGCCGCGCCCTGACCGGCACCGGAGGATTCCATCCGCACCATATCGACCCCCAACACGTTGGAGAGCGTTTGCGCCCAAAAATCGTTCTTGGCCCCTCCTCCAACGAGCCTGATGCTGCGCCACTCTTCCGAATGGTCCACGGACTCCTTGAGCTCCCTTAAGGCATACGCCGTGCCCTCCATCAGAGCCCTTTCGAGCTCGGAACGAGTCGTGTCAAGATCAAGCCCCAGAAAGGCACCGCGTACCGACGGGCAACCGTGCAGGACTTTTTCTCCCGATAGATGGGGGTAGAACATGAGATCCCTCATGTCGTAGAAGGGGTCCTCGACGGCCTTGTCCTCCAAATCGTAGGACTCACTGCTTAGAATCTGCCCGTACCACCATTCCTTGGCACCGCCGCACGATCTGATACTCAGCTGAATTTGGGTCTTAAGGGTATTTCCCCACTTGAACAACACGGGCTTGCCAACAGCCGGAAGGTCAACTCCCTCAGATGAATACATCAGCACGCCGCTTGTTCCAAGTGAGATGGTGGGGACGCCCTCCAAAAGGCATCCCGTGCAGATCGCTGCCGCGGGATTGTCGCCCGTTCCCCTCACGATCATGGCACCTGCGGGAATTCCCGTCTCGCTTGAAGCTCTCTCAACCACGGCCCCAATTACGGCATCAGAAGGCTCGACAACGGGAAGCAACGACTCGGGGATTCCAAAATGCTCGCAGACCTCACCGATCCAAGCTTGCCTCTCGTTATCGTAGAGCCCTGTTGTCGAAGCCCCGCAATAGTCCGTACCAGCACGCCCGCCAAACTTGAGAGCAATCCAATCTGAAACCGAAAGAAACACTTCGCTCTTTGAAAGGCCCTCAGGATTATTCTTAGCTATCCATGCAAGGTTAATCGCCGGAACCCCAGTCGAAAGAAAGCTGGCGACCCTAGGATAGCCCGCAGACAGAGCCCACTGCTTCTCGGTAAAGACAGCGTCAATCGTGCGCTGGTCGTTCCACATTATGGCGGGACACGTTGGCACCCCATCGGCATCGATCAAGACCGTCGTGTGCATCTGCCCGGTAGCACCAACGCCTTTTATTAGAGACAGGTCAACTTTCTCTCCAAGCAGGGAGCATGCAGAGCAAATGGCGATCCACCATGTCTCGGGATTGATCTCCCGCCAACCGGGATGAGGCTCAGAGCACTCGTAAGCCTCGCTCGCAGTCGCGACAACTTTTCCGCCTTCATCAATGCACGTGAGCTTCACCGATGACGTGCCCACATCGACACCAAGGTAGAGCGCACCCATTATCGCCTCATCCATGTTCGTAATTCCGCGCTACTCAGCGATGCCGTTGATGGCGTGCGTCGTCTTGTAAGCAACGTCCGCAACTGCCTTACGTGTATCAATCAGTACCTTGGCGAGATTATGCTCGTTGCTGTTTGCCTCGTACGCCTTGCCAACCGTCGTGATGTAGGCCTTGCGCAGGTCGCTTGCGATGTTGATCTTGGACATCTTGTGCGGCTGCATAGCGTGGATGGTCTCATAGGGAATGCCCGAGCCACCATGAAGAACGAGGGGACACGGAGACACCTCGGCAAGCTTCTCAAGCAGCGGCAAATCGATGCGCGGCGTATCCTCAAGGCCGTGAACGTTGCCGATAGACACGGCCAACAGGTCGCAGCCCGTGCGCTCCACAAACTCGCAAACCTGATCGGGGTCGGTCTTAAGATCCGCCTCGGAAACATGATCGTCTTCTTTGCCCTTGATGGCACCGAGCTCAGCCTCAACGGGCACGCCGTAGCAATGGCAGTAGTCAACTGCCTGGCGCGAGAAGCGAATGTTCTCCTCAAAGGGCAACGCGGCACCGTCGATCATAACGGAGGTAAAGCCGGCCTGAACCGCCTGTCGAACATCCTCGAGCGTCTTGCCGTGGTCAAGATGCAGACACGTGGGAACGATATAGTCCTCCGCCGCGCGTTTAACGATAGAGGCGATCATGCCGTAATCGGAAAGCTTAACGTTGGTAGGGGCGATCTGGAGGATGCCCGGCATGCCGGCCTTCTGCAATCCGTCCAAGATACCCAGGGTCATCTCCATATTGGTCGTGTTATATGCGGGAAGGAGCCATCCGTTCTTGCGTGCAATCTGGATCAGCTCAGTCGAAGTTACAACTGCCATGATTCCTCCAACCGGGTTACGGCAATTCGAGTTGAGTTTACGTTCCAGATACTTATATAGACGTCTATGTACCTGTTTATAGACGACTATATACCTTTTTGATTCTTGCGCATAGCATTAAATGTCTCGAATTAGAAAAAGGGCTGCCGAGAAACAGTCGACAGCCCATCGTTCAACCTGTTTACCCCAATGTTCCGCTTGCCAGCATGTCGACAACATCATTAAGGTTCAGGACAATCGCCGTGGCTAATCTTTCCATCTCTTCTGTTGGCTCGGAGAGATCAGGAACCATGACGGTGTGAAAACCTCCTGCAAAGCCCGCGCGCACCCCGTTATAGGAATCCTCCAAGACGAGGGATTTTTGCGGCGGCACCCCTAGCTCGTCCGCCGCTTTTAAAAAGACGTCAGGATAGGGCTTGGCATGCTCGACCTCGATACCAGAAACGATCGAATCAAAATATGGAAGTATTCCTCCCCTTATCAGGTTGGCCTTGATCATCTCCCTGCTCGACGAGGAGGCAACCGCCATCGGAATCCCTTCAATCTTGAGATACTCGAGAAGCCTATCCAATCCAGGTTTTTTCTCTGCGCCATGGGCCAATGCTTCATGGGCTATTTCGTAAAAACGATCAACAAATGCCTTGGGGTCGACTTCGTCACCATACCATTCGCGAATAATGGATACGGCCTCGGCTCCATTGGTTCCGCGCATGGCGTCCGCAAGGCCCTCCATGCACTCAACCCCAAACTCGATTGCGGTCTTAGGCCAACAAGAAGCCCAGATAGGCTCGGTGTCAAACATAAGCCCATCCATATCGAAGATAACCGCCTCGTACATATTGCCTCCCTGTTCAAGTAGACGTCTATATACGTTTATTCTAGCAAAGGAGGACTTTTCTCTACTGCAACGGCACAAAAAGGTGCCCGCCCCACAGATGCTGGGGCGGGCACCTCGCCCGCCAAAAAAGCCGCCACAACGGAACTACCCCATCGCGGCGGTTTTTTATCGTCTAGTTACTTAGCGCGGCCCTCCTCATAGCGCTCGACCAGCTTGGCCTGAACGTCATAGGGCACCTGCTCATAGCCCGCGGGCTTCATGGTAAAGTCGCCCGTTCCGCGCGTGATGGAGCGCAGACGCGTCGAGTAATCCGTCAGCTCGGCCAGCGGCGCCTGGGCAATGACCACGGTGTCTCCGCGCTCATCGGTCTCCATGCCCGTCACGCGACCGCGCGAGGCCGAGATGTCGCCCATCACGGCGCCGGCGTAGCTCTCGGGGATGGTCACCGTGATTTCCTCGATGGGCTCCAGCACCACCGGGTCGGCATCGGCGCATGCCTTGCGCAGGCCGATGCGAGCCGCCGCGCGGAACGCCATCTCGTTGGAGTCGACGCTGTGATACGAGCCATCGTACACAGCCACGCGAATGCCCGTGAGCGGGTAGCCGGCGATGATGCCGTCCTTCATAGTCTCCTGGACGCCCTTGTCCACGGCAGGGATCAGCGAGCGCGGAATGCGGCCGCCCACGACCTCGTCTACGAACTCATAACCGTCGCTCGTACCGTCGGCGGTAATCATCGGCTCCACACGCAGCCAGCAGTCACCATACTGGCCGGCGCCGCCGGTCTGCTTCTTATGACGACCCTGGGCACTTGCCGTGCGGCGGATGGTCTCGCGATACGGGATACGGATCGGCACGCTCTTGGCAGCGACCTTGGTGCGGTCCTCCAGACGATTGAGCAGGACCGAAACCTGTGCCTCGCCCACCGCCGAGATAATGGTCTGGCCGGTCTCCTCGTCGCGGTCGATGCTCATGGTCGGATCGGCCTTACAAGCCTTCTCGATAAACGTGTAGAGCTTCTCTTCGTCGCCGCGATTCTCGGCCTCGATGGCGATGCGGTACTGCGAGTTGGGGAACTTAAACGCCGCCGCCTCGACCTTACCGGTAATGGAGAGCGTATCGCCCGTCTCGGCAGCCAGCTTGGGCGCCACGATAATATCGCCGGCATAGGCGTGACCGACTTCGGTCATGTCGCGGCCGCACATCACATACAGGTGAGCCAGACGCTCGCCCTTGCGCGTGCGCGCATTGACCAGCTCAAGGCCCGGCTCAAGCGTGCCCGTCAGCACCTTGATAAAGCTGATACGACCCTGCTGCGGATCGGCCAGGGTCTTAAACACAAACGCCACCGGGCGGTCATCGTCGCTCGAAATCTTGAGCGAATCGCCGTCGATGAGCGGCATCTCACCGTAGTCCGTCGGCGCCGGGAAGTACGTGGCGATGTCGTCCATCAGCGAGTTGACGCCCTGCTCCTTAATGCAATCGCCCGCAAAGACCGGCACAAAGATGCGCTCGGCAATCGCCTTCGACAGCAGGCCCTCGAGCTCCTCCTGCGTCAGCGTCTCCTCGCCTTCCAAGTACTTCATCATCAGTTCGTCGTCAGCCTCGGCCACCAGCTCGCACAGATGGTCATGGGCTTCCTCGGCCTGGGCACGATACTCCTCGGGAATCTCCGACTCAACGGCCTCGGCGCCGTTGCAGTGGCGTGCCTTCATGCGCACCAGGTCGATGATGCCGTCAAAGTCCTCGCCCTCGCCCCAGGGAAGGGTCACGGCGCCCAGGCGCGTACCAAAGCGCTCCTGCAGCAGGTCCATCGTAGTCGCAAAGCTGGCCTCGGAGCGCGACAGGCGGTTTACAAACACCGCACGCGCCAGACGCAGGTCCTCGGCGGCATACCAGAGTTTAACCGTTGTAGGCTGCGGGCCGGCCTCGGCGTCGACCACAAACAGAGCCGTCTCGCAGACGCTCATCGCGGCATAGGCGTCGCCGATAAAATCGGGATAGCACGGGGCATCGAGCACATTGATGCGCGCGCCCTTCCAGTCTATCGGCGCAATGGTCGTCGAGATGGAAAATGCACGCTTGACCTCTTCGGGGTCATAGTCGAGCGTGGGCTTGGTGCCGTCGTGGCCGCCCAGGCGGGCGGTCTTGCCGGAAAGGTGGAGCATGGCCTCGGCGAGTAAAGTCTTGCCCACCCCGCCTTGGCCTACGAGCACCACGTTCCTTACGTTACCGGTCTTGGGAGCACCCATGATGACCTCCTTGCAGGGCCGCGCGCAATGCGCGACGCCAACGGGGAGAGTTCGCGGTCGGTGCCGTCCCAGGAGCAGCATGGTCGGCAGCCGAGCCGACTCACCCTCCAAATGTCCTATGCCACCACCCTACCCTTGCAGCCGCCCATCCATGCACACCTTTCGGCACGCGTATGAATACAGACGGCGAGAGGATGGGGCGAGCAGGCGAGAGGATTATTAAACCCCATCGATACAAATAAAAGCCGCCGCAGACCATAAGACCTGCGACGGCTTCATCTCAATATATAGTTGAGTCTAGCTCTCGATACGGCTCAAGAACTCACGGGTGCGCTGCTCACGCGGATGGTCGATAACCTGCTCGGCAGGACCCTCCTCGACAATGCGGCCGCCGTCCATAAAGACCACGCGGTCGGCAACATCGCGCGCAAACTGCATTGCGTGGGTCACGATCACCATCGTCATGTTCTGCGCCGCAAGGTCTTTAATGACACGCAGCACCTCGGCCGTCAACTCTGGATCGAGCGCCGAGGTCGGCTCATCAAAGAACAAGATTTCCGGGTCGAGCGCCAGGGCGCGGGCAATACTCACGCGCTGCTGCTGGCCGCCCGAAAGCTCACATGGCACCTTGTTCTCATTGCCCGTAAGCCCCATCTGCGCGATCAGCTCGCACGCACGTGCCTCCACCTGCTCGCGCGGGCGCTTGAGCACACGGATCGGAGCGTCGGTGATGTTTTTCATCACGGTATAGTGCGGAAACAGATTGTAGTTCTGAAACACCAAGCCAAACCGCGAGCGCGCCTGCTTGGGCACATCGCCTTTCGCATATACCGTGCCCGAGCCCGCATCCGTCGCAACGGCAAGGTCGCCAAACGAGAGCGAGCCGCCGTCGAGCGTCTCGAGCAGTGTGGCGCAACGCAGCAGCGTGGACTTGCCGCCACCCGAAGGCCCGATAATCGCCACGACCTCGCCACGCTTCACCTCAAGCGAGATATCCTTGAGCACCTCATTGCCGCCAAACGCCTTGCGCGCGTTCGATATCATCATTACCGTTCCGGACACGGGAACCTCCATGTGTTTGAGAAGTCAGCGAGCGTGTGGCTGACGAGACAATGTGCTTCGAAAGAGGAGCGCCGCGTACTTCTGTACGCAAGCGACGGTTTGAGGAGCAGATTGGCCGTCAGGCACGCGCGCAGCGTCGAGCAGTCCGCCGTTCGCTAGAACGGCGGAACGATCTAGTCATGATAATAGTCCAGCTTCTTTTCGGCGGCGCCCAGCAGCATCTCGACCACAAAGTTAAAGACCCAGTAGATCAGCGCCGCAATCGCAAACGGCACCATGCTCACTTGCGAGGCAACCAGCGCCTTGGCCGTCGAGAACATCTCCCCCACGCCGATGGCAAACGCCAGCGAAGTGTCCTTGACCAGCGTGATGATCTCGTTGCCCATCGCCGGCAGAATACGCTTGGCGACTTGCGGCATCACAATGTACAAAAATGTCTGCAGACGCGAATAGCCCAGCACCTCGGCTGCCTCGTATTGTCCGCGCGGAATGGACTGCAAGCCCGAGCGATAGATCTCGGCAAAGTAGCCGGCGTAGTTGATGATG
Organism: uncultured Collinsella sp.; assembly: GCA_902490445.1. Classification (GTDB taxonomy): domain Bacteria; phylum Actinomycetota; class Coriobacteriia; order Coriobacteriales; family Coriobacteriaceae; genus Collinsella. The sequence continues at coordinate 7,255 of CABUDZ010000032.1, forward strand.
AACGCCACAACGCACGCCGTCCATTTGGAATCGGGCGTGAGCGAAATGCCGAACACGTAGTACGGGGCGAAGTAGATGGCAAACATCTGCAGCATGAGCGGCGTACCGCGCATGACCGAAATGTAGATGCGCGCAATCCAGCGAAGCGGCGCAATTTTGCTCATGCGCATGAACGCCACGGGGATTCCCAGCGGAATCGACCCGAGCAGCGTTAGCACAAACAGCTGCAAGCTGACCAAGAATCCCTGGCCAAGCATCTGCATCATGACTTGAATAGACAACCCAAGCTCTCTTTCACAGTAACGGAACAGCGAACCCAATGCTAAAGCGGGTTTTCCAGGTGCCCGAGTTTGCCGTGAAAGAGGAGCGCCGCGTACTAAATGTACGCAAGCGACGGTTTGAACGGCAAAATCGGATGCCTGGGAAAGCCGCTATTTCAAGACCCAATTGTCGAAGGATAGACCGTAGCTCGCATACTTATCGCACAGGTCCTTGACCGTGCCGTCCTCGTAGAGCGCCTTGAGCGACTCGGTCACGGCATCGGCGGACTTGGTGTCGCCCTTCTTAAAGCCGACGGCGTAGTGCTCGCTGGACAGCGGCTTGTCGAGCTGCGTATAGGCATCGGGCTTGGCGGCAAGCTGATACTGGGCAATCGAAAGGTCGCAAGCCACGGCATCGACCGCGCCGCTCTCGAGCTGCATAAAGGCCGTGTTGTACTCGCCGATGGTATCGAGCGTGGCAAACGTCGCGGTCAGATCCTTCTGGTCGCCCTCGAGCACATCCTGTGCGGCGGAATCGGTCTGGGTAATCACGGTCTTGCCGGCAAGATCGTCCCAGCTCTTGATACCCGCGTCCTTCTTGACCACGAGCACCTGCTCGTTGAGCATGTAAGACTCGGAGAACGTGTAGTCGTCCTCGCGGCCCTCCATGGTAAAGCCGTTCCAGATGCAGTTGATGGCACCCGAGTTGAGCAGCGTGTCCTTGGCATCCCAGTCGATAGCCTCGTATTTGACCTCCCAGCCTTGCTTATCTGCAACGGCCTTGGCAAGGTCGAGGTCAAAGCCGGTGTACTCGCCATCGTCGCCCACAAAGCCATACGGAGGATAGGACTTGTCAAAGCCCACGACGAGCTTCTTGGACTCCGCGGCACCCTTCGTATCCTTGGCCGCAGCAGAGCCAGCAGCGGAGCCCTTGCCGGCACCACCGCCGCAGCCGACAAGACCAAGGCCAAGCACCGTGGCAAGCGAGCCGGCTAGACCAACAAACTGACGACGAGACATATCGGTATTCATGGTATTCCCCCTTGATGGCACTTTAGTTAGGTAAAGTGAATCATGTAACGTTCAGCATCATACACTTTACCTTGATAGAGTACAAGGGAGGGCTTGCCCGCCGGGTGCCGGGGCAGGGGTTAAGTTTGCTGCTCTACAGTCCTGCTCACGACGGAGAGCACATTAAGTGCTCTCCTGTTCGTGCGGAACTCGCGACAAACTTAACCCCTGCCCCGGCACCCGGCGGGCAACCTTCGTTGAACTTATCACTGTCATGAAATGGCCGCTTGTATATCGTCCTTTAACTTGGAACGGTACAATGCTTGCAGCTTTCAATTTATACATTAGTGGGGTTAATTCATGGCAGAATCTCGTGCGGAGCGTAAGGCTCGTCGTGCTTTGATTGAGGCGGCTGAGGGGTCGGAGGAGAAAAAATCTTCTCAGAAATCCAAGTCGTCTCAGGATGCGAAGGGCAAGGCTAAGACCAAGCGTCCCGGCTCTCGTCGGAACGAGGATAAGGCATCTCAGACTCGCTCCAAACGCTCGCATAAAGATCGGGTTTCGTCTGCGCGTAAGGCTGTGGACCCCAAGTCTCCCTGTTCGATCATGAAAGCTTGCGGTGGGTGCACGGCGCTCAATCGTCCTTATAAGAAGCAGTTGGCGGCCAAGCAGGCTGCTATGGAGGAGCTGTTTGCTGAGCTCTGTGAGCGCGAGGGTGTTGCCGCGGATCCCATTCGCGGTATGGGTGTTACCTTGGGCGATCCGGGCAAATATCCTGCTCCGCGCGGTTTTCGTCATAAGGCTGCCACTCCCTTTGCTCCCGGTAAGGAGGGCGCTGTCCGTTGCGGTTTCTTTGAGCGTGGCACGCACAAGATCGTTGCCGTACCCGAGTGTCCTGTCGAGGCGCCAGGTGCCCGTCAGATTCTCAACGGCATCGCGCGCGAAGCTGAGCGGCTGCATATTCCCGCCTTTAATGAGGACAAGCATCTTGGTTTGCTTCGCTATGCCGTCGTCCGCCGCGGCTGGCGTACCGACCAGGTCATGGTTACGCTCGTGACCGCCCAGCGTGACTTACCGCATGCACAGGAGTTCTTTGAGGCCGTCGCGGCACTCGATCCGCATATCGTCACCGTTGCCCAAAATATCAATGGCCGTCCCGGTAACGCCATCTTGGGTGAGGAGACTTGTATCGTCTATGGCGCCGAGTGCATGCGCGACCAGCTGCTCGGTTGCGAATTCGATATCTCCCCTACCGCGTTCTATCAGACCAATCCGCAGCAGACCGAGCTGCTCTATCAGCTCGCGATTGACGGCATGGACCTGCGCCAGGGCGATGTGCTTATGGATGCCTACTGCGGCAGCGGCACCATCGGTCTGTGCGCCGCGAAGGATGCCCAGGACAGGGGCGTCGGCATTATGCTGCTTGGCGTGGAGCGCAACCCGGCGGGCATTGCCGACGCACGTCGCAATGCCGAGCTCAACGGCCTTACCCGCAGCGCCTGGTTTATGGCCGACGATGCCACCGACTACATCCTCGATGCCGCCGACAACAACGAACGCGTCGACGTCCTTTCCATCGACCCGCCGCGCGCCGGCTCCACCCCCGAGTTCCTCGAAGCCGCCTGCGCACTCAAGCCGCACCGCATCACCTATATCAGCTGCAACCCCGTGACCCAAGAGCGTGACCTGCACCAGCTCCTCGACGGAGGCTATCGCCTGCTCAAGATCACGCCGGTCGACATGTTCCCCCATACCGACCACACCGAAACCGTAGCGATCCTCGAGCGCCGCTAACCCACCCCAGTAGATTTTTGGGACATGCCTTAAAATCTACCGGCACAAGAAAGGGGGCGGCCCGTCTGGACCGCCCCCTTTCGTTGGATATATGAGCCCGTTACATGCTCTTGCGCAGGTCACAGACGCCGGCTGCCGCCATCTCGCGCAGCAGCGTCTCGCGATCGCGCGTCACGATCAGGTCCAGCGGGAAGTGAATCTCATCGAGCATCTTGCGCGCCTGGTCGAGCTTGCCAATTGCCATACCAATGTGCGCGTCGGTCGAGACGCCAATCCCCACGCCCAGTTCGGCGCAGCGCTCGGCAATCTTGCGACAAGCGCCCCAATGCTCGGCATCGGTACCATGCTCAAGACTATGGTTGTTAATCTCGATAATCTTGTGCTTGGCCTTTGCCGCCAACAACACCTCATCGATATCAAAGGAAACACCCGAGCGACCCGTGTGGCCCAGCATAAACACTTTGGGGTGCTCCAGAGCATTGATATACATCTCGGTCGTCTGGGCGAGCGTCGCGCCTTCAGCGAGCTGCGGATTATGCACACTCGCAACCAAATAATCCAAATTGCGCGTAACCAAATCGAACAGCGAATGCTCACGACTATACGAATCGCCGGCAATATCGAGCGTGACAGGAGTGTCCTCGCCAAACAGGCTTCCGTCCAGCGAAACGATATCGGCCTCGGCACCACGCAGCACCAGTACGCCGCTCCAAATGCGCGGCCAGATATCCTGGTTAATAAAGAACTGGTAACTACGCAGGTCATTGGGGCAAGGCGAAACCATAGAGCTCAGATGGTCGGCAGATCCGAGCACCTGCAGGCCACGCTCTGCTGCCCAGTACACATTCTCCTCAATGGTCGAGTATGCATGCGCAGAGAACATCGTATGGGTATGGATATCACAAGAAAGCAGGTAGGGCATCGGATCTCCTTATCCGGCATGGCCGTCGCGTATATTCATTGTACGCATAGCCTTCGATAGTCGTAAAACCGCTCCATCCCAACGACACAACGTACATGACAACGGGGTCCGGCTTAACACCAAACCCCGTTTCACGTAAAACATTACAGGCAGAGCGCTTTGCTTTTAACGATACTCGTCTGCCAACTGTTTCCAAGCGGGTAGCGAATTGATAATCGTCTCGTAACTCACGCAATAGCCAAGGCGGAACCAACCCGGCATGCCAAAGCTGTCCGAGGGAACCGCGAGCAGCTCGTACTTCTTCGCGCGCTCGCAAAAAGCGTTTGCATCGGGCTCGAGCGCCTTCACCCACAGGTAGAAAGCACCGTCCGGCTCAACGTAGGTATAACCGTACTCCGCCAATGCATCGGTGAGCGCCGTACGGTTGCGCGCATAGGCCTCGACATCACTCGGCTCATCGATGCAGTCGATAATCACGCGCTGGAAGAGCGCCGGTGCGCACACAAAGCCAAGCGTACGGGCAGCACCGGCAACAGCCGGCATCAGACGGGCAGCCTGCGGATTGGTGTTGGGAACCAGAATCCACCCCACGCGCTCGCCCGGCAGCGACAACGACTTGGAGTACGAATAGCACACGACGGTGTGCTCGTAAATCGAGGGCACCCAAGGCACCTCGGCACCGTATACAATCTCGCGATACGGTTCGTCCGAGATCAGCATGATCGGGTTCTCGGGATCGCGCTTGACGTTGGCCTCGCGCAGAACATTGGCCAGTCGCGTCAGCGTGTCACGCGTATACACGGCGCCGGTCGGGTTGTTCGGCGAGTCGATGATGACAGCTGCCGTTTTATCGGTAATCGCCTTGAGCACGTTATCCACGCTCAGCTGGAACGTATCTTCATCGGCGAGCGCCTCGACACACGTACAGTCGGCCTTCTCAATCCACACGCGATACTCCGGGAAGTACGGGGCGATAACAATGACCTCGTCACCCGGGTTCGTAACGGCGTTGAGCGTACAGGTGAGCGAAGCCGCCGCGCCCACGGTCATAAAGACATCCTTGCCCTCATAGCTCGTACCGAAGCGGCGGTTGAGCGACTCGGCGACGGCTGCTCGGCATTGCGGCAGGCCCGGAGCGGGCGTATAACCGTGCAACTGGTCACTCGGCAGCTCCAAGGCCTTCTTAATGGACTCCGCCACGGCAGCAGGCGCCGGAACACTCGGGTTTCCCAGCGAAAAATCGAATACGTTCTCTGCACCGATCTGCGCCTTGCGCTCAAGGCCATAGCTAAAGATCTCGCGGATGATGGAGCTCTCCGCCCCGCGAGCATACATAGTTTCGTTAATCATCTGTTCCCCTTTCGCATAGGCGCTATTGTACGCTTTAGTCGGGCAAAGTGCCGCAGTAATGTTAATTGGGGACAGACTTAAATGCGTGAAAACGCCCATTTAAGTCTGTCCCCAATCAACAGACGGCCCCATATCGCTCAAAAGAAAAAGCCTCCGCAGGTTTCCCCGCGGAGGCTTTCGCTACAAGGACTATTTGTCGGCGTCGGTGTTGCCGTCAGCGTTGACGGCATGGTCATCGCCGGCATCATCGGATGCGGCTTCGGCATCCTCCTGCATGGCCGCCTGCGCAAAGGCCGCAGCATCAGCCGCCAGCTCCTCCTCGCTCATGCGAGGCAAGCGCTTCTTGGTCGGCATGCCGGCCGCCTTGGCATTGCGCTCCTCCTTGGCCGCCAGGATATCGCCCTCGCGCTCAAGGTAGGCATCCCACTCATTGCCGAGCAGGGCGTTCACGGCGTCGCCTTCGACGGTCTCGCGCTCAAGCAGCACCTTCGCCATCAGATCGAGCTGATCGCGACGGGTATCCAAAATCTCGACCGCACGGCGATGGGCTTCGCGCATGATGCGCTGAACCTCGATATCGATGCGGCGCGCCGTCTCCTCGGAGTAATCCTGGTGATCGGCGTAATCGCGACCAAGGAACACCTGATGCTGCGCCTCACCAAACACTTGCGTGCCCAGCTCCTCGCTCATGCCCAGGCGCGTGACCATCTCGCGCGCCATCTTAGTCGCGCGCTCCAGATCGTTGCTCGCGCCCGACGTGATGTCGTCGCACATGAGCTCCTCGGCAACGCGACCGCCCAAGAACACGGCGAGCTCGTCGAGCATCTCGTTCTTGGTCTTGAGGAAGTGATCCTCCTGTGGAAGCTGCAGTGTGTAGCCCAGGGCCTGACCGCGGCTGACGATCGAGATCTTATGAACCGGATCGGAGTGCTCCAGGATGTGGCCCACCAAAGCGTGACCGCTCTCATGGTAGGCAATCGTGGTGCGCTCGGCCTCGGTCATCACGCGACCCTTGCGTTGCGGTCCGGCAATCACGCGCTCCATCGACTCCTCGATCTCGTCCATCGAGATCACGGAACGATGACGGCGAGCGGCCAGCAACGCAGACTCGTTGAGCAGGTTCGCCAAATCGGCACCAGTAAAGCCAACGGTCATCTGGGCGAGCTTCTCAAACTTAACGTCCTCGTCCATCGGCTTGTTCTCAGCATGCACGCGCAAGATCTGCTCGCGGCCCTTCACGTCCGGACGGTCGACCGTAACTTGACGATCAAAACGACCGGGGCGCAGCAATGCCGGGTCCAGAATATCGGGGCGGTTGGTCGCGGCGATCAGGATGACCGACTCGCTTTCCTCAAAACCGTCCATCTCGACCAGCAGCTGGTTGAGCGTCTGCTCGCGCTCGTCGTGGCCGCCGCCCAAACCGGCTCCGCGCTGACGTCCCACGGCATCGATCTCGTCAATAAAGATGATTGACGGAGCCTGAGACTTGGCCTCCTTAAAGAGGTCACGCACACGGCTGGCGCCGACACCCACGAACATCTCGACAAAGTCGGAACCCGAGATGCTAAAGAACGGCACGCCCGCCTCGCCGGCAACGGCCTTGGCCAGCAACGTTTTACCGGTGCCCGGAGGGCCCACCAGCAACACGCCACGCGGGATCTTGGCGCCCAGCTTGCGATAGCGATCCGGATCGCTCAAAAAGTCACGGATCTCCTCGAGCTCCTCGACTGCCTCGTCCACGCCGGCAACGTCCTCGAACTTGACCTTGGGACGCGTAGCCTCGTTGGTCTTGGCATTGGTCTTGCCAAACTGCATGTTCCTATTATTGGCGCCCATCATCTGGCGCATAAAGTAGAACATGATGGCGATCAGGGCGATCGTCGGCAGCACGCTCATCGCCAAGTCGCCCCAAAAATCGGGGTCGTTGGTGTTGACGATGTACTTGGTGTCGGGGTGCTCCGCCATAAGCTCGGCAAGCGAATCGGAGCCGACATAGGTCGAGGAGAAGCTCTTGAGCTCGCTCGTATCACCCTTGTCCTTTTTCGTCTTCCAGTAATGACCCGCCACGCTTCCGTCTTGAACCGTATAGGTCAAATCTTCGACGCGATCCTGCTTAATGGCGCTCACCATCTCGCTCGTCGCGAGCTTAACGGTATTGCTGGAGCTGGCAAAGCCGGAGCCCATATTAAAGAAGGCGTAGCCCAGAAGCGCGCAAGCCAAAATAAAATACAGCCAGCCCGTACGCGTGGGCTTCTTGCCTCCGGGCATCCCCGGGACCTTAGGCTCCCGGGGAGTCTGGGAATTGTTATCGTTACGGTCGTCGGGCATCTTACGAATAAACCTCCGGTTTCAAAATGCCCAGATACGGAAGGTTGCGATAGCGCTCGGCATAGTCGAGGCCGTAGCCCACCACAAAGGCATCGGGGCAATGGGTTCCAACATACTTGGGCGTGACGGCCGAGGTACGGTCCTCAACGTCCTTCCATAGGAAGGCGGCGACCTCCAGAGAAGCGGGCTTGCGGCTCTCGAGGTTCTTCATCAGGTACTTGAGGGTCAGGCCCGAGTCCAGAATGTCCTCGACGATCAGCACGTCGCGACCACGGATGTCGATATCCAGGTCCTTAATGATACGCACGATACCCGAAGACTTCACACCGTCGCCATAGCTCGAAACAGCCATGAAATCGATGTTGGTCGGCAGCTCGATCTTGCGCATCAGGTCGCCCATAAAGACCACGGCGCCGCGCAGGACCGCAATCAGTACCAGATCCTTACCCGCGTAGTCGCGAGTAATCTGCTCGCCTAGGCGAGAGACGATACCGTCGATATCCTCCTGCGTAAACAGAACCTTCTCGATATCCGGATGTTGAGAAGCCATGACAACCCTTTCTTGTGCTTAATCGCCCACACACCGCCGTATGGACGCGAACTACACATTCTAGCAGCGCACGGGGTATATTTTCCAGCCCGCGCACCATCAGCGCGGGAATACCGTCAACGCCGCACAGAAAAGCTGGTGCGAGGAGCTAATCCGCGTCAACCACGCGAAGCAGATAGGCCACGCGCGTCGCCGCCGTGCACTTAAAACGTTCGTCCGCGCGAACGCCCGCGACCCATACTACGGCACCCCCCGGAGCCGTTCTTACCACGGGTACGCCAGAGCGGTCTGAAACAGGAATGCGCGCCTCGTTCAACAGGTCTGACACTTTCTTGCTTCGGCCGTTCATCCCCAACGGGCACATCACGTCTCCCGGCACAGGGCTATCCACCCACAGGCGCGCCGATCGTGCCTCGGTGGGAATCTCCCCGCGCGAGCCGGCTAACATCCGCTCGCCATCGCAGTCGGCAAACCCCAGGGCCGCCGCATCCACCAAGGCCGCAACCTTTCCGGCAGCAGCAAGCTCGCGGGCACGGTGCACGATATCGCACCCCGGCTCCACAGCCATCGGCTCCGCTGTCAGCATATGCCCCGCCCCCAGCGGCAGACGACCGGGAACGGAGATCCAATCGGCCACTAAACCCTCGCGCGCCGCCGGGGCCTTGAACGCCAGCATGCCAAACTCCACACGGGCATCAATTCCCGCAGGAAGCGTAACCGAGCCCGAGCCCGCAGCGACGCAGGCGAGCACGCGCTCCACGTGCCGCATCTCCGGTCGCGCGTCGGGATCGATGCGCTTAATCGCCAACCGCACGATACGCCGTGCAATCACAACCTCAGCGGCGGCAAGACGGCGCGCATCGAGCACCAGTGCGCCCGCCGCTTCCTTGCGCAGGCAGCTTCGAAACGCCTGTGCCGAAAGCTGAGAAAGAAAGGCATCCTCATCGCCTAAGATCTCGCAGGCGGCGCCAATCGTCTTGCAGACGCTCGCATTGCGCTGCGCCACCACTGGCATCACTCTATGGCGCACGTAGTTTCGCAGATACGAGACATCCTCATTGCTCTCATCTTCACGCCACGGCTGACCATGTACCTGTAGATAGCCCACGAGCTCGCCATGAGTTAGGTCAAGCAAGGGGCGCACCACGATATTCCTTCGACGGGGAATGCTCGAAAGCCCAGCCGGGCCCGACCCCTTAATGGCGTTCATCAAAAATGTTTCCGCGCGGTCCGACGAAGTATGCGCGGTACAGATACGAGCCGCCGTCCGCGGTGCGCCCGATTCGGCACAAAGTTCGCGAACATATCTCCGTGCCGCGGCATAGCGCACCTCGCGAGCCGCAGCCTCGATATTGCCCGATTCGTCATCAAAATAGGCATGCTCAACACACAGCGGCAAGCCGTATTGCGCGCACAGGTCACGTACAAAGGCCTCGTCGCCATCGGATGCCTCCCCGCGCAGATGATGGTTTACATGCAGCACGTGCAATCGCTCGCGCGCAATGGGAGCGACGCCGCGCCCGTCCTGGATATCCAGCTTTGATGTGCAAGCCATAAGGAGCAGCGCCGTCGAGTCCGCACCGCCTGATACCATGAGCACTACGGGGGCAGCGGCCTGCCGCGTTGCCAGGGCGCTCTTATCCGTCCTCGGCGCGGCATGATGTCCATAGTGCTGAGATACCGTTGGCATTCGCTTCCTCCTCTATTCGTCCGCACTCATTGTATCCTTTGGAATCTTATGTCTCGCCTGCACCTTCATATCCTCGGCAGCGGCTCAAAAGGCAACTGCGCACTCGTCGAGGGGCCTCAGGGGCTCATCATGATCGACAACGGCCTGTCCCGCCGCGAGACACTTAAACGCATGGCGGAGCTTGGCCTCTCGGCAGACGACGTCGCCGCTCTTGTAATCACCCATGAGCATGGTGACCATATCAAGGGGCTCGATGTATGGTGCAAGCACTGGCATGGTCCCCTCTTTACCAGCAGGGACACCCTTTCATGCAAAGAAAACCTTGCGCACCTGCCCGTAGAGGAATTTAACCCCGGCGACACGCTCCCCATTGCCGGCATCCACGTGCAAACCTACTCAACATCACACGATGTCATCAATCCTGTCGGCTATCGATTTAATGCTCTCGATGATTCCATCGGCTTTGCCACCGACACCGGAGAGCTATCAAGCCAAGCCATGAACACCCTCAAAGATTGTCGAGTCCTCGCGCTCGAAAGCAACCACGATGTGACCATGCTGCGCGAGGGAGAATATCCCCGCTTTCTTCAGGAGCGCATCCTGTCTGCAAGGGGGCACCTCTCCAACGACCAAGCCGCCGAAGCCGCGCGCGAACTCGTTACCGATCGCACCGAACAGCTCATTGCCATGCATATCAGCCAGGACAATAATCGTCCAAGCCTTACCGTCAAAAGCTATGCCAACGCGCTTGATGCAAGTCTCGATGATGAACTCGGCAGCTCAGCCACCTGTTTTCAAGGGCCACGGAAGCTCTCGATACGCCCTGCAAGTCAGTATCAACCGACAACTATTCAATAGCCCACTCAAGACAACAAAAGGGGGCTGGGAATCACTTCCCAGCCCCCTTAATTCATACTCTCGATTGAAGCAGAGCCATCGTTAGTCGATAGAAATCTTCGTGACGTTCTTCTTCTCGACAATCTTGGGAACCGTAACGGTCAGGATGCCGTCAGCATACTTAGCCGAAAGGCCCTCGCTCGAAGCGTCCTTCAGATACACGCCGCGCGTCGCGCTGTACGAGCCGAACTCCTTCTGGAGGAAGTTCTTGCCCTCGTTTTCGGCGCTCTCCTCGACGTTCACACTGATCGACAGGCGACCCTCATTGAGCTCGACGTCGATGTCATCCTTGGCGACACCGGTAAGATACGCCTTGACCTCGTAGCCATCGCCCTTGTCCTCAACGTCAACGGGGAACGCCTTGGAGGCAATCGAGCTATTCGCCAGGTCGGTCATGTCATCAAACAAATCGAACAGCGAACTTGCAGAAGGACGGACCCCAAAAACCGAACGATAAGGAACCATGCTTGCCATGTTTACCACTCCTTGTAAGGACTGCCGAGTCATCTTCTAGGTGACTGGGACTTCTTTTGACGCTGTTATATATGCCCAGCCGCTTCTTATATATACATCGACTATAAAGTTTTTTGAGTCTATTTATATAAGCATATCTAAGTCTGGTTGACTAAGGTTTTGTCTAATAAACGGAATTTGAACGTAGGCTTAAATAATGTATGCAATCCCATCAAAACTAGACGGCTGGCTTACAATGGGCGCATACACGATATTGATGACGAACTAAGGGCATCATGGACGATCAAAAACAGGACAACACGTTTATGCCGGAGCAGGACGAAGCATCCAGCCCGCAACCGATTCGATTCCATCGCCCCCACATCTCGCAAGAGCCTATCAATGACCCAGAGCCCAAATATGTGACAAGAAACCGATATCAAACACTCGAAGAAGCGCAAACGGGGCGCAAACATATGGGCGTCGCCTCGGGAGACCCTGTATATCTGAAAGACGCACCATTATCTAAAAACAGCGCAGCTAGTGATGAGCCGATGAAAGCATCCGCCGCTCATCAACAAAGAGGGCCTCGACCCAAGCAAACCTTGACGCATTCGGCTCGCTATCTCGAAACGCCAAAACAGGGAAAGTCAATCTTCGTTTCGTCAAGTAAACGACGCAAGCAGCATCAGCTGACAATCCTGCTTATGATCATTGCGGCCATAGCAGTTGCCCTTGTTATACGATTTATTTTCTTTAAATAAGGGCTCAATACCAAAAACGATAAGATCGTCTCGTGTAATTGAGTCATTTACGCGCCGTAAACGCAAAAAA
>CABUDZ010000033.1 GCA_902490445.1 uncultured Collinsella sp.
CGGCCTATTTGCTCAATGTGTTCGGCTGAGATCGGAAATCAACCCGGATTTCTATCACACGAGGGATTTTTGGCAGAACTCGTCAAGCTATTGGCCAGCGTTTGGTCAGCTTCCGGTACTTACCCGCATGATGCCCCAGTAGATAATCGGCGATGTCCGCAATCCGCACGGCCCGCGGCCGAAACCAGGGGAGGCGCAAATGGACGAAATCGTCTGCGCAAACACCGCATTCCGCTACTGGCGCTGCCCACCGCAGGTGCGCGACCTCTACCCGCGCCTGCCCAACACCGAAGACGGTTGGCGAGCTCTATCCCAAGCCCCTTTCGTAACCGACGTCCTCAAGACCCCGATCATCGCTGTTGCTTCGCCAGGTTGTTGTAATCACCACTCGGGATTGCGCTCTACAATTCGCTGGGATGGGGCATCGGATGCCGGCACAACAATCGACACTCATTTTGGCTTTAGTGTCACCAATCCGCTAAACACGTTATTTACTATGACACGCTTTGTGTCTCAAATAGATCTCGTACTGGCTATGTACGAACTTTGCCGCTGGTTTTCTGTTTTCGAGCCGGCTCCCGCTGCCGAAATGCAGTTAAAACTGGCGGTAGAAAAGAATCGCAATTCCAGCACGCAGGATCTGTTCGAACTTGGAGAAGGCGAAGACGAGATTCCCTGGAAACGAGTTTATGCCCGCGCAACCGTAAAGGACCCAGATAGTGATGGCCAAACAAGCAAGCGTGAGGATGGAAGAGAGGTTACGAAACTCAAAGGTACTTCTCTTTGGATGAGAAAGCCGCTCATCGAACTGAGCGACCTGCATCGTTTCGCCGACAAGGTCAAAAGTCAAATGTGGGGAAAGCAGTTTTATGATGCCGCTCAGCAGGTTATCGGCATTGCTGCATCTCCACTCGAGGTTGCGGGGGTCCTGCTCCTAAGTCGTTCTCGACGTCTAGGTGGTTCAGGATTCAGATACGTGTACCTCAACGATTTAACCCCTCTATCCGAGGCTGCCCAAAGCATCGCTGGTCAAAAGGTCTGCTACGGGGACATCGTGATTGTAAACCCAATGCTAATGAAGGCAGTAATTATCGAGATCCAAGGTGAAGTCATCCATGGATCAGGCGCGGTACTTGACCACGATGCGGAGCGTATGACTGCGCTTCAGAGCATGGGTTTCGACGTGTTCCTGGTAACCCACGATATACTTAACGACAAAAAGCAGCTAGACATCATAGTCAAAAGCGTTTGCAGCCGTTTGGGGATTCGATATAAAGCCAAATCCGAGGCAATGAAGTGCGCCGAGACGCGACTGCGAGCAAATGTTTTGTGCAACTGGATGGACATCGGAAATTAGCCGGCGATAAGGAACTAGAACGATCTAGTTTGGTTGCCAGTGAATTAGTGTCATTTCAAAACTATGCCGGATTACGGGGCTGGACCCGGACCGGCCGTCCATACCCTGCATTTCACGGAATGCGCAAGTCGCCTACCTGCGGTTTTGATTTTGCCGATTGCGGCATGCTCGGGGCTTCCCGGCCTGTCCCCGTAAACCGGCATGGTTTTGAAATCGCCGGGCGGGCGGGGGCTCGGTTGGACCCGATAGTGGGCCCGGCGCCGGCGGGACGGCCGTTGGGCGGATGGCGGACCGCGCTGCGGAGGCGATAAACGGCGGACGGCGGGATTCGAGATGTCCTGGGGGCGCCGGGGGCGGAAAGGGCATCGCGGGGCTTCGGGGCCCGTTCCCGCGCCTGCATCCGCGGCCGGCTGCGTTCCCACGCCGCGCGGGGCGAAAGTTTTTCCGAAATTGCCCTTGCATCGGCGGGGGAGTTCCCGTATAGTACTTCTTCGCACGGGGGCGTAGCTCAGCTGGGAGAGCGCTTGACTGGCAGTCAAGAGGTCAGGGGTTCGATCCCCCTCGTCTCCACCCGAGCATTGAATGAGGCTCCAACGCAAGTTGGGGCCTTTTTTCATATAGGCACACAAGGTCAAAGGCGGCACCATGATCCTCCTGGTCGACAAGATCGAAAAAAGCTTCGGCGCACGCGTCCTCTTTAGCGGCGCGTCCTTCCAGATCAACCCCGGCGAGCGCTTCGCGCTCGTGGGCCCCAACGGCGCCGGCAAAACCACCATGCTCAAAATCATCATGGGCATCGACAGTCCCGACTCCGGCCAGGTCCAGTACGCAAAGGACTGCCAGGTGGGCTACCTAGAGCAGGAAACTAATCTGGAGCACAAGGACACCACCATCCTTGCCGAGGTCATGGCCGCCGCCAAGGAAATCCGCCGCATGGGCGAGCGCGCTAACGAGCTGCAGGCCCAGATCACCGAGCTCTCCGAGCAGGGCAAGGACGTCGACGCACTCCTTAACGAGTACGGCCAGGTCCAGGACCGCTTTGAGCACCTGGGCGGCTACGAGCTCGAGAGCAACGCCCGCAAAATCCTGTCCGGCCTGGGCTTTAAGGTCACCGACTTTGAGCGCCCGTGCTCCGAGTTCTCGGGCGGCTGGCAGATGCGCATCGCGCTGGCCAAGCTCTTCCTGCGTCACCCCGACCTGCTGCTTCTGGACGAGCCCACCAACCACCTGGACCTCGAGAGCGTCCAGTGGCTGCGCGGCTTTATCGCCAACTACGACGGCGCCGTCCTCATCGTCAGCCACGACCGCGCATTCATGGACGCTTGCGTCGACCACGTCGCCGCCCTCGAAAACCGTCGCGTGACCACCTACACCGGCAACTACAGCAGCTACCTCAAGCAGCGCGAGGACAACTTGGAGCAGATGCGTGTCAAGCGTGCCGCCCAGGAGCGCGACATCGCCCACATGCAGGTCTTCGTCGACAAGTTCCGCTACAAGCCCACCAAGGCCGCCCAGGCTCAGGAGCGCATCCGCAAGATCGAGCAGATCAAAAAGGAACTCGTCATCCTGCCCGAGGGTCACAAGCACATCGACTTTAAGTTCCCCGACCCACCGCGCTCCGGCGACATGGTCGTAGGCCTGGAGGGCGTATCCAAGTCCTACGGCGACAAGCACATCTACAGCGATATCGACCTCAAGCTCTACCGCGGCGAGCACGTGGCGCTCGTCGGCCCCAACGGCGCCGGCAAGTCCACGCTCATGAAGATCCTCGCCGGCCTGGAGCCGCCCACCACCGGCACCCGGGACCTGGGCACCAACGTGGGCGTGGCCTACTACGCCCAGCACGCACTCGAGGGCATGACCGAGTCCAATACCGTCCTGCAAGAGATCGACACCGTCACGCCCAAGTGGACCGTGCCGCAGCAGCGCAGCCTGCTGGGCGCCTTCCTGTTTAGCGACAATGATTCCATCGAAAAGCAGGTTCGCGTCCTCTCCGGAGGCGAAAAGGCGCGTCTGGCCCTGGCCAAAATGCTCGTGGCCCCCGAGGCGCTCCTGTGCCTGGACGAGCCCACCAACCACCTGGACATCGACTCGGTGGACATGCTCGAGAACGCCCTGCAGAACTTCCCCGGCACCATCGTGCTGATCAGCCACGACGAGCACCTGGTACGCGCTGTGGCCAACCGCATTATTGACATCCGCGATGGCAAGGTCACGGTCTACGACGGAGACTACGACTACTACCTCTACAAGCGCGAGGACCTCGCAGCCCGCGCCGCCGCCGAGGCGGCAGGGGAGAGTGCACCGGCCGCGACCAAGTCCGCTAAGGTCACCGCGGCCCAGCCCGACACCCCCGCCACCGCTTCCAAGCCTGCCGAGGGCAAAAAGACCAAGGAGCAAAAGCGCGCCGAGGCCCAGGCCCGCGCCGCGCTCAACAAAAAGCTCAAGGGCGTGCGCAACCAGCTCAAGAAGATCGAGGCGGAGCTCGACAAAAAGCGCGCCCGCTATGACGAGCTTATGGAATTGATGGCAAGCGAAGAGCTTTATGCCGATCAGGACAAGTTCAATGCCGCGCTGGGGGAATATAACGGCCTTAAGCAAGAGCTGCCCAAGCTCGAGGACGAATGGCTGGAGCTTTCCACCCAGATCGAAGAGGAGACCGCGCGTGAACTCTCGTAAAGCCACCGCCGTGGCTATGAGCATCATCGCCATCGCTTGTCGCATCTGCGGCATCTTTATGAGCGCGATGACCGTGCTGCTGTGCTTTAGCGGCCTCACCGCCAAGCTGCAGATCGTGGGCTTTGTCGTTGAGCTTTCGCGTGCGTTGCCGAGCGCCATCGCCGGCTACGGCGTCATCACATCGCCCTTTGGCGGCGTGTTCCGCCTGGATTACGCCATCGTCGCGGTAATCCTCTTTGTGGCCGACTACCTGCTCACGCGCGCCTCGCGCCGCGTCCGCTAGGGGATCGATATGTCCAGCAGCTACCTCATGAACCTGCTCGCTAGCGCCGTCGCCGTCATCGTGGGCATCGTTATCCACGAGAGCGCACACGCCGCGGCGGCCTGGGCGCTCGGCGACAAGACGGCCCGCTCGCGCGGCCGCGTCTCACTCAACCCGCTCAACCATATCGACCCGTTTGGCACCATCATCCTGCCGCTGCTGATGCTTGCCGCCGGCGGTCCCGTATTCGCCTTCGCAAAGCCCGTGCCCGTCTACCTCAACAACCTCAAGCACCCCAAGCGCGATGAGGTCCTGGTGAGCGCAGCCGGCCCCGCTTCGAACATCGCGCTGGCATGCCTTGCGGCCGCCCTCATGCACACCGCATACGGCAACCTCTACACCAGCATGTCCTTTGCCGTGGCATCGCAGATCATGAACTTCGGCGCCACGTTTATCGTAGTCAACCTGTCACTCGCGTTCTTCAACCTCATCCCGATCCCACCGCTCGACGGCTCGTCGATCATTGTGCCGTTCCTTAAAGGCAAGGCTCTCAACAACTATTATCGTCTGCAGCAATACGCTATGCCCATCCTCATCCTAGTGCTGTACCTGCTGCCCATGTGGACCGGCATCGATGTAATCGGCCGGTATTTCGACGTTACCGTGCATCCGCTTGCTGAGCAGCTGCTCAACTTCGCAATCGCCGGCATCTAAGGTAAACTTACAGGTCGACCGTGCAAAACGGTCGTAACATGCACCCAAACCGCGCCGAGAAGGCGCCGTCAAAGGAGGTCGAAGATGTCGTATCGCGTGTCGACGCAGGTCTACAGCGGACCGTTCGACCTGCTGCTGCAGCTGGTTACTCGCCAAAAAGTAGATATCGGCGCTATCTCGATCAGCGAGGTGGCCGAGCAGTACCTTGCCGAGGCCGAGCGCATCGAGGCGCTGGACCTAGACGTGGCGAGCGACTTTTTGCTGGTTGCGGCAACCCTTTTGGACATCAAGGCCGCCTCGCTGGTGCCGCATGAGGCCCCGCGCAAAGTCGATGACGACGATGACGAGTTCGATGAAGACCTCGAGGAACTCAGCGCGCTCGACGGCGACGCCTTGCGCGAGGTCCTGATCCAGCGCCTGATTGCCTACAAGCAGTTTAAGGGCGCGGCGGCGGCCCTCGGTGCCCGCATGCAGGCCGAAAGCCGCATGCACCCGCGTGTGGCCGGTCCCGACCCGGAGTTTTTGGGCCTAATGCCCGACTATCTGGCCGGCATCACCCTGCGCGGCCTCGCCGTCATCTGTGCCGACCTGGACGGCAAGCGCCAGACCTTCCTGCTGGAGGCCGAGCACGTGGCGCCGCATCGCGTGCCGCTCGACCTGACGGTGGCCTCGGTCGACCGCTTTACCATGGCACACCAAACCTGCACCTTCCGCGAGCTGTTAGACGGCGATGCTACCACCGAGCAGCTCGTCGTCACCTTCCTAGCCATGCTTGAGCTCGCCAAGCGCGGCTCGCTCACGCTGAGCCAGGACGAGATCTTTGGAACCATCCGCATCAACCGCGTCGAGGGCGCCGAGGCCTACGTGCCCGGCGAGGGCCCCGAGCTCACCGAATAGGAGCCGCAATCATGTCAACCCTTTCCACACTGGATGCAAACAGCCTCAAAGGCGCTCTCGAGGCGCTGCTGCTGGTGTCGAGCGACCCGGTGAGTGCGCCCGCGCTGGCCGGCGCACTGGATATCGCCCCGGGCGAGTGCGCGTCGCTGCTCGCCGTGCTCAAGGTTGAGTACGAGGAGGCCAACCGCGGCTTTCAGTTGCGCGAGGTCGCCGGCGGCTGGCGCCTGTTTACGCACCCCGCTTACCACGACGTGGTCGAAGCCTACGTGCTGAGCTGGGACACGCAAAAGCTATCGCAGGCGGCGCTCGAAACCCTGGCCGTCATCGCCTACCACCAGCCCGTCACGCGCGAGGTGGTCAAGGGCATCCGCGGCGTCAATTCCGACGGCGTCATCGCGTCGCTCGTGGACAAGGGTCTGGTGCGCGAGCTCGGCCGCGATCCCCAGCGCGGTCAAGCCATCATCTACGGCACGACCAACGCCTTCTTGGAAAAGTTCGGTCTGCGCTCCACCCACGACCTGCCCGACTTGGAGCAGTTTGCCCCCGACGAGCAGTCGCGCCAGTTTATCCGCGAGCGTCTAAGCGGCCGCAGTATTCAGTCCACACTGGAGGAGCAGGCAGAGGACTTGGACGAAGAGCGCGAACTGCTCGATACCGATGTTGAAGATGTTGATGCAGTCGAGGACTTGGAGGCCCTGGTCGTCGACGAGACCTCGAAGGATTTGTATGACGAGGACTAACGAAGTAGGGGAGACGCGCGCCACGGACAGCACAGCGCCCGCGACCGACGCCCAGTCCGTCTACCCGCACACCATGCGCCTGCAGCGCTTTTTGGCGCGCGCGGGCGTGGCGAGCCGCCGCGGCTCGGAGGACCTGATGACTGCCGGCCGCGTGACCGTCAACGGCCAGGTCGCAACTGAGCTGGGCACCAAGGTCGACGTCGACCATGATCACATTGAGGTCGACGGCATGCCCGTCAAGCTCAACCAGGGTGCCGTGTACTTGATGCTCTACAAGCCGACCGGCTACCTCACTACCATGAGCGACCCGCAGGAGCGCCCTTGCGTGGCCGATCTGGTCCCGCGCGACCGATTTCCGGGCCTGTTTCCGGTGGGTCGTCTGGACCGCGACACCACGGGCCTTTTGCTCTTTACCACCGACGGCGACCTGTCGCAGGATCTACTGCACCCCAGCAAGCACGTCTACAAGACCTACCAGGCACTCGTGGACGGGCAGCTGACCGACCGCGATCTTACGCCGCTGCGTCGCGGCATCGAGCTCGACGACGGTCTGTGCCAGCCGGCAATCTGCCGCGTCATCACCGCACGCGAGGCAAAGGCCGTGGCACCGCAAGGCGTAAAGCCCGGCACCACCGCCGTGGAGGTTATCATCCGCGAGGGGCGCAAGAACCAGGTCAAGCGCATACTGAGCAAGATCCACCATCCGGTAATCCGCCTGCATCGCTGTAACTTTGCCGGCCTGGAGCTCAAGGACGTGGCCAAGGGCTCGTGGCGCGAGCTCACCGACCGCGAGGTGCAGATCCTCAAGGCCGGCGGCATCCCGCCCAAGCAGGCGAGCGCCAAGCGCAACGGCGGCAAGCCCCAAGACACGCCCACCAGCCGCACGCGTCACCACGGCAGCCACGGCTCCGCACCCAAGCGCAACACCTACCGCGAGCGCTACACAGGCTAGGCAACCCGCCGCGCCCCAGCGCCCGCGAACCATACCAACACGTCAACCATCGAAAGGAAGCATTGCATGATCGTCGCCATCGACGGCCCCGCCGGTTCCGGCAAGTCTACCATCGCCAAGGAGATCGCCCGCCAGCTGGGCTTTAACAAGCTCGACACGGGCGCCATGTATCGCGCCGTCACCTTCGCCGCGCTCGACCGCGGCATCGACCTGGACGACGAGGCGGCCATCGATGCCCTCGCCGAACAGATCGAGATCCGCTTTACCAACGGCACCGGCGAGGACACGCGCCTGACCATCGACGGTCAGGACGCCTCGGCTGCCATCCGCACCCCGCAGGTAGACGCCAACGTCTCCAAGGTCTCGGCCTATCCGGGCGTGCGCGCCGCCATGCTCATCCATCAGCGACGCGCCGCCGAGGACCGCGATATCGTGGCCGAGGGTCGCGACATCGGCACCGTCGTGTTCCCCAACGCACAGGTCAAGGTCTTCCTGACCGCCGACCCGCGCGAGCGCGCCCGTCGTCGCGTGCTGCAACGCCACCAAAACGACGCTCAGCCGCTCAGCACAGAGCAGCTCGAGACCGAGGTCGACGAAACCCTCGACGCCCTCAAGCAGCGCGACAAACTCGACAGCAGCCGCGAGGTCGCACCGCTCGTGCCCGCCGAGGACGCCGTGCACGTCGACTCCACCGCCCACACCATCGACGAGGTAGTCTCGATAATCGAGGACCTCATCAACCAAAGGAGGTAGCCCATGCGCCTGTTTAAGCAGACGCCCGAGGATTATTACAACGCCCCCTACGCCGAGTTCCCGGCGCTCATCCGCGCCGTCGTCGTGGTGGTCATGGCTATTCTGTGGGTCTTCTCCAAGCTCATGTGGCGCTGGAAGGTCGAAGACGTCGACCTGCTGTTTGAGCGCCAGGAAGGCCGCGGCAGCGTGGTCATCTGCAACCACACCTCGATGGCCGAGTTGCTGGCCGTGGAGACGGCACTGTTCTTTGGCGGCCGCCGCGTGCGCCCCATCTTTAAGTCCGAGTTCGCCAAGAGCAAGATCGTGCGCTGGGCCTTTAGCCGCGTGGGCGGTATTCCCGTCGAGCGCGGCACCGCCGACATGAAGTGCCTGCGTGCCGCTCAGCATGCGTTGCAACGCGGTGAGGATGTCTTGATCTTCCCCGAGGGCACGCGCATCCGCTCGCGCGAGATCAAGCCCGAGGTCCATGGCGGCTTTGCGCTCATCGCCCAGATGGGTAAGGCACCCGTCAACCCGCTCGCCATCTGCGGCTGGTCCGACATCACGCCCGCGGGCAAAAAGCTCATGCGTCCCAAGAAGTGCTGGATTCGTGCCGGCAAGGCCGTCTCGCTTTCGGACGCGCCGGCCGGGCTTAAGCGTACGGAGCGCCTGGCCTGGTTTGAGTCCGAGGCCATGAACCGCGTCTACGCCATGCGAGACGAGCTGTGCGCCGAGCATCCGGGCAGGTTCTAGCCATGAGCGAGAACGTGACGAACACTGCCGTGACCGCGTCCGACCAAGCCACCGCGCCCACCATCGAGATCGCCGCCCACGCCGGCACTTGCTACGGC
The DNA here is from genome assembly GCA_902490445.1 of uncultured Collinsella sp. Classification (GTDB taxonomy): domain Bacteria; phylum Actinomycetota; class Coriobacteriia; order Coriobacteriales; family Coriobacteriaceae; genus Collinsella. The sequence continues at coordinate 9,185 of CABUDZ010000033.1, forward strand.
GTACAGCGTGCGCTCGATATGGCGCTGGCCGCTGCGCCGCAGGCAGGGGAGTGCACTCAGGTCCATACCTTGGGTCCGCTCATCCATAACCCTATCGTGGTGCGCGAGCTCGCTGAGGCAGGCGTTAGCCTGGCTGAGAACCTGGATAGCGCCGCAACCGGTACCGTGATCATCCGCGCCCACGGCGTGGTGCCGCAAGTGATCGATGCTGCCCGCGAGCGCGGCCTTACCGTGGTCGACGCCACCTGTCCCTACGTGAAGAAGGTCCATGTGGCGGCCGAGCGCCTGGTGCGCGAGGGCTACCGCGTGATTGTCGTGGGCGAGCCGGGTCACCCCGAGGTCGAGGGCATTCTTGGCCATGCTGGTGATGACGCACAGGTCGTGAGCTGTGCCGCTGACGCCGACGAGCTGTCGCTCAAGGGCAAGGTGGGCCTGGTTGTGCAGACCACCCAGACCGCGCAGAACCTGGCCGAAGTCGTGGCCTCCATCACCCCGCGCGTGCAGGAACTGCGCGTGATCAACACCATTTGCGCCGCCACAAGCGAGCGTCAGCAGGCAGCCGCGTCGCTTGCCAACCGCTGTGATTGCATGGTCGTTGTGGGCGGAAAGAACTCGGGCAACACGCGTCGCCTGGCACAGATCTGCGCTGATGCCTGTGAGCACACGCATCACATCGAGGAAGCTTCCGAGCTTGAGGCCGCATGGTTTGCCGACGCGCGCCACATCGGCATCACCGCCGGAGCCTCCACCCCGCAAGAACACATCGAACGCGCCGTTGAGCGCATCAAGGAGCTTTGCCGCTAACCATGGACCAGACCGTACCCGCATACGCCGCCGAGGTGGCCGATTACGGGCGCAGCCGCGACCCCGAGCCGGGTGAGGGCGCGCTCGTCAAGAACGTGCGTCCCGAATCGCCCGCGTGGGATGTGGGTATCGAGCCGGGCATGCGCGTGCTCACGGTCAACGGTGAGCAGCTTACCGACATGATCGTGTGGCTCTGGGAGGCCGACGATGATACCGTCGAGCTCGAGGTATTCGATCCGCGCGACGGCACCGTCACCCCCGTCGAGCTCGACCGCTTTCCCGGCGAGGATTGGGGTTTGGAGTTCGATGGCCCCATCTTCGACGGCATGCGTACCTGCGTCAACGCCTGCGTGTTCTGCTTTATGACCATGCTCCCCAAGGGCGGCCGCTCCACGCTCTATATTCGCGACGACGACTATCGCCTAAGCTTTTTGCAAGGCAACTTTGTCACGCTTACGAACCTCACCGACGAGGACGTGCAAAACGTCATCCAGCGCAACATGAGTCCCATGAACGTGTCGGTCCACGCTGTGAGCCCCGACGTCCGCCGTCGTATGATGGGCCGTAACGCTCAGCGAGGCATGGACGTACTCGAGACCATCATGGCCGCCGGCATCGAGATTCACGCGCAGATCGTGTTGTGCCCCGGCATGAACGACGGCGAGGAGCTGGAAAAGACCCTGCGCTTTTGCGAGGAGCACGAGCAAATCACAAGCCTGGGCATTGTGCCGCTCGGTTTTACCAAGCATCAGAACCGTTTTAGCTGGTCCTACAGCGACAAGCCCGAGCTAGCGCGCGAGACCATTGCCATGATCCGTCCCTACCAGGACCGCGCCTATGAGCGCTTTGGCCGCCACACCTTCCAGATGAGCGATGAGTTCTATCTGGACGCCGGCATCGATCCTCCCGAGGCAGACTTTTACGACGGTTACCCGCAGTACTACGACGGCATCGGCATGATCCGCTCGTATCTGGACGAGACCGACGACGTGCTGGCTACCGATGCCGAGCGACTGGCCCGCGTCCGCGAGGCCATCGCCGCCCGCAGCCAGCACCTGCTGTGCCTCTCCGGCGCCAGCGCGCGCGACACCGTGGCGCGCTTTGTGGAGTCGCCGCATGGTCTCGGCGGCACTGTTACGGCCATCAAGAACCGCTACTTCGGCGGCAACGTGGACGTGACCGGCCTCATCGTCGCGTGTGACATTCTGGAGCAGCTGCCCCAAGACCTGTCGGGGGTTATGCTCTTTGTGCCTAAGCTCATGTTCAACGCTGACGGCATGACGCTTGACGAGTATCATCGTGACGATTTACTCGCAAGCCTTACCAGTCGCGGCGCCGAGGTTCATGTGGTGTCGACCATGCCGCATGAGCTGCTCGATACCCTGGAGCATATCCTTGGCATTGTGCCCGCAGACTCTACTAATTCCGCTGACCCTATCCATTAAAGGAGAGCAGATGAAACCAATCGTCGCCGTCGTCGGACGCCACAACGTGGGCAAGTCCACGCTCGTTAACCGCCTGGCCCAAACCTCGGACGCCATCGTCCATGAGTCCCGCGGCGTCACGCGCGATCGCTCATACCACACGGCCGATTGGAACGGCCGCGAGTTCACCATTGTCGACACGGGCGGTATCGAGCCGCTCAAGAGCGACGACGTCTTTGCCACATCCATCCGCGACCAGGCCCTCGCCGCCGCCGAGGAAGCCGCCGTCATCCTGTTTGTGGTCGACGGCCGTACCGGCGTCACCGAAGAGGACGAGTCGGTCGCCCGCATGCTCAAGCGCTACGACAAGCCGGTCTTTCTACTGGTGAACAAGCTCGACAACCCCGATCGCGAAAACGACAGCATCTGGGAGTTCTATTCGCTCGGCGTCGGTGAGCCCACGCCCCTCTCGGCCCTGCATGGCCACGGCACGGGCGACCTGCTCGACGATATCGTGGCCCTGCTTCCGGAGGAAGAGGACGAGGTCGCCGATGAGTTCCCCGACGCCCTGAACGTCGCCATCATCGGCCGCCCCAATGCCGGCAAGTCGTCGCTGTTCAACCGCATCCTGGGTGCCGACCGCTCCATCGTGTCTAACATCGCCGGCACCACGCGCGATGCCATCGATACCGTCGTCGAGCGCGACGGCAAGCACTACCGCATGGTCGACACCGCGGGTATTCGCAAGAAAAGCACCGTGTACGAGAACATCGAGTACTACTCCATGGTCCGCGGCCTGCGCGCCATCGACCGGGCCGACGTGGCGCTGCTCGTCGTCGACGCCTCCGTGGGCGTCACCGAGCAGGATCAGAAGGTCATGGGCTTGGCCATCGAGCGCGGCTGTGCCATCGTGGTGCTGCTCAACAAGTGGGACCTGCTCGACGACGACCGCAAGCGCGAGGCCTGCATGGAGACCGTCGACCGCCGTCTGGGCGTTATGGCTCCCTGGGCCCAGTACCTGCGCATCTCTGCCCTGACCGGCCGCAGCGTCGAGAAGATCTGGGCGATGGTCGACGCCGCCGAGAAGACGCGCTCGCAAAAGATCACCACCTCGCGCCTCAACACCTTCCTCACCGACCTGCGCGAGTTCGGCCACACCGTGGTGGACGGCAAGCGCCGCCTGCGCATGCACTACGTGACTCAGACGGGCATCAACCCGCCGACGTTCACGTTCTTCGTCAACCACAGCGACCTGGTCAACGACACCTACCAGCGCTACGTGGAGAACCGCATGCGCTCGACCTTCGATTTTTCCGGCACGCCCATTCGACTCTTCTTTAGGAAGAAGGAGCAAAAGGATGCATAATCCGATCCTGCTGACCGCCATCTGCGCCGTGGTCTCGTTCTTTATCGGAGCGATTCCTTTTGGCCTGATCCTAGGCCGCGTTTTCAACCACACGGACATTCGCAAGGCGGGCTCCGGCAACATCGGCACCACCAACGCACTGCGCGTTGCCGGCCCCAAGGTGGCCGCGCTCACGCTGCTGCTCGACTGCCTTAAGGGCGCCATCTGCGTCCTTATCGCCCGTCCACTCATCGCGAGCGTGGGCTATGGCTTCCCCGTAAGCATCATGGCGCCCGGAGCCCCCGGCGACTGGATGCTCGGTGTCATTTGCCTGGCAGCCGTGTGGGGCCATATCTTCTCGCCCTATCTCAACTTCCACGGCGGCAAGGGTATCGCCGTTGGTCTGGGCGTGATCCTTGCCTGGTACTGGCCCATTGGCCTGTCGCTGCTGGGCATGTTTATCGTAGCCGTCGCCATCACCAAGTATGTGTCGGTGGGTTCGCTTGCCGCAGCCATCGGACTTCCTATCGCTGCTTGCGCGGTCTTTCCGTACAGCAGCCTGGGCCTCAAGTTCTGCATGGCGATGATCGGCATCACCGTGGTGTGGGCCCATCGCGCGAATATCCAAAAGCTCATGACGGGTAAGGAGTCCAAGCTCTCGTTTACCAAGCGCGTCACCGAGCCCGACGATAAGTAGGAGAGAGTCATGAATGTTGCGCTGATTGGCTCCGGCTCCTGGGGAACCGCCGTCGCCGGTCTTGCCGCCGCGCGAGCCGAGCGCGTGACCATGTGGGCCCACAGCGAGCAGACGGCCGCCGGCATCAATGCCGAGCACCGCAATCCCCGGTATCTGGTGGACTACGAGCTGCCCGGCAACGTTGTCGCCACGACGGACCTGTCGCAGGCGCTCGACGGCGCCGACGCCATTATCTTTGCCGTGCCCTCCACGCACCTGCGCAGTGTATGCCATCAGGCGGCACCCTTCATCGCCGCCGACGCCCCGGTGCTCTGCCTCACCAAGGGCATTGAGCCCGAGTCCGGCCTGCTCATGAGCGAGGTCATTGCCAGCGAGATCGGCAACGAGGCACGCGTGGCGGCGCTCTCGGGCCCCAACCATGCCGAGGAGATCTGCCGCGGCGGGCTTTCTGCCGCCGTCATCGCCAGCAAAGACTCGCAGGTAGGGGAGACCTTTAAGGACCTGCTCTTATCCACGGCCTTCCGCATCTACCTGTCGCAAGACATGACCGGCGTCGAGGTATGCGGCGCTATGAAAAACGTCATCGCCATCGTGTGCGGCATCTCCGCCGGCTCGGGCGCGGGCGACAACACGCTCGCCCTCATCATGACGCGCGGCTTAGCCGAGATAAGCCGTCTGGTACACGCCCGCGGCGGCCAGGCCATGACCTGCATGGGTCTTGCCGGCATGGGTGACCTCATTGCCACCTGCACCTCCGAGCATTCGCGCAACCGCAGCTTTGGCTACGAGTTTGCCCACGGTGTTTCGCTCGACGAGTACCAGACGCGCACGCATATGGTGGTCGAGGGTGCCGTCGCCGCCCGCAGCGTGAGCGAGCTCGCCCGTTCACTTGGCGTAGACATTCCGCTCACCTTTGCCGTGGAGCAAACGCTCTATAACGGTGTTACTTTGGATAGGGCGCTCGAGATCCTTACCGAACGCGTCCCCTCTCAAGAGTTCTACGGACTTACCGACTAGCGCAGAAAGGCAACAACCATGGGTTCCATTAAAATCGCTCCGTCCGTCCTTTCGGCCGACATGGCCAACCTCAAGGGCGAGCTCGACAAGATCGCCGGCGCCGACTACGTGCACTTCGACGTGATGGACGGTCACTTTACCGGCAACCTCACCTTTGGCGTTGACATCCTCAAGGCCGTCAAACGCTCCACCAACGTGCCGGTCGACGCGCACCTCATGGTGTCGAACCCCGACGAGACGGTCGATTGGTATGCTGACGCCGGCGCCGACATGATCACCGTGCACTACGAGGCTTCCACGCACCTGCACCGCACGCTCACGCACCTGCAGCAGCGCGGCGTCAAGGCCGGCGTGGTGCTCAACCCCGCTACCCCCGTGTGCGTACTCGAGAGCATCATCGACGTTGTCGACATGGTGTTGCTCATGAGCGTGAACCCCGGCTTTGGCGGCCAGAGCTTTATCCCGGGCACTCTGCATAAGCTCCATGAGCTCAAGGCCATGTGCGAGCGCCACGGCGTGTCGCCCATGATCGAGGTCGACGGCGGCATTTCCTCCAAAAACATTGCCGAGGTCGTCAAGGCCGGTGCCAACGTGCTCGTTGCCGGCTCCGCCGTATTTAAGTCCGAAGATCCCGCTGCCGAGGTTGCGCTGCTGCAGAAGCTGGGCAACGAGGCTGCACAGGAGGCATAAATCCTTATGACCGCAGGTCAAAACCGCATAACCGTGAATCTTGACTATGCCGCCTCGACGCCCATGCGCGCCGAGGCGCTCCTTGCGCAGCGTGAGTACGACGATAGCGAGCTTGCGGGCGTCAACCCCAACTCTTTGCACTCACTCGGCCGCAAGGCTGCCGCGCGTCTGGAAGTCGCTCGTCGCGAGATCGCCCGTAGCTTTGGCGCGCGCGTCCGCCCGTCCGAGATCGTCCTGACCAACGGCGGCACCGAGGCCAACCAGCTGGCGCTCCTCGGTCTTGCCGAAGGCGCTCGCCAGCGCGACCGCAAGCGTAACCGCGTGATCGTATCTGCCATCGAGCACGATTCGATCCTGGACAACCTTCCGCTGCTGCGTGCCGCCGGCTTTACCGTCGACCTGGTGCAGCCCTGCCGCGCGGGCTACATCGAGCCTGCCGCTCTCATCGAGCTGCTCGGCGACGACGTCGCGCTCGTGAGCATCATGGCAGCCAACAACGAGACCGGCGTGGTGCAGCCCATCCGCGAGCTAGCCACGGCCGCGCATACCGAGGGCGCCCTGTTCCACACCGACGCCATCCAGGGCTATCTGCACATTCCGCTCGATGCCACCGAATTGGGCGTCGATGCCATGTCCGTTGCCGCCCACAAAATTGGCGGTCCCGTTGCCTCCGGCGCGCTCTATCTTAAGAACCGCACGCCGCTGCGCCCCCGAATCTTTGGCGGTGGACAGGAAGCCGGACGACGTGCCGGCACGCAGGACCTGCGTACGCAGCTGGCCTTTGCCGCTGCCGCCCGCACGCTGGCACCCCATGTGGCCCAGGAGCGCGAGAAGCTGCAAGCCCTTTCCGACAAGCTCTACGCCACGCTTACGGCCCATCCGCGCATTCACGCCACCATGGGCGACTACGCACATGCAGACCGTCTGCCCGGCATGGTATCAATCTACATTGACGGCATGGACTCCGAGGAGCTTATCATCAAGCTCGACGCCGCCGGTTTTGAGGTATCGGCAGGCTCGGCATGCTCGAGCGGCAGCATGGACCCCAGCCACGTTTTGAGCGCGATGGGCATCGGTCGCGAGCAGGCGCTGGGCGCACTGCGCATCTCCTTCGATGACCGCGTGAATCCGGCCGATCTGGACGACTTTGCCCAGGCGTTGCTCTCGATCGTAGGTGCCGCATGACCGTCGCCGAGCTCGAGCGCGCCCTGCTGACGCGCTATCCCAAGACGGACGCCGAACCCTGGGACCACGTAGGCTTATCCGTAGGCGACCCCGATGACGAGATCCGCGGCGTGGCCTGCGCGCTTGACGCTACCAGGGACAACGTGCACCGCGCCTTGGCAGCCGGAGCCAACGTGTTGCTCACGCATCATCCCGTCTACATCAAGGCACCCGAGGCATTTTGCCCGCCCAGCGCGACGCGTCCCCAGTGCAGTGCGGCGCTCTACGAGGCTGCCCGCTGCGGGGTAAGCATCATCTCGCTCCACACCAACCTGGACCGTTCGCACGAGGCGCGCGTTCGCCTGAGTGAGTTGCTGGGCGCTGAGCCCATGAGCTCACTGGAGCATGTGGACGAGCCCGAGGCCTGCGGCCTGGGAGCCCTTACGACACTCGACGAGCCCTGCAGCCTGCGCGACCTTACCACTCGCGCCGCCACGGCGTTTGGCAGCGACCCCCGCGTGTGGGGCGAGGCCGATCGCCCGTGCCGCACCGTCGCCATTTTGGGCGGCTCCTTGGGCGACTTTGGAGAGCTCGCCATCGCCTCAGGCGCAGATGTCATCGTGACGGGCGAGGCTGGCTACCATGTGGCGCAAGACCTTGCCTTGCGCGGTCTGCCGGTGATCTTGCTCGGCCACGACCGCTCCGAGGAGCCATTCGTTGATATCTTGATGAACTCTGCAGTTGATGCCGGGGTCGACCCCCGTCATGCGATTAAAATACTGAACCCTTGCCAATGGTGGACTGTGACAAAAGGAGAGAACTTATGAGCGCCGGCGCTACGCTACTCAAGCTGCAACAGATCGATTTGGAGCTCGCCCGCAACAAGAGCGAACTTGCCAATATGCCGGAGCTCAAGGAGCTCGCTTCCAAGCGCAAGACCTACGTTAAGCTCAAGGCCGAGATGACCAAGCTCTACGCCCAGCGCAAGGACCTGGATATTGAGCTCGACGATCTCAACACCACCGAGATCCAGACCAACAACGCCATCGAGGCCGCCAAGAAGCGCCACGTCGACGGCTCCGACTACCGCGAGGTTCAGGACCTGGAGAACGAGCTCGCCACCCTGGCCAAGCGTCTGGACAAGATCGAGCACACCCGCAAGGACATCGTCGTCGCCCACAAGGAGGCGCTCGACCGCGAGACCCGCGCGCAGGCCATCATCGCCAAGTTCGAGGAGGGCGTGAAGGCCGACACCAAGGCCGCCCGCGCCAAGGCCGCCGACCTCCAGGTCCAGATTGATGCCGCCACCAAGGAGCGCACCGCGCTTGCGGCCACGCTGCCGACCGACGTGCTCACCGACTACGAGCGCCTGCTCAAGCAGTTCCGCGGCCTGGCCGTCGAGACCATCAAGGGCAACATTCCCACCATCTGCCACACCGCACTGCAGGCATCGTCCATGAGCGACCTCAACCACGACGGTAGCGAGATCGCGCACTGCCCGTATTGCCACCGCCTGCTGGTGCTTCCCAGCAAGGAAGCCTAAATGATGACGGCGGCATCCAACAATTCAATGCAACTTGAGGGAAAAACGATCCTGCTGGGCATTACCGGCGGGATCGCCGCCTATAAGTCGTGCAATATCGTTCGCCTGCTGCAAAAGCGCGGCGCGCGTGTCAAGGTCGTTATGAGCGAGCATGCCACCGAGTTTGTGGGCGCGCTCACCTTCCGTGCGCTCACCAACGAACCGGTCGCCGTGGGCCTATTCGACGATCCCTCCGACCCCATCCACCACATTTCGCTAGCGCAGGAGCCCGATCTTGTGATCGTGGCGCCCGCGACGGCCAATATCATCGCCAAGATGGCCAACGGAATCGCCGATGACCTCATCTCTACCACGCTGCTTGCCACGCCGCGACCCATCGTGATCGCACCCGCTATGAACAACGGCATGTGGAAGGCGCCGGCGACGCAGGCCAATATGGCCACATTGCGCGACCGTGGCGTCCATGTGGTGGGACCCGGTAACGGCTACCTTGCCTGCGGCGACGTGGACACGGGGCGCATGAGCGAGCCCGAAGACATCGTCGAGGCCGTCTGCAAGGTGCTGAACCCCGTGCCCCAGGACCTTGCGGGCAAGCGCATCGTGATCACCGCCGGCCCCACGCACGAACCAATCGACCCTGTGCGCTTCATCGGCAACCGGTCGTCGGGCAAGATGGGCATCGCCCTGGCGGGGGAAGCCGCTCGCCGCGGTGCTGCGGTCACGCTTGTGCTGGGGCCGACATCGCTCGATGTTCCCCGCGGCGTGGAGTGCGTGCGCGTGCAAACCGCCGCAGAGATGCTGCAGGCGGCGCTGAAAGCCTTCCAGACGGCCGATGCGGCCATTTGTGCGGCCGCTGTCGCCGACTACACGCCCGCGGCCCCTGCCGACCATAAGCTCAAAAAGGCCCACGAGCGCCTGGATCGCATCGAACTGGTCGAGACGGTCGATATTTTGGCCGAGCTCTCGCGCCAAAAGGGAGGGCGGTGCGTGATCGGCTTTGCGGCAGAGACTGATAACGTCGTGGAGTACGCGCAGCGAAAGCTCGCCCGCAAGGCCTGCGATGTAATTATTACCAACGATGTCTCGCGCGCCGATTCGGGCTTTGGAACCGACACCAACAAGGCTTGGATCGTGAGCACAGCGGGTACGCAAGAACTTCCCGTGCTAACAAAACCCCAGCTCGCAGATACAATTTTGGACTTGCTTCAAAATTTGTAAAAAAGTTCTTGCACAAGGGCAAAGTTTCGGGTTAATATACTCCCTGTTGCGAGCGAGAGCAGCGCAACAAACAAAAGCTTCGGGACGTGGCGCAGCTTGGTAGCGCACTTGACTGGGGGTCAAGGGGTCAACTGCTGTAAGGTCATAAAGCATCCTCCTATAAGATGTCAATATACTCCCCG
>CABUDZ010000034.1 GCA_902490445.1 uncultured Collinsella sp.
GAATGGTGCGATCGCAACGTCCTATTCGAATTGATTCAGGTAGATTTATAGGGCTTGGTTGCGAAATTGGGGCGACTATAGCGCTCGATTGCGGTTCAAGGGGCCTTGACTCGTGGTTCAGCTGGCCGAACAACTCGAAAAATGTAGGTGGGCCAACCTGCCGACTATGTGAAGCACGCGTATTTGCTCGTTTTGATGAAAACTAGGGTGCAGCCATAAGGCTGCGCCCTAGTTTACTGCGTGCCGGTGTGCCCAGACGGATTGCGCTGTGCCTGGCAGGCGCTCCCGCAGATGGATCGGTTATTTCGCGAATAGGTTCTTGAGGTTGAACTCGGCTTGGACGGTGCGGAGCATGAGGTCGGTGTCGTCCAAGCCCAGGTGCTGCTCGTTGGCGTCGGCGGCGAGGGTTCCACGGCGGCGCGCCCAGTTCTCGAGCGCGGCTGGGGCGGACTCGCGGGGGAGCGAGCGCACGTCGGCGTCCAGGCTGCGGCAGATCTGGCGCGAGTCGATGACGATGATCTTGCCGGCGCGGCGTGCCTCGGCGTAGCCGTCCAGGTGGATCTTGAACCAGCTGTCCTCAAAGGCGGCGTTGTGTGCCATGTACGGGTACTTCTTCATAAGCTTGAGCAGCTGCTTTTGCAGCTCTTTGTTCTCGCGGAACGGCTTTTTGCCGTCGATGTCGTCCCAGGTGATGTGGTGGATATTCGACAACGGCACATCCTCGCCGCGGTAGATGTCGGGCAGGCCGCAGTAGTGTGCCTCGGCGTCATGCGGGACGGCGTCGCTGGTGAGCTCCATGATCTCCCAGCCCACGTTGATGATATAGCCGCGCTCGGGTGCACGGCCGGTGGTCTCGATGTCGATACCGAGCACGGTGCCCTGGATGGGCTTGCGGGCGTAGGCCACGCCGAGCGCGTCGCGGTCGCCGCGGATTTCGCGCATAACGGACGCGGCGGTGCGCTTTTGCATCTTGCCGATGGCGGCGCAGGTGTCGGCATCGGACAGGCCGCGCGAGAGCGTCGCGGGCGTCACGTTGCGCAGACGCGCCTCGCCAATCTGGTCGCACAGGTCGCGGTTGCGGTCGGCCAGGTCGCGCACGGTGGCAAAGTCGAAGCTGGGGTCGCCCTCGGCGGTAAAGTACTCGGTCTCGAGCACCTTGAGGGCCTCTTCGCCCTTCTGGCGCTCGGACTCCATGGCGCCGTGATCGCCATAGATAAACATAGGGATAAACGGTTGGCGTTCGTATTCGAGTGCTTGCGAAACGTTCATAGGCTGCTCCTTGGACGGGCCGCGTCGCGCGGCTCGGGGTTACTGAGTTGTGGCGAGATGATAGTTTACCATGGGCAACTATTGGCACCGCGCCCGGGACAACTACAATACCCTAGTTGACCGCTAGGACTTTTACAATGCTGCCGAAAGACACGAAAGGTTCCATCCTTCATGGATTTGCTGATTGATATTTTGCTCGACGCCGGCAAGGACACACTGTCGCTGGTGCCGTTTTTGTTGGTGACGTATCTGGCCCTCGAGACCTTGGAGCACGTCGCGGGCGACCGCGTTAACGGGGCCATCAAGCGCGCCGGCGCCACGGGTCCCGTGGTTGGCTCGCTGCTGGGCATGGTGCCGCAGTGCGGCTTTTCGGCAATGGCGGCCACACTGTACGCCGGTCGTGTCGTGACCTTGGGCACGTTGGTGGCGGTGTTCCTTTCGACCTCCGATGAGATGCTGCCGCTGTTGCTCGCCGAGCAGGTGCCCGTGCAGACCATGGCGATGCTTTTGGCTTCGAAGGCACTGATCGCGCTGGTCACGGGCTTTATCGTGGACGCCGCCATTCGCGGCCTGCGTCGTAACGCTCGCGCGCATGCGGCGATTCGCCGCACCGTGCTGGGAACCGCGGCCAACCCGGCCCACGTGAATTGCGCGCACGACGACCACACTGGCGGTGACATCATCGACGAGGTGGCCGAGGCGGGCGTGAGCGCCGACCACATCCACGAGCTGTGCGAGCGCGACCATTGCGGTTGTGATGAAGACGAGGACGAGCACGAACACGGACATGGCCACGATCACGGTCATGAGGGCGAATATGAACACCATGATGGTCACGGTCACTCCCATTCCCACGAAGGGACGCCTGTCCTGTCGATTATCCGCAGCGCCATCTCCCACACCGTGCAGGTATCGGTATTCATTTTCCTGGTGACGCTGATTCTGGTTGCCGTGCTCGAGACGTTCGGCGAGTCCGCAATCGAGCAGTTCCTGCGCGGCAACGAGACGCTTGCGGTCCTGGGCTCGGCACTCGTCGGCCTGATCCCCAACTGCTCGGCCAGCGTCGTCATCACGCAACTGTACCTGGAAGGCGCGCTGCAGCTGGCCCCGATGCTCGCCGGCACGCTCATTTCCGCCGGCGTGGGTTATCTGGTGCTGTTCCGCACCAACCGCAGCGCCCGCGAAAATGCCGTGTTCCTGATTATGATGTACGTCATCGGCGCGGGCTGGGGTCTCATCCTTTCCGCCTTTGGCCTCTAAGTAGATGTTTGGGATAGGCCGTAAAAACTGGGGTATACCGTAAAATCTACCGCCATGACTTGGGCGTTGGATGCGCGTCAATCGCCAAAACAAATAGGTAGATTTCCGGACATGTCCCAAAAATCTACCTTGGTTAGTGCAGCAACTCGGTGAGGTTGCGTTTAAAGCGGGCGCGGTCTTCGCTGGTAAATGCTGCCGGACCGCGAGTGCGTCCGCCGGCGCGGCGTACCTTCTTTTCCTCGTGGCGAATAAACAGCTGCATGTCGATAGTCGCCTTGTCGTACACGCGCCCGCGCACACCGATGGCGGCGGCATCGCGCCCGAGCACCATGCTCGCCAAGCCAATGTCCTGCGTCACGACCACGTCGCCCGCCTGCAGGCGTTCGACAATGGCAAAGTCGGCGCTGTCGGCGCCCGCGCTCACGTCGAGCGTCGTGACCCAAAAGCCGCGTCGCGCGTGCTCGGCATCGCGCGGGTCGTCGCGGCGAATGTGTCGTTCCAGGTTTTGCGTGCTGTTGCCGGCGATAACAACGGCGACGCCCGCCCGCCGCGCGCAGTCAATCGACTCGCGCGTGACCGGGCAGGCGTCGGCATCAATAAAGAGCGTTCGCGGCATCTAGTGCACCAGTTTGCCAAATTGAATGGCGCGAACAATGAGCGTTACGCCAAACACCAGCAGCGCGGCGCCACTAAAGATGACTAGCATCTTGGCCGACCACAGCGGATAGATAAACACGAACATGCCGGCGATGATGGAGAGTGCACCGCTCAGGATGGCAAGGGCGCGGTTGGACGAAAGCTCGGACTCCAGAATGGACATGACACCTTCGACAATCCAGCCAAAGCCGGCCACGATAACCACCATCGTGGTGAGTGTCGCGGTCGAGAAGGCCTGGTTGCGCAGGATTATGACGCCGCCCAGGATAATGAGTAGGTTGGAGATGATGCTCGTCACGCGCCAGCCAGTGGGCAGCAGCGGCTCAAAAATGGCAGTGAACAGCCTGATGGCAGCGGTGATTACAAAGTAAAAACCCAGGACGGTCGTCAAAAAGACGAGGGACTTGGCGGGTGCAAAAAGCAGCGCGATGCCAGCAATGAGCGCCACGACGCCCGTGATGGCGTAGATCCAGCGCACGGCCTTGACGGCTTTGCCCGCCATACTTTTCTCGTCAAATCCAAACTGGCTCGATTTTTGGTCATCGTTCCTAAAGATACCCATAACGTCTCCTTTCCGTGCGGCGTAAGCCTTGATCGTTACAACCAGTATCGCTTAAAGGCGCTGCCGTATGGGTCGGGGAGGGCGAAACGTAACCCAAAGGTCCCGAATTGTTTCCGTTGTTCCCCACGTCGCGGTTTTCTATTCAACAGGTGTAGAACATTGCAGCCCTGTTCGTTATTGCCTACGTTTTAGGTTAGATTTTCCTAAGGACAATTGGCTTGTATTGGGGGTCCCTATGAACGAAGCAGTTCCCGAGGCACCGTCGAGTGTCGAATCGATGGCAAAGCAAGGTTGCGAAAAGCTCGGTCTGGAAGCGTTTGATGCGCTGGTCCGTCGTGCCCGTACGTGCCGTCGCTTTGACGAGTCTATGCGCGTGCCGCGCGAGTTTTTGCTCGAGCTGGCGGAACTGGCGCACCTGGCTCCCTGCGGCGCCAATGCTCAGCGTCTGCGCTTTCACGTGGTGAGCGGTGCAGAGGACTGCGCGCGTGTATTTGACGAGCTTGCATGGGCCGGTGCGCTCAAGGATTGGCCGGGTCCCGATGAGGGCGAGCGCCCGACCGGCTACATCGCGATTCTTGCTGAGCGCGCCGTTCCGGGCAAGCCCGCCGCTCCCATTACCGATGTCGACACGGGCATTACCGCGCAGACGATGATGCTCGCCGCCCGCAGCGCCACGCCCGAGGTGGCAGCCTGCATGTTCAAGGCCTTTACGCCCCACGCGATCGATGCCACGGGGCTCGATAACGACAAGTATGAGCTCAAGCTGATCATGGCGTTTGGCATTCCGGCCGAGACACAGGTGATCGATGCGATCGATTCCAACCCCGACGGCTCCATCAATTATTGGCGCGACGAAGCGCGGGTGCACCACGTACCCAAGCGTCCGCTTGCCGACGTGCTGCTGTAGTTGTGCGTCGTTGCGGTGCAATCCGGCGGCAAAATCACCACAAAGGCTCCTGTCCCCTTTGTGGTGGTACGAGGGGAGGGTGTGTGGCAGATCTGTATTTGGTGCGGCATGGGCAGACTGAGCTCAATGTGCAGAGCATTTTGCAGGGCTGGCACGATTCGCCGCTTACGGCGCGCGGGCGCGAGCAGGCGCTGACGGCGCGTACGGCGTTTGCGGCGCGTGGCGTGGCCTTTGATCGTGTGTATTCCTCGCCGTTGGGCCGGGCGCGGCATACGGCCGAGCTTATCGTTGGCGAGGGCCGTTCCATTGAGCTGGTCGATGACCTGCGTGAGTGGCATTTTGGCTCGCTGGAGGGCACATCAAATCGCGAGATGCCGCCGCAGCCCTGGGGCGATTATCCGGTGGCCTTTGGCGGCGAGTCGGAAGTGCAGCTTCAGTCGCGCATGGTCGCGGCGCTGTCCCGCATCATGGCCAGGCCGCAGCACGACTGCGTGCTGGCGGTTTCCCACGGCTCAGCCTGCCAGGAGTTTCTTGAGTATGTGACTGGCGGGGGAGAGCTGCCCGACAACGGTGCCGTGCTTCATTTTGGCTATTGCGATGGGGCGTTTTCGCTCTTGGGTTGGTAACGAACGAAAGGGCCCCTATGAATAAAGATCTGTATCTGGTTCGTCATGGACAGACGATATTTAATCTCAAGCGCATTATTCAGGGGTGGAGTGACTCGCCGCTCACACAGCTGGGCTGCGATCAGGCGGCGCGTGCCGGCATGTTCTTGCGTGCGCGCGGCATTGAGCCCGACCACGCCTACACCTCTACGCTGCACCGCACCGAACAGACCATCGCCAACCTGTGGTCGGGTATGACGTACGAGCGCCTGGACGGTCTGCGCGAGTGGTTCTTTGGCGACTTTGAGGCCGAGCGCGTGATGCTTATGCCCGAGCGCCCGTGGCGCGATTTCTATCGCCAGTTTGGCGGTGAGGGCCAGATGCAGGTGCGCGAGCGCATGGTGACGACGCTGACCGATCTTATGCGACGCCCGGACCATTCGTGCGTGCTCGCGGTGAGCCACGGGTCGGCCATCAAGGAGTTTTTGGATCACGTGAAGGGCACGGAGGCCGACGAGCGCGAGCGCGTGCCGGGCAACTGCTCGGTGCTGCATTTCGTGTTTGACGATACGACCGATACGTTTGAACTGGTTGAGATCTTTACGCAGGAAGGCTACGCGCGCGAGCTGGGGCTTGAGCCGCTCGTGGCTGCCGCGGGTCCGCAGCGCGGGTAGTTTGGGCGTGGCGGTGCGGGTCGCCGACTTACTTCTCGACGCAAAAGGGGCGGAGATGCATGTACCTGCTGCATCTCCGCCCCCTGTTTGTTGAGCTGCCGATTTTTGTGCTGGGCGGTCTGGTCTTGCTAGAACCGCGCGACCTGGTGCGTGAGCAGACCTGTCGGAACTTGCGGCGCGGCGCCGCTGACCTGCGCGGCGGGGAAGAGCACGGCAACGGTAAAGTTGAACGGCTCCTTGCCGGTGTACGTTCCGGCGGCACGGGCCTCATCGGCCAGCAGCTGCGACGCCCCGGTCAGAGCGGCGGCGTAGGCGGGGTCGTCGGTCAGTGCCGGCTCCGGTGCTTGGTCGAGCATAGCGCGGATGGCCCCGACGGCGTCCTCGCGCTTGACCTCCCACGCGCGGTGCGTAATGCCCGCGGGGTCGGTGACGGCGTAGAGCGACGCGCCCTCTTTGGCGGCGCCCAGGATGATATCCATGACGGGCGAGGCCTCGTAGGCGAGCGACACGGGGCGCGGCTGCACCTTGAGCTCGGCGATCGCGCGCGCGGCGGCGGCCACGTCGGCGCTGGCATCGCCCTTGCCGTCCGCAAGTACACTCGTCGGGCAGATCGCCACGACACCCGTCACGCGTCCCGGCTCGCCCGAGCATTCGTACACGTAATACGCCGCACCCGGGTCCTTGAGCATCAGGCCATCGGCAAGGGCTCCGCGCAGAGCATCGTTGCCGCTCAGGATGCTGCCCATTGCAGGCAGCGCCTCGAGTACGCGGTCCTGAGCCGGGCGGATGCAGGGAAACGGAAGTGCTTTCATGGGCGGTCCTAACGCACGAGTCGGTTTGTTCGCGGCTTATTATGCCCCAACTTGGCCGCTCGCGTCCCAGAGCACGTTATCGGCGAGCGCGATTAGCACCTGCTGACAACGAACGATATCGGCATGGGGCACATATTCGTTGGGCTTGTGTGCGAGCGCGAGCGACCCGGGACCGTAGCTCATGCAATTGCGGTTGCCTGTCTTGCCGGCAATGACGGCGGTGTCGGTGTAGCCGGTAAAGAAGCCGACGGTCGTGTCCGCGTCCGTCACGTCATCGGCGGCACGCTTGAGCGCTGCTAGAAGGGGAGAGTTCGGGTCGCGCTCGATGGCGGGGCGGTCGCCCGTCACGGTGTAGCTGCCATGGCAACCGGGAACGGCTGCTTCGGCGACGGCGATGGCCTGCTCTACCATGCGCGTCGCGGCGGCCGTATCGGTCGGCGGGGTCAGACGCATGTCGACCCAGACTTTGGCGCGGTCGGGCACGACATAGGGGCGATATCCGCCCTCGATTTGGCCAAATGTGATGGTCGAAGACCCCAGCTCATCGTGCGCGGGCAGCGCCACAAACACGCGACGGAGCGAACACACGACCTCGGCCATGGCGGCGACGGCATCCGCGCCCTTCCACGGCTGGCTCGCATGCGCCGTTACGCCAGCCATTTCAATCTCGAACCACGTGCGCCCCTTGTGCGCCACCTGAATCTGTCCGTCGGTGGGTTCGGTGTCCAGCACCCATTCACGCGAGCCGACCCAGCCGGCATCGATCGCGGCCTCTGAGCCGCGCATAAAGTCTTCCTCGTCGACCGAGCAGATGAGCGAAAAGCCGCGGCGGGGCAACGCGCCATCCGCCGCCACGCGCTCGAGCGTATGGATCAGTGCGGCAATAGCGCAGGCCAGGCCACCCTTCATATCGCAGGCACCGCGGCCATAGAGTTTATCGTCGCGCACAACCGCCCCAAGCGGTGCGATGTCTGCGTCCCAGCCATCGCCCAAGGTGACGGTATCCATGTGGCAGATATAGATCAGCCGCGGCTCGTCGCTTTGGCCCGGCACGGTGACTTTAAGGTTGCGGCGCCCGGGCAGCACTTCGAGCTCCTCAATCTGCACGGCATCGAGCGCAGAACTATCAAGTTGTGCCAGCTGCTGCTCAATGAGCCTCTTAATGAAGCGCTCAATTTCATCCTCATACGCGCCCGGGTCTGAGCTGTCGATCCGCACAAGCTCCTGCGCAAGCCGCCAGGCAAAGTCCTCATCAACCATATGCAACCTCACAATCAGTTTGCTTTCCAAACCGATTGTAAGCCTCCTGAGAGATCCGCGACGTGGGCGTGGCAGTATTTACCGTTCGCAGGCCGAGCCAGCGCGTTTGCCGTCCGAGCGGGTTCACAAGCGACGCAGCGGGTACGTACCCTTCATGGACGACATGCTGTGCGACATATCTGCCTTTCGGTATCACCGGATACCTCCACAGGTCTTGGCAATAATGCCGGACCTGCCCGATTCTGCGGACGATCCGCGCAGGGAGCACCTATGTGAGCATCCGCTCGTCACGCATTTCCTGGGCACCCCGTTACACGTGTTGGCGCAGGGCAGCTGCGGACGTAAGGGCGATCGCATTGTCAGGCATGTTTGGAACGGGGAGAGGCCGTTTGATTCCGTGCGGCAGACGGAGTTTGGCCTCGATGTTGCGTCCCCGCTCTTTACCCTGCTGACCCTGGCTTCCTCGGTCTCAAACGAGCGTTTAATCATGTGCATGTATGAGATGTGCGGCACCTTTGCCGTGTGCAAGATTGCGCCTCAGGTAAAGTCGGCACTTGAGCAGGCATATGGGGGCCGGTGGGGTGACGCACGGTCGGGCTGGGAAAACGTAAAGGATACCTCGGGGAATCCAACAGACTTGTGGAAACGACCTCCCTTGATTGAGCTCTCTGAACTTACCGAGTACGTCGATAAGATCCCGGGGCTCCGCGGCGCTAAATCGTTCACGCGTGCCGCGAAATGCATTACGGGGGTGGCGGCATCGCCGCTCGAGGTCCAGGCTTCGATGCTGTTTGGCCTTACGAGGTTGCGCGGCGGCGAAGGGCTGCGCCTTACCAATAACGTCGAGATTCGCTTGACGCGCAGTGCCCGCCTGATTTCGGGGCTTGATAGGCGCTATGCCGATATCCTGCTGGCAAATAAGGACGGCAGCAGAGAGTGTCTGGTTGAATGCCAAGGTAAAGCCATTCACGGATCCATAGAATCCAAGATTTCGGACTCCGATCGAACGACGGCGCTGCAAGCGATGGGATATCCCGTCATTCTGATGACCTATGGTCAGCTGGCCGACTCCGATGCCTTCCGCGTGGTGATGGAGCTCATCATGGCCTATCTCGATGTGCCGCTGAAAGACAAGACGCCGCGACAGCAGGAGCTCGAACGGCGGCTTCGTGAGGAGATTTTTATCGATTGGGCGGAAATGTAGTCGCGCGGGTGGAAAACGGTCGCGTGAACTAGAGTTTTGGGCGCGAAAAAGGCTTCAGTTTCGCCTTGGAAGGGCTTTAAAAATACTATCCAAAACAAGTTGTTTCGGAAAATCGACAGTCAACTTGAATGTGATATATAGAGATCGATTTTTACCTACTAAAGCCCCTGATAAAGCTGTTTATCAAAGCAGGTGTGCTCAGTGATTTGGGTGGGACTGTCGATTATCCGAAAAAACTTATTATGGATAGCATTTTCAAAACCAGCCGGAGCAACGAAATCGGCCCCCGTTTCGTTAAAACGGGGGCCGAATGGGCTTCATGGACTGCCTCGCAGGCTTGGCGCCGGAGCTATTTGATCACGCGCACGCGATACATCGACGGAATCTGCTTGAGCGCCTCGATGGTGCTGCTGTCCAGGTGCTCGTCGGTGTCGAACATGGTGTAGGCGTTTTCGCCAGCGGACTCGTTGGTCATACGCTGCACGTTGGCATTGTCCTTGGCCAGGATTGCCGTGATCTGGCCGATCATGTTAGGCACGTTGGCGTGCAGGCAGGCGATGCGGCTTGCGGCGCGCGCCTTGCCCATGCTGCAAGCGGGGTAGTTGACGCTGTGCGCGATGTTGCCGTTCTCCAGGTAATCCTTGAGCTCGCTGATGGCCATATCAGCACAGTTGGCCTCGGCCTCGCCAGTGCCGGCGCCCGAGTGCGTGGTGATAAACGTGTTGGGCATCTTGACGGTCTTGGGCGTGGCAAAGTCGCAGCTAAACCAGCTCAGCTTGCCCTCGCGCAGGGCAGCGTCGACGGCGTCCTCGTCAATGATGGTTTCGCGCGCGTAGTTGATGAGCACGGCGTCGGGTGCCAGCAGGTTAATCTGCTCGGTGCTTATCATGCCGATGGTGTCTGCCTTGCTGGGCACGTGCACGGTGAGGTAGTCGCAGCCGCGGCACAGGTCCTCGAGCGTGCCCACGCGCTGCACCTCGCGGCTCAGCACCCACGCGTGCTCGACGGAAATGAACGGATCGTAGCCGTAGACGTCCATACCCAGGTCGACGCAGGCGTTGGCGACCTTGGAGCCCACGTTGCCCAGGCCGATGACGCCGATGCGCTTGCCCTTGAGCTCGCGGCCCACAAAGGCCTTCTTGGCCTTCTCGGCATCGACCTGAATCTCGGGATCGTCGGCGTTGTCGCGCACCCAGTTCATCGACTGCACCACGCCGCGGCTCGAAAGCACCAGCATGCCCAGGACGAGCTCCTTGACGGCGTTGCTGTTGGCGCCGGGGGAGTTGAAGACGACGACGCCCTTCTTGGCGTACTCCTCGACGGGGATGTTGTTGACGCCGGCGCCGCAGCGGGCGATGGCGCGAATGCCCTCGGGCAGTTCGTAGCCGTGCAGGTCGGTCGAGCGCATCAGGATCGCGTCGGCCTCCTCGGCGGTGCTTACAAACTCGTAGCCCTCGCCAAACTCGACTTCGCCGTCTTTGGTGATGTCGTCGATGGTCTTGATCTTGCGCATGGAAAACTCCTTAGCAGGTTTGTTTAAAACAAGTGGTTTGAAGTGGCTGGTCGGCCCGCTCGTTGCGGGCTAGTTAGATCGCGGGCTCAAACTATGCTGCGCTTCGAAGTCCTTCATGTACGTGGCCAGCGCCTGAACGTCTTCCATGGTTACGGCGTTGTAGACGCTGGCGCGCATGCCGCCCACCAGACGATGGCCCTTGACGTTTTGAATCTGGTGCTCGGCCGCGCCTGTGACAAAGGCCGTGTCGAGTTCGGCGTCGCCGGTGCGGAAGGTGACGTTGGCGATGGAGCGGCTGCCGGCCTGCGTGGTGCCATGGAACAGCTCGCTGTGCTCGAGCAGGTCGTAGAGCAGGTTGGCCTTGGAGCAGTTGCGCTCGGCCATGGTTGCGAGCCCGCCGGTCTGCTCCACCCAATGGAACACCTTGCCGCATACGTAGATGCCAAAGGTGTTAGGCGTGTTGAGCATGGAGCCCTTGGCGGTCTGGGTCTTAAGGTCCATGTACTGCGGCGTCTGCGCAAAGGCGGGGCCATCTGCGATGAGATCGTCGCGCACGATGACCACGGTCACGCCCGCGGCACCGGCGTTTTTCTGCGCGCCGGCGTAGATGAGCCCGTAGCGCTCAACGTCGAGCGGCTGCGACAGAAAGCAGCTCGAGACATCGGCGACCAGCGGTACGTCGCCGCAATCGGGCAGCTCGTGGAACATGGTGCCAAAGATGGTGTTGTTCTGGCAGATGTAGACGTAGTCGAGCCCGTCGCCCGCGGCCTCGGCGGCAATGCGCGCGTTGACGTCGGCCATGGCGGGAATGCGGTCGAAATTGGTGTCCTCGGAGCTCGCGAGCAGCACGGCCTCACCGTACTTGGCGGCCTCTTTGTACGCCTTGTTGGCAAAGTTGCCGGTAACGACGTAGCCGGCGCGGCCGCGGCGCATGAGGTTCATGGGGATGCCCGCAAACTGTAGCGTGGCGCCGCCCTGTAAAAACAGGACACGGTAGTTGTCGGGGATGCTCAGCAGGCGGCGCAGGGTTGCCTCGGCGTCGTCGATGATCTGCTGGTACATGCTAGATCGATGGCTCATCTCGAGCACGGACATGCCGCAACCGCGGTAGTCCATCATCTCGTCGGCGATCTCGGCAAGCACGCTGGTGGGCAGTGCGGCCGGGCCTGCTGAGAAGTTGTGCACACGTGCCATCTTCTAAGTCCCCTCGTAGCCGTTTGAACGTTCGGGATACTTTAGCACAGTGCAGCGCCAGGTGCGACCGCATCACGGTAAAACTCGACTGCGCCGCTATGATTTACAGGATGGTTACATGGGGGAGGGATTATCTCGAGGCTCGTATCCGATCCGCCTCGGCCTTTGCTTGTTTCCAGGGGCGTACGCGACCGTTGGTGAGGTCGTCGTAGCCACGAGCGATGGCACGTTGAATGTGATCTTCGCGTTCCTGAATGGTAGTTAGTGCGCGCGTCTGATCAGAAATAGACTTTACGACAGACATATGAAGCTCCTTACATAGAAGCATATGTATAACTCTATGTTGAATATAGCGGAGGATGGCGTTGGGCGTGTGCGTGCCTGCATTCGTAAGCGCGGTTGTCTGGCAAGTGTGATTTGGGGCAATCTCGTCAAAGCTTCTGAGCTGCGAAAATAACCGTTAACCGGATTTAATATTGTTGCTCAACATTTGACACTCTGGGCGTGGTAACTTTTTTACCAACAGGTATGATTATTGTCATGTGCGCCGCGCCTGCCTGCCGGGTTGCGGCGCACTTGTGACAGCCTTTGACACCCTTGGAGCGTGTACTGTGGATGTAACCACAAAAAGCGTTCGGGGGGGGGGTGCTCACCCGCGAGCAATTCCTCCCGCATGAGATGCGCATCGTCGCTGCCCTGCGTATGCAGGGCGCAAACGACGAGCAGGTCATTGTACGCGTAAAGAGCGAGAACCTCTTTCAATATCCCACGGAGCGCATGGTCGCCAACCGCGCAACCGTGTGCCTTCGTCGCCTCGACGCCATGGTGCCCACGGACGCCGCATGCGCCGCGCGCGGCATCGACCCCAATACCGCCGTCGAGGCTGCGTTATCCCTAACCGGCCTCATGGCATCCGGCACCCCCACGCAGGCGGATCAGGCCATCTTCTACAGCATGATCTGCCGCTACGACATCGTGCGCGAGCTCGTGCTCGTCGAGGTGGGGGAGCGCCTGCAAAACTTCGATTATGCCTTCACGGCGGTTGACCTCAACGCCTTTATGACGCGCTTTACCACGGAGTATCCGGACGCGGCCCGCTGGACCGAGGCCACGGTCAAGCGCATTAAGGGCTCGCTTCGCCAGACGCTCCGCCACGCCGGTCTTATCGGCGAGGGTATGGGTCCGGAGTCCGAGCGCCTGTCACCACTTTTCCTCGATTCCGATGTCGAGCGAGCCTTGGTTCAGCTGGGCGAGCAGTCGCTTATCGCGGCCCTTACCGGCAGGGTGGTGATGTAGCGTGGCTCCCGTCAACAGCGCCGCCGAACCGGCTATCACCCCGGCGACCGATCTCACCACCAATATCGGCATCCATTCCCGCAAGAGCGTCGTGGCGGCGCATGTCCGCTCCAAGCACGCCTGTCAGGAATTTGAGCGCCGTGCGCAGCTTCTGCGCGAGTGCCTGTGCAGCGAGGACTTTTTGGCCAACAAGGGCATAGGCAATGAGATCGGCTTCCACACCTTTTGCTATGACCCCGCGCTGGAGTTTGAAGCGCGTGCATTATTTGACGCCCTTTCACGCGATGCCGAGGCCGACAAGCTTCCGTGCACGCTCAAGGTCGTGAACCTCTACGACGCCGTGCTGGCAATTCTCGAAAAGCGCCGTGTCCTTAAGGCCATCCCACGCCAAGAGGAGCGCCGCGGTACCCAGCGCGTGCTCGAGGACGTGGCCAAGTTCGCCTCGCCCGAGAAAGTCGCCGCGCACATCCTTGAGCAGACCGAGCCGCACGCGCCTGGAGACGTCGTTCTCCTCACCGGCGCGGGCGAGGTCTTCCCATTCTTTCGCATGCACACGCTTCTCCATTGCATGCTTGCGGATTTTGATGAGGTGCCTGTGATCGCTGCCTATCCGGGCAGCTTCAACGGCTCTTCTTTCCAGCTCTTTAACCGTCTGCCGGCCGACAACTACTACCGCGCCATCGATATCTCGTAAGCACGGCTCCACGCAGGCAAGTCCCTGCCGCCGGTAACAACCCTTTGCCATAACGTTCCCAAACCCAAAGGAGCACCCATGGACAACACGATCATTCGCGACCTCTTTGCAAAAGACATCAACCGCTCCATCAACGGCGTGGTCAAGGTCCAGGATTCAAAAGATGGGTCCATCCGCCAGGAGCTTGACGAGTACGTGGTGACGCGCGAGTTGCAGAGGCACTTCGCCACGTTCTTCAAGGCCTACGGCGATGCCATCGATGCGCGCACCGACAAAATCGGCGTGTGGATCAGTGGTTTCTTCGGTTCCGGTAAATCGCACTTCCTCAAGATGCTGAGCTACCTGCTCGAGAATCGCCAGATCGGTGGTAAGAGCGCCATCCGCTACTTTGACGGCAAAATCGTCGACCCCATGGTCGCGGCTGCCATGGAGCGCGCGTGCTCGGTGCCCACGCAGGCCATCCTCTTTAACATCGATAGCAAGGCGGGCCAGTGGAAGCAGGGTGATACGGCTCCCACGGCGCTGCTTCGCGGCTTTGAGCGCATGTTCTACGAGGCGCGCGGGTTCTACGGCGAGGACCTCAAGCTCGCAAAGCTCGAGGACTACATCGATTCCCTGGGCAAGACCCAGGAGTTCCGCGAGGCCTTTGAGCGCGTCAACGGCGAGTCCTGGCTCCAGGCCCGCGACACCTACAGCTACTTTGAGGACGACGTCGTCGAGGTGCTGCAGAGCGTGCTCGGCATGAGCGAAAAGGCCGCATGGAACTGGCTCGAGGGTTCTGAGGACGAGGTTTTGGCCCCCGATGTCTTTGCCAAAAAGGTCAAGGATTACGTGGACGCTCAGGCAGCGGCCCACGGTGGCAACTTCCGTTTGCTCTTTATGGTCGACGAGGTGGGTCAGTTTATTACAAACGACCAGGACCCAAGCCTTATGCTGAGCCTTCAGACCATCGTCGAGGAACTGGGTGCCGCCTGCGGTGGCCGCGTGTGGGTGATGGTCACGAGCCAGGAGGCCATCGACAACCTGAGCCTGCCCGTGGGCAACGACTTTTCAAAGATCCAGGGCCGTTTCAATACCCGCCTTTCGCTCTCCAGCTCCAGCGTAGACGAGGTCATCCAACGCCGTGTGCTCGAGAAGACCGCGCCGGCGGCCGATATGCTTGCAAAGGTCTACGAGCAAGACGCCGCCGTCCTCAAAAACAACTTTACCTTTGAGGGTGGCTCGCGCTCCGACCTTGCCGGCTACGCCAACTCCAAGGATTTTGTGGCCAGCTACCCGTTTGTGGGCTATCAGTTTAAGCTCCTGCCCGACGTGATGACCGAGGTGCGCAAGCACGGTGTCAAGGCCAAGCACATATCCACGGGCGAGCGCTCCATGCTGAGCGCATTCCAGGAGAGCGCTCAGGTCATCCAGCATGACCAGACCGGCGCGCTCGTGCCGTTCTGGCGCTTCTTCGACACTATCTCCAAAGATCTTGAGCACGGCATCAGCCTGGTGGTCGACCGCGCGGTCCGTGCGGCCGAGAACGCGGAGGGCCTTGAACCCTACGACGTTCAGGTGCTTAAGCTCCTGTACTTGATCCGCTACATCGGCTACGTCAAGGCCACGGTCGAGAACATCTCCATCCTTATGATCGATAGCCTGGACGTGGATAAGCGCGCCCTTAAGGACCGCGTCAAGGAATCTCTCGCCCGCTTGGAGCGCGAGAGCTACGTGGCACGCCAGGGCGATACCTATAGCTTCCTCACCGACGAGGAGCAGGAGATAGCGCAGGAGATCGCACGCACCCCGATCGACAACGCGAAGGTGATTGAGTACATCAAGAAGCGCCTGTTCGAAAGCATCTACACTGCGCGCAAACTCAACCGCGGGACCAACGACTTCCCCTTTGACCGCTACGTGGATGGCTCGATTCATGGATCCAACATGGGCGGCATGGAACTATCCGTGGTGACCATGGCCAGCGATCTGGGCCGTGCGGACGATGCCGAGCTGGCATTGAAATCCGTGGATAAGGCCATCGTGGCCTTGAGCGACGAGGTGGATTATTGGGCCCCACTCGTCAACGCCGCTAAGATTCGCATGTACGCCCAGACGCGAAATCTCCAGGAGCTACCGCCGAGTACCCGCCAGATCGTCGAGGCCAAAATGCGCGAGAAGGACTTTAACGAGAAAGAGGCTGACGCCCTTTTGGCTGAGGCGGTGCTCCATGCACGATGCGCCGTCAACGGGCGCATGATTGAGATCCGTGCTGCCAAACCCGCCCAGGTCTTTGAGCAGGTGCTGGCGCAGCTGTGCGATGTGGTCTTTGAAAAGGCCGGCTATATCGGCGCGCCGGTCACGAGCGATTCCGATATCCGCTCCACTCTGGCGGGTAACGTTCAAGCGGGGCTCGCTGGCATGAACGCGGGTAACACGCGTGCCCTCAAGGAGGTCGAGGACTACCTCAAAGTGCAGCACCAGCGCCATCTGGATACCGCTATGGGCGATATCCAGCGCCAGTACCAGCAAAGGCCCTTTGGCTGGCGCGAGGTCGACATCGCAAATGTGGTGGCGCAGCTTGTGGTGGAGCAGCGCGCGCAGGTGCTGTTTGGCGGTCAGACGGTTCAAGCTAACGACAGCCGCATGGTGGCGCTCCTGCGCAAGGATGCCGATAAGGCCCAGGTGCGCTTGCGCATGCGCATGAGCGACCGGTTGCTACGCGCCGCGGGCGAACTCATGTGTGACCTGTTTGATCTTAAGACCGTGCCCTCCAACGAGGATAAGCTCGTGGCCGAGCTCAAAGAGCGCCTTGAGGGCTTGCGCGAGGCATGTCTCGCCATGGCACGCGACTACTACACGGGCATCAAGCCGGCCTACCCGTATCCCGGTGAGGACGAGTGCGAGAAGATGCGCTCGGAGGTGGCCGACGTCCTTAAGGACCAGAACGAGGCCGAGGCGTTCTTGACCACGTTCACCAAGCATGAGGAGCGTTTGCTCGATGCCAAGGAAGACTTTGACAAGGTGGTTGAGTTCTTCGAGTCTAATCAACGAACAGCGTTTGACCACGCCAGGGATTTCTTGAACCGCACCGAGGGTATCGAGTATGCCTCTGATGACATTCCCGGCGCGGTGGAGAACGTGGCAAAGGTGCGCGAGATCCTCAAAGATCCCAAGCCCTACGGCCGCATTAAAGACCTGCAGCCGCTTATGGATCCCGTTGAGGACGACATGAAAAAGCTGCTGGGCATCCGCCGCAATGAGTTTTTGTGCCGCATCGAGAGCGATCTGCAAGACCTGCGGGCGCAGGCCGAGAGTCAAAAGGGCTTTGTCAATCAGGCCAAGGATGCCATAGCAGACGCCGGCACCCAATATGAGTCGTTCAAAAATCGTGCCCACAGCGCTCAAAGTCTCAACGAACTGAGCGTTGTTGCAACTAACTGGGGCAACTGGCTCAGTGCGGCGGCCAACGAGATGTACGACGCTGTGGATGAGGCCCGCGTGCGTATGGACAACGAGCGCCGCACCACCGAGGTCATGAGTACGGGTGAGGTGGTCAAGAAGGTCTCCAACAAGGGCGCCGCATCGTCTGCTCCCGTGCCCGCGCCCAAGCCCCAGCGCAAGATCAAGACCGTGCGCCGCGCCGATCTGGCCAAGCCGGGTCGTCTCTTGTCCGCAGAGGACGTGGAGCGCTACGTGGACGACCTGCGCTCCCGCCTTATGCAGGCGCTCGCTGCAAACGACGAGATCCGTATCAACTAACCCGCGGAGCCACCGGTGCCAAAGCGCGCACCGGTGGCTTATGGCGTTTAGAAAGGCTCATCAACCATGAACGATTCTGCTCTTAAGAGCTTCTGCACCTGGGCCCGTACGGAGCTCATCAAAGGCGTGGAGGCGCAGATGGTGCGCTACGGCATCACCGAACCTGCACTCGCGCCCGTTGGGTCCGAGACCGTCAACGGCCTGCCCCTAAGTCCGGCTGAGATTGAGCAGCGCGATGAACTGCTGCGCATGCAGGCGGAGTTGGGCCACGAGGCGCTGCGCGACCGTGCGGCCTACACCTGGTTCAACCGTATCGTGGCCATTCGCTTCATGGATGCATGCGGATGGCTTCCCAGCCGTATGCGCATGCTAAGTCGTGCGGACGGCAGCCATGGCAGCGAGGCCGTGGAGAACGCACTGGACGTGGAGATAGCGACGGCCGATACCGATCGCATAGCCGAGCTCAAGATGGCGGGCTTGGATGAACCGTTGTGGCGCTACCTGTTTGTTGCTCAGTGCGAGGAGCTTGCCGATTGCCTGCCGGGCGTCTTTGAACGCGTGGGCGGAGCCATGGAGCTGCTGTTGCCCCAGGGCCTCATGATGGCTGACAGTGTGGTGGGCAAACTCAATGCCGTCCTCACTGACGAGGACTGGCGCGAGGGCGTGACCGTTCTGGGCTGGATGTATCAGTACTACAACGCTGACGTCAAAGACGAGTTCTTCAAGGCAAAACGCAAAGCAGCGGCGGCGGACATCGCGCCCGCCACGCAGCTCTTCACCCCCGAGTGGATCGTTCGCTATATGGTCGAGAACTCGCTCGGCCGTCTGTGGATGCTCAACAATCCGGGGAGTTCGCTACGCGAGCGCATGGAGTATTACATCGAGCCCGATGCTGAGCACGAGGACTTCATCCGCATTTCGAGTCCCGAGGAGATAACCCTCTGCGACCCCGCATGCGGCTCGGGCCATATCTTGGTCTATGCGTTTGAGCTGCTCTTCCATATGTACGAGGAGCGCGGCTATCGTGAGCGCGAGATTCCCGAGCTCATTCTTACTAAAAACCTTGCAGGCATGGAAATCGATTCCCGTGCGGCGCAGATTGCGGAACTGGCGCTTGCTATGTGTGCCCGCGAGCACGATCGTCGCTTTTTCAAGCGCGCCGTGCGCGCCGACGTTACCGTGCTCTCGAGCATTCCGCTGGGGGAGGATGAGCTGCCGGGTAACAAGAAGCTCGCCGAGGAATTGAGCCATTTGGGCGAGATTGGCTCGCTGCTCAATCCTTCAGAGGACGAGATTGATGAGCTCAAGGCTGCCGCCGCGAGTTGTTCCGACGACCTTTTTGCTTCTGCGACCAAAACTAAGCTCGAAAGCGCTGCCGTCATCTGCGAGAAACTGTCCCGTCGTT
>CABUDZ010000035.1 GCA_902490445.1 uncultured Collinsella sp.
TCCAGCCATAAAAAAGCCTCCCATTTCTTGTGTCCAAGAAATGGGAGGCAGTTCATATGAACTCGGGGCTCTTTGTGCCGCACATCTATGAGAGGAAAAATTCGATGCGTACGGGCGCTACCCCATGAAGCCGCCCTGGGATGGCGGCAACCTCGCCGTTACCCGTCTGATGGGTGTGCTCAAGGCATCCGTTCCCCTCTTTATCGACGTAACGGGCAAAAAATAGTTCGTCGAGGAGACCATCCGCACGCACCACGGTGTGGCCGACGCCATTGAGACGCGCAACCCCACCGCCGCTCACGATGCGATGTATCTGCACCTGGTCTACAACCGCAATATGATTGCGGAAGGCACACAAACAAAAGGCATTTAAGGCTCGACAATAATCTTTCTTTGATAAAACGCAGGCAGCGAGCGCTTGCGTTTTATCAAATGGTGCAATGGGGTCAGGTTTACATGCATCAACTTAGCGCAAAGTAACCTGGCCCCCATGCGCCAAGGGGTTGACTAGAGTTCGCAGGCGATCTTGTAGCCATCGCCGATAGCGTCGCGGATGTTGCCGCACTTGTTGGCATCGCCCAGCACGTGGGTGGCAACACCGGCTGCAGCCAGGTCGTCAGCCAGCTTGGTATTGGGACGATAGCCCATGGCAAGCACCAGTGTATCGGCACCGGTGATGGTGTGGACCTCGCCGTCCTTCTCGTAACTGATGGTGTCCTCGGTGATCTCGGTCACCTTGGCCTCGGTCAGCACGTGAACACCCTTGGAGAGCATGCGCGTGATGAGCACCGCGCGACCGGCACCGCCCTCGTTGGCGGCAAGCGTCTTGGTCATCTCGATGACGGTGACATCGCGGTTGGCCGGCGACAGGTCGTTGACCAGCGGGGCCAGGTAGTCGGCCGTCTCGCAACCGACGGTTCCGCCGCCGACGATGACAATCTTCTTGCCCGGGAAAGCCTTGCCGCCCAGCAGGTCATCGGCCGTCATAACTTGCTTAAAGTCCTGCATAAAGGCTGGAGCAATGGGCTCGGCGCCATAAGCCAGGACAACCTCGTAGCCCGCGTAGTCGCGCTGAATGTCCTCGGCCGAAAGCTCGGTACCAAAGACGCACGCGACGCCGGCCTCGGCCAGGCGACGATACTGATACTTGATCACGCGGGTGAGCTCCTGCTTTGCCAGCGGAACGGCCGCGATGCGCATCTCGCCGCCCGGCTCGTCCTGCTTATCCACGAGCACCACGTTGTGGCCGCGCTTGGCGGCAATATAGGCCGCCTCCATGCCCGCGGGACCGGCACCCACAACGAGCACGTTCTTGGCCTCGGCGGCAGGCTCGTAACCGGCCTCGTCGCGCTCCACGTCCGGGTTGACGGTGCAGGAGATGCGCTTGCCGAACATGATGCCGTTCAGGCAGCGCAGGCAACCGATGCAGGGGCGGATGTCGTCGGCGTTGCCGGCAGCGGCCTTGTTGCAGAACTCGGCATCGCACAGATTGGCACGGCCCATCATGCAGATGTCGGCAGCGCCGTCCTCGATCAGCTCCTCGGCGATCCAGGCCTCGTTGATGCGGCCGACGGTGGCGACGGGAATGTTGACGTGCTTCTTAATCTCGCGCGAGCAGGCGGCGTGCGAGGCCTGCTGGGTGCCGGCGGCGGGAATCGCAGAGCCACGCTTGATAGTGGTGCCGCCCGACACGTGAATCATGTCGACGCCGGCCTTCTCCAGGCGACGCGAGACGTAGATCATGTCGTTGAGGGTCAGGCCGCCATCGGTGTACTCATCGCCCGAGATGCGGACGTCGATGATAAAGTCCTTGCCGCAGCGCTCGCGAATCTCGGCGATGACCTCGAGCAGGAAGCGCATGCGGGCGTCGAGTGAGCCGCCGTACTCGTCGGTGCGCTTGTTGTAGAGCGGAGTCAAAAAGCCGCCGAGCATACCGTGGGCGTGCGCCGCATGAACCTCGACGCCATCGACGCCGGCCTTCTGCATACGCACGGCAGCGTCGCCAAACTGATGCGTGAGCTCGTGGATCTCATCTACCGTAATGGGGCGCGGCGCCTCGCGAGCATAGGACGGGCCCACAAAGGACGGAGCGATCAGGCGCGGGGTGCCCGGAATGTTAAAGGCCATGTAGGCGGGGTGGAAGAGCTGCGGCATGATCTTGCAGCCGTACTCGTGGACGGCGGCGGCGAGCTTTTCCCAGCCAGGGATAAACGTGTCGTCGTAGCAGCACATGTCACCCGGCAGATAGGTATAGGTAGGCTCGACCGTCACGACCTCGGTGATGATCAGACCCACGCCGCCCTTGGCACGGGCGCGGTAATGGTCGACCAAATCGTCGGTCACATAGCCGTGATCGGCCAGGTTGGTAGATACCGGCGGCATAAAGACGCGGTTCTTGACCTCGGTCGTACCGACCTTGATCGGGCTAAAGAGCATCGGATAGGCGGAGGACTCCATACAGGGTTCCTTTCGTTTGAGCCGCTCGGCGGCAGTTGCTAACGTGCCTATCGTATCAGCAACTGCCGCATCTGCAATCATGCATGCCCAAACGCCGGTCGGCTAATGAATACCGCGGCCCAAGTCTTCGGCGATTTTGTCCACGCCCTTAAGTGCGGCGCACGTCTTTTTGTTGGAGCAATGCCCCGTGCAAACGCCACCCTGAGCGCAGTCGGCGCAGGTGCCCTTGCGGTAGATGCGCACGCACACGGCGACAAACGCAATACCGATAACAGCCAGTACAACAATATCGATAGGTGCCATAGCAAGCCTCCTCTAGTTAGCCACCACTTACTTTACCCCATTCTCCACCTACCAAAAAGGGACAGGTTTATTTTGGTCGGTTTTATCTGCGGAAACGCCACATCTCCCCCACCAAAAAGCCCGAGTGTCGCTGGGACACCCGGGCTCGTGGAAAGGGGCTGATCCTTATTCGGACTTAAGCGGAAACTGCAGCGGAAGCGGTGTTGGTCTCGTCCTCGTCGGTCCAAGCGTGCTTGGGCATGGGACGGAAGATCTGGAAGAGCATCGCAACCAGCAGAACGATGGCTACAACCGTCCAAATACCAAACTGGCCAAGGACAAGCAGGTTGTAGAACTGGTTGATGAACAGGGCGATCACCCAAGCGAAGGCGCACTCGTAGCCGATGGCAATCGCGGTCCACTTGCCGGAGTCCATCTGGTTGCGGATAGTGCCCATGGCGGCAAAGCACGGGGCGCACAGCAGGTTGAATGCGCCAAAGGCAACGCAAGCGCCCATAGTCGGGAACATGCCGGCAAACGCGGTCCACAGGCTCGGGTTGGTCTCGGCGGCGTCGGCAACGGACAGCAGCGAGCCGGCGGTGGCGACGACGTTCTCCTTGGCGACAAGTCCAGAGACAGTCAGTGCGGTGGCCTGCCAGGTGCTAAAGCCGAGCGGGGCGAAGATCCAGGCGACCAGGTTGCCCAGCATGGCGAGCACGGAGTAGTCCATAAACTCCTCGGGGATGCCGTCCATAGCAGGCAGGAAGCCAAAGGAACCGTTGTAGCTACCAAAGTTGGAGAGGAACCAAACCACGACGGTAGAGGCGAAGATGACCGTGCCGGCCTTCTTGATAAAGGCCCAGCAGCGCTCCCATACATGCAGCGCCCAAGAGCGGATCGCCGGGAAGTGGTAGGCAGGAAGCTCCATAACGAACGGCGTCGGACGGCCGGCGAAGAGCTTGGTCTTCTTGAGCATGAGGCCCGAGGCGATGACGGCAAAGACGCCCAGGAAGTAGAAGAGCGGGCTAATCCACGCGGCGGTGGTAGAAGAATCGCCGATGATGGAACCCATGAGCAGGGCAATGATCGGCAGCTTAGCGCCACAGGGAATGAACGTGGTGGTCATGACCGTCATGCGGCGGTCCTTCTCGTTCTCGATGGTCTTGGTGGCCATGACGCCGGGGACGCCGCAGCCCGAGGACACGAGCATGGGGATAAAGGACTTACCGGACAGGCCAAAGCGGCGGAACACGCGGTCCATGATGAAGGCGACGCGGGCCATGTAGCCGCAGTCCTCCAGGAAAGACAACATCACAAAGAGCAGGAACATCTGCGGCACAAAGCCGAAGATGGCGCCCAGGCCGCCGACGATGCCGTCGCAGACCAGCGAATCGACCAGGCCACCGTCCTCGGTGCCGCCCGCCACAAGGGCGTCGTGCACCACGGTGGTGATACCCGGGACATAGGGGCCGTACTGCGCCGGGTCGACCGAGTCGGCGTTGTCGCCCGCAGCCTCAACAGCTGCGTCATAGGCGTCGCGACCCTGACCGAGCACGTACCAGCCGTCGGTGCCGAAGAGTTGGTCGTTGGTGAAGTCGGTCACCGTGCCGCCGAGGGTAGAAACGGCGATGTAGTACACGCAGAACATGATGACCACAAAGATCGGCAGGCCCAGGATGCGGTTGGTAACCACACGGTCGATCTTCTCGGAAGTGCTCATCTTGGCCGGAGCCTTGGTGAGGCACTCGTCGATGATGTGGGCAATCACGCCGTAGCGCTCGCCGGTGATGATGGACTCGGCGTCGTCGTCGCAGTCCTGTTCGCACTGGGCGACCAGCTGCTCCACGCGAGCGGCCTTCTCCTTAGTGAGGTTGATGAGCTTGCAGGCGTCCGCGTCGCGCTCGAACAGCTTGACCGCGTAGTAGCGACGCTTGTTGGCGGGAACGCTCGCCGGCAGGTTGTTCTCGATGTGGTCCAGAACGTCCTCGATGGAGGAATCGAACTTGTGCTCCGGCACCTGGCCCTTGGAAGCAGCGGACTTCTTGACCTGCTCGAACAGCTCCGTGATGCCCTTGTTCTTAAGAGCCGAGATCATCATGACCGGGCAGCCGAGCTTCTTGGAGAGCTTGTCCGTGTCGATCTTATCGCCGTTCTTCTCGACCAAGTCGGCCATGTTGAGGGCGACGACCACGGGCAGGCCGGTCTCGATAACCTGAAGCGCCAGGTACAGGTTGCGCTCGAGGTTGGTGGCATCGACCACCTGGACGACGACATCGGGCTCGCCGCTCATGAGGTAGTCGCGCGAGCACTGCTCCTCGGGGCTGTAGGGGGAAAGCGAGTAGATGCCGGGGAGGTCCGTGATGGTAACGTTCTTGTCGCTCAGGAGCTTGGCTTCCTTTTTCTCAACCGTGACACCGGGCCAGTTGCCAACGTAGCCGTTGGCGCCGGTGATCAGGTTGAAAAGCGTGGTCTTGCCGCAGTTGGGGTTACCCGCCAGCGCGACATGGATCTGAGAATCCGCCATTCAATCCTTCTTCCTTGTGTGCCTGCGCTGCTTTCTCCGCGCGGGCTGGATAATGTGCTTCAAAGATGCTGCATTAAGTTAGAAAAACCTAACTTTATCTGCAGAAATAACCGCGCAAAGATCCCTTACTGGACCTCGACGACGGCGGCCTCCTCCTTACGGATGGAAAGCTCGTAGCCGCGCACGTTGATCTCGACCGGATCACCGAGCGGTGCAACCTTCACGACCTTGAACGAAGTGCCCTTGATGAGGCCCAGGTCCATAAGGTGGCGGCGCAGCGCACCCTCACCGTGAAGCTTGACGATCGTGGAGCTCTCGCCCACCTTAACGTCACCCAACGTCTTCATTTACTTGTCCCCCTTTCAGTTTTTAAATGCTGCGGACTAACCGACGGTCATGATGTGCATGGCAACCTTGGAATCGATGCCAAAGCGAGCGCCCAGCACCGTGACGATGATATTGGCGCCACTCGAGCTCACCACGTGGATCTCGTTGCCCTCGACAAAGCCGAGGTCCTTGAGATGGTGCTTCATATCCTCATTGCCCTTTACGCGAGACACGCGCACGGTTTCGCCCGCTTTTACCATCGAAAGCGGCATAGCCGGCATCTGCGGTCCGCAAGACATGAGTGAGCTCCTAACGTCAGTTCGTCCTCAACATCGACGCAGCAAAAGTTAACCACGTCTATGTTCGCTATAGTAAACTAGCACGTGGTTAACTTTTTGGAAAGGGTCCCCATTTAGATTTCGAAAAAGTTTCCTATACGAAACAAAAAGGCGCGGCAAAGAGCTGTCCTTTGCCGCGCCCTGTCATGCTTAGAGCGAGAGGTTTCTGATCGATGTGACGCAGGAAGCCTCGTCTACGCCCGAAACGCGGAAGATGATGTCCTCGCCGCACTCGCCGTAGAGAGCCATGAGCCCCATTACATCGCGGCCGTCGGTATGGCGATCGCCGATACTGACCGATACGTTGCTACGATGCTTGGCAATGATGTCGTAAAGCAGCGCAACCGGGCGGGCATGCAGTCCCAACGGATCTTTAATCGTCTTTGTAAACTCGACCATGTCCCCTCCCGCGGCATCGCACATTCGGCCGGCAAACCCAACCACGTGGTAGTT
Source organism: uncultured Collinsella sp. (assembly GCA_902490445.1). Taxonomy (GTDB): domain Bacteria; phylum Actinomycetota; class Coriobacteriia; order Coriobacteriales; family Coriobacteriaceae; genus Collinsella. Next base: position 6,382 of record CABUDZ010000035.1, read on the forward strand.
ATTGTAGCGTTAGATGCTTGTCGAGAGCTCCTCTGAACACCTCGTGGGCAAAAAGTGGCAAATATGAGTACTGTCACCGATTTAGTAGCAGCAAAATCGCGAGCAAAGTGCCTGCTTTGAGCGATTCGAAGAGGTTGAAAGCCGTCAAACGCCCTTTAAAGGGGGTTAGATAAATTGATTTTGAGCCCGTTTTTGCTCAGAACAGGCCGAAAAATATGACACCTCTTTTGCAACAGTACTCATATTTGGCATTTTTTGACCACGGGGTCCAAAACCATGCCCCAAAACACAAAAGGAGGGGCCTCGTAAGGCCCCTCCTTAGGAAAGGGAATCGATTTATTCCACAGCCGTAGATTAATCCCAGCCGCTACTCCATCATGTCGAGGACGGAGGGGCGAAGCTCGTTCTCGGCGGCCTCGGGATCGGTCTCGCGCAGGCGGTTGATGTAGCGGTTGTACCACATCACGGCAAGGCCCAGGAAGACAACTACACCGCCAACGTTGTAGACCAGCGTCAGCCACAGAGGCTGATCGAGCGGAATGGTGCCGCAGATAAGCACGAAGCAGAAGACAACGAGCAGGAAGGCGGCAATGACCAGACCGAAGGTGCGCGAACCCATACGGAAGTCGCGGGGCGCAGCGTCGAAGTTCTTGCGCAGCATAAAGTAGGCAAGCAGAATCAGCAGCGGCGGGAGCAGAGCGGTGGCAGCCGTCATGTTGGTGACGATCATGAGCAGGTCGTCTAGGTTGCCGGAGCCCAGGGCCGGGATGATCAGGATGGGGACGACGATGGCGAACTGCAGCCAGGCAGCGCGGGCAGGAATGCCGTGCTCGTTGAGCTCGACGATCTTGCTACCAAAGACGCCCTTGGGGATCTCGGTGAAGAAGACCTTGATGGGAGCAGAGGTCCACATCATGAGGGAGCCCAGCGTGGCGGCAAGAAGGATCAGGCCAATGACGCGCGTGGACACTTCCATGGGAATGCCAAAGTGGGCAAAGACAGCGCCGAATACGTCGAAGATACCGGTGGAGATGGCAACGCCGCCCTCGGGAATGAACAGGTTGACCAGCAGCGAAGCGCCTGCATACAGAAGGCCGATGGTCAGGCCGGCGATAACGACGGTGCGCACGAAGGCCTTGACGCCACCCTTAAGGTCGTTAAGGAACACGCCGACAGACTCAGCGCCGCCAACGCCCTGGATGATCCAGGCAAGCGTACCGAAGAAGCCCCACATAGTTGCGAAGTTGCTCGTGTCGGGAGCCATGTTAGCGGGGGTAGGAGCCGTAGCGAACTCGACGCCGCCAAAGGCAGCAGCCAGGGACAGCAAGATGAACACGGCAGTCAGGCCGAGAGCCGCGGTCGAGCCGAAGGAGGAAATGGAGCCGATCCACTTAGCACCCTTGGTCGAAACCCACGTGGCGATAGCAAAGACGACGATCTCGATAATGGTGATCCACAGCTGCGAGAGCTCGGCATTGGCACCAAAGAACACGTAGCTCGCGTAGATGATGACGTTAGGCAGGACGGACGCAAAGTAGAACAGGTTAACGAACCAGTAGCTAAATGCCGTCAGGAATGCCCAGCGACCGCCCATCGAGGTCTTGACCCAGGCGTACACGCCCGACTCGGAGTCCTTGTTAAGGCCGACGAATTCGGCGGTAACCAGGGTATAGGGGACAAAGTACAAAAGCGTAGCGAAAAAGAACGACGGCGCAGCTGCCAAGCCGATGGCCGCGTTGTTGTTGATGATGTTCTTGATACCGAACACGGCGGCGACCGTCATGCCCAGCAGAGCGAACGAACCAATCGTTCCTCGTTTTTCAGAGCTCATAAGCCCTCCCAATCATCCGTTATATCTCATCTAAAACCGTCCGGACTGCAAGCGCAATCGTGGACGGCGCACCTGCTAAGGGGAATGGGGAAAAGGGAGTCAACAAAGCCATCCCCCTTAACGGCGCGAAGCAAACGTCCAAACGGACGAATACTACTTGTTGGGGAAGGAATAACCTTCAACCGTCACGTGCAGTACCACGACGCGGGAATCCGCGGCATCGGCCACGACACGGTAGGCCTCGTCAATTTCGACGACGGCAACGCCGCCGGCGGGAATCGTCACGGTCTCCCCCGCACCCTCAAAGCGCTCGCGATCATCGATATCGCTGTAAGCACGGATGCAGGTGAGGTCTGCCTTGGGGGCAACCTCGACGGTCAGGTCGCCGTCGAGCGGAGCGAGCACGGCATGGTAGCGACGGTGACCGACCAGATCGGCGGTAGCGGCCTCGCGGGCATAGACCCACCAGTACACCAACGAGTCGCCGATGGAGTAAGCCACGTCGTGCTGCAGGTCGGCAACGCCATCGAGCGCCTGACCGGTGCGCATCCACTTCTTGACGGACTTCATCTGAGCGTCGAAATCGGCGCGCGAGTTAAAGACATGCATGACTTATGCCTCCTTAATGGGTGCCAGCGCCTGAGCCAGATCGGCAGACGTCAGCGGTCGCAGGGACACCTCAAAGCTGAAGCTCTCAAAACGGGTGCGGTAGGAATCGAGCACCTCGGAACCCCAAGAGTTCGAACCAAGGCCGAGCAGCTGGTCGTTGATATTGACCGTAACCGTGTCGCCCTTGACAAGGTCGTAGACGTGCTTGGCGTTATCTATAGCCTCGCAGCTATAGGGCCATGCCGAGAACGAGAACGGGTTGGAGGCGGCGTCGCTCGGACGCGTCACGACCAGACCGTCACCGTGGCTAGAGCGCAGGGCGACCCAACGGGTGCCCTCGCGGTTAGCACAATCCTGAGGCATAACGTAGGGCGTGAACATGTCGTCGACCGTAGTGCGGTAATGACCGACCGGGTTGGCGCGCAGCGAGTCCGGATAGTTCTCGCCCGGGCCGTGGCCATACCACTCGACGGCACGATTGCAACCGGGGACCTCGAAGGAGATGCCGATGCGCGGGATGATATCCGAGTAATCGCCGTAGGGCTCGCCGGAAACCTTGAGGTCGACGCGACCGCTCGGAAGCACGGTGTAGACGAGCTCGACGCGCATGCCGAACGCGCGGACGGGAGGAGCGATACGCTGGCTCACGGTAACGACGACCGCATTGCCGTCCTGCTTCCAAGAAACCTTGCGGGTAGACGTCTGCATCACATCGATGAAGTTGTCCTTCCACAGGGAGTCATACTCCTGAGCGTGGTTGTCGACGAGCGGATGCCAAAAACCAACCTGGGGACCAGAGGCCATTACGTCGCGGCCGGATGCCTTCCACTCGCTCACGGTACCGTTGACTTTGCTGAAGGCCAGCTCGCCGTTGAGGGAGTGAATGCGGATCTCCTGCTCGGTCTCCTCGACCGTAAGCTCAGGACGAGCGGGGGCGGCGATGGCCGGCGCCGGATGGTTTGCGATGGCAAACTGGCTTGCGCCCAGCTGGAACATCGGCTCGCACCAGGCGTGAGCCGCCATGGTGTAGGCGCGCACGGTCAGCAGGGTCTCGCCTACCGCGGCCTCGCGAATCACCAGTGGCAGCTGGACGGATTCGCCGGGAGCCACCGCGCCGGGCATAAGCGTCTTGCGGCACACTACATCGCCGTCTACCAGGGTCTCCGCCGACAGGCAGACATCCTCGAGGGTAGTAAACCAGCGCTTGTTCGTGACGGTCAGCTCGCCCGCCTCGGTGTCATAAGCCATGCGAACCGGGCAGATGACCTGGCCATACTCAGTGAGGCCCGGGCTCGGCTGCTGCCAAGGGAACACCATGCCATCGATGCAGAAGTTGCTGTTGTTGGGGTAATCGCCGTTGTCGCCACCATACATATCGTAAGCAACGCCGTCCTCGGTCACAGCAGCCAAACCGTGGTCGCACCATTCCCAGATAAACTGGCCTTGGATGCAATCCCAGCGATCGAAGACCTCCTGGTACTCGGACAGGCCTCCGGGGCCATTGCCCATGGAGTGGCCGTACTCGCAGTTGATGCGCGGCTTGGGGAACGGATGCTCACCAAAGTCGTTCATCTGCGACACACGGGAGTACATCGTGGAAATGACGTCGACGGTATCGGCGTTGCGGTCCTCCTCGTAATGGACCGGACGATCATCGAGCTCGTGAGCCTTGGCGTACATCGCGCGGATGTTGCAGCCATAGCCGCTCTCGTTGCCCATCGACCACATAATGATGCAGGCATGGTTGCGTTCCTGCATCACCAGACGCTCAATGCGGTCGACGTAGGCCGGCTCCCATGCCGGGTCGTCGGTGACCAGAGCGATGTTGCCGATATTCTCGAAGCCGTGACTCTCCATATCGGTCTCGGCGACCAGTATGATGCCATACTCATCGCACAGCTCGTAGAAGCGCGGGTCATTGGCATAGTGAGAGGTGCGCACCGCGTTGATGTTGTGTCGCTTCATGAGCTCCAGGTCACGGCGCATGCGATCGAGGCCCACGGCGCGGCCCTTGTGATCGTCGTGATCGTGGCGGTTGACGCCATGCATCTTAAAGTAGGTGCCGTTGAGGTAGATATGATTGCCCTCGACCGTCACCTCGGCAAGGCCCTGGCGATGCGGAACGTACTCGCTGACCTCGTCACCGTCGTAGACCTCAAACGTAAGGTCATAGAGGAAGGGGTCCTCGGGGTTCCAGAAGTGGGCATCGGCAACGCTGCACTCGGCATGGCCGTCGACGCACTCGCCCGTAGCGACCACGTTCTCGCCATCGCTGAGCGTAAACACGACGCGGGTAGCGCCCTCGGCCACCGTATCGAGCGTGATCAGAGCGGCATCGCCCTCGCGGTGCGTGCGGAACCTAAAGTCGACCAGGTGCGCGGCGGGACGCTGCATAAGGTACACATCGCGGAAGATGCCCGAAGCCCACCACATGTCCTGATCCTCGATATAGCTGCCATCGCTGTACTGCAGGACCTTGACCGCAAACAGGTTGTCGCCCTCGACGAGCGCGTCGGTCACGTCGAACTCGGCGGACAGACGCGAGCCCTTGGTCATGCCGATAAACTGGCCGTTGACGTACAGCTCGCCATAGCTCTCGATGCCGTCGAAGCGAATGATCTCGCGGGCGCCGGCAGGAACGGCGGGAAGGTTGACGATGCGCTGGTAGACGCCCGTGGGGTCGTCGGAGGGAACGAACGGCTGATCCACCGGAAACGGGAAACCCTCGTCGGTATAGGCAAGGTTGCCATAGCCGTCTACCTGCCACAGGTGCGGAACCTCCACGTGATCCCACTCGGACTTGTACGTGGAGAGCTCCTCGTTGGAGACGGCAGCAGGCCCCTCAAAGAGGCGGAACTGCCACGAGCCAGACAGCTGAACAAACCCGCGCGACAGCTCGCGGCTGTACGTAGCAGCGAGATCGGCGGTCTCATAACCCATAAAGTACGCATGAGGTGCCAGGCGGTTCCTGTGGGTGAGCGCTTGGTTTTCCCAATCGTTAATGGCGTCCATGGTGATGCTCCTTCGTCATCGTAGTGATTCTTGTGCAACCGGTTGTCCTTATCTTACGGGCGATGCAAAAAACTGTGCAACCGGTTGTCCGCTGAACGGTCGATTTGGCCGGATTAACGGTGCAACCGGTTGTACAACCGCAACACTTATGTCACCCTGAATATCGAAACTCAACGCAAAACATCGTTCTTAAGCTCGTAGGCAACCGCCACGCCCGCTGATATCTCACCCACACGAGACGTATTCGATTGGGGCTTGGTTGCAAAACGACACCTGTCACCGGATATCATGAACGCTGTTCAGGTGCACTATAGTAAGCTGTATCCGCACCAGCCCGTATCAGTGACAACATCGACCGCATTTTCCAGGAGACGCCATGACCCAGCCAGTTCGCACCGCACCTACGCTTGCCGAGGTTGCCGCAGCTGCCGGCGTGTCGCGCTCCACGGCATCGCGCGCCCTCAACGATTCGCCCCGCATTAGCGAGGAAACCAAAAAGCGCGTCCGTGCGGCGGCCAAGAAAGTCAATTTTGTCCCCAACGCTCGCGGCCGAGCGCTCGCTGTCGGGCGCACGGAAATCATCGCCGTGCTCGTGACCGAGCCCCTGAGTGAGCTCTTCAGCGACCCCACCTATAGCGAATTTTTGAGCGGCATTACCGAGGAACTGTCGGAGTCGTCCTATCTGCCCGTTATCTTGCAGGCGTCTTCTACGCATGAGCGCAACCGCGCACGCGAGCACTTTGAGCGCCGCTCGTTCGACGCCGTGATCGACGTCTCCCCTTACAAGGGCAGCGAGCTGCTCGAGGTGCTGCGCGAGCTGGGCGTACCCACCGTGTTGTGCGGCCAGCTCGAGGGCCACCCCTATCGCGATGTGTTCTCGACAGTCTACTCTGACGACGAAGAGGGTGGACGCTTTGCGGCACTCGCTATGAAAGATCGCGGGCGCAAAGATATCGTCGCCGTGTTGGGACCGCAAGACAACCCCGCTGTTGTCGACCGCCTGCGCGGCTACCGCACCGTCCTGGGCGAAGACCTCCCAGGCGCAAACGTTATCTATACCGGCTGGAACAGCGGAGACGGCTATCAGGCCATGCACCAGATCCTCGCGCGCGAGATTGCTTTCGATGGCGTGCTCTGCGGATCGGACCGTATCGCGGCTGGCGTCATCACCGCACTCAACGAGGCAGGCCTATCCGTTCCGGCGGACGTTTCTGTCGTCGGCTTCGACGATCACGAGATTGCGGCGCGCTGCGTCCCCGCACTCACGACCGTCCGCCAGCCCCTGCGCGAAGAAGGCCACATGGCCGCCAACATTGCGCTCGACATGATCAAGGGCGCCGAGCCCACCACCTCCGTGATGCACATGCAGCTCGTTCAGAGAGACTCGCTGTAGGAAACTGGGCCGGGCTTTTCGCCAGACAGTTGTTGCGGAAAGCCTGCCCCGTTTTGAGCGCTCATTCTGGGGCACAGTTTCCGTTAGACCGCTCAAGCGGAAACTGTGTCCCATTATTTTGCCGAATTCTGGGTCGCGCTTTCCCAGAGGACCCCCCCCCTTTGGGAAAGCGCGACCCGTTCTGGACGCAGATTCCGGGACGCACTTTCCGCAACGCCCGGTCATCCCATGCCCTCACAATCTCGGCGTATAAAAAACGAGGGAAGGCACGTGTCCTTCCCTCGTTGCAGGCAATATGTAGCCGCTTGCCTACATCAGGCGCAGGCTGACGTCCTTGAGCTGGGCGCCGCTAACGGCACTCGGGGCGCCCGACATGAGGTCGGAGCCGCTGGCCGTCTTGGGGAACGCCATGACGTCGCGAATGGAGTCGGAGCCGGTGAGCAGCATGCACACGCGGTCCAGGCCCAGGGCGAAGCCGCCCATCGGGGGCGCACCAAACTTGAGGGCCTCCATGAGGAAGCCAAACTGAGACTCGGCGCGCTCTTCGGTAAAGCCCAGGAGCTTAAGCATGGACATCTGCATCTCGGCGTTGTGGATACGCATACCGCCGCCACCGGCCTCAAAGCCGTCCATGACAAAGTCGTAGGTGCAGGAACCGGCTGCCAGCGGGTCGGCCTCGATCTTGGCGATGTCGGTCTCGGTCGGCAGGGTAAAGGGCTGGTGCTCGGCAGCATAGGCCTTGCGATCCTCGTCCCAGTGGAACAGCGGGAAGTTGACGACCCACAGGAAGTCGTGGCCCTCGCGCTTGACCTCGAGCGCATTGGCCATGTGGGAACGCATGCCGCCCAGGATCTCGTCGGAGAGCAGGCGCGGGCCGGCGGCGAACATCACAAGGTCGCCGGGCTCGACGTCCATGCGCTCGCGCAGGGCAGCCATCTCCTCGTCCGAGAAGAACTTGACGATGGGGCTGTTGATGGAGCCGTCCTCGCGGAAGGCGATCCAGGCCAGGCCCTTGGCGCCAAACGTGGAGGCCACGCCGGCGAGCTTGTCGATCTTGGCGCGAGCCCAGGCACCGGCGCCCTTGGCGTTGATGGCCTTGACGACAGAGCCCTCCTCGTTCGCGGCAGTCGCAAAGACCTTGAACTTGGAGTTGGCGAAGATGTCGGTCAGGTCGACCAGGTGCATGCCATAGCGGGTATCGGGCTTGTCGGAGCCATAGGTGTCCATGGCCTCCCAGTAGTCCATGCGACGCAGCGGCGTGGGCATCTCGACACCCATGCGGCCGAAGGCATCGGCAAGAACCTCTTCGAGGGCGCTCATAACGTCGTTCTGGTCCACGAAGGACATCTCGATATCGACCTGGGTGAACTCGGGCTGACGGTCGGCGCGCAGGTCCTCGTCGCGGAAGCACTTGGCAACCTGATAGTAGCGCTCGACGCCACCGACCATAAGCAGCTGCTTCAGGAGCTGCGGGGACTGCGGCAGGGCGTAGAAGTTGCCCGGCTGGATGCGGCTGGGGACGATGAAGTCGCGGGCGCCCTCGGGCGTGGACTTGAACAGGGAGGGCGTCTCGACCTCCATGAACTCACGGTTGTGCAGCGCCTCGCGAATGGCAAAGGTAAAGTCGGAGCGCAGCTTGAGGTTGGCCATCATCTCGGGACGACGGAGGTCCAGATAGCGATAGCGCAGACGGGTGTCCTCGCTGGTCTCGATGCCGTCCTCGATCTGGAACGGCGGGGTGACGGATGTGTTGAGCACCTCGGCGTGGTCGGTCAGGACCTCGATCTCGCCGGTCGCGAGCTTGGTGTTGGTGGTCTCCTCGCCACGGGCGCGCACAACGCCGTGGATCTTGATGGGCCACTCGGGACGCATGGTCTCGGCGATCTTAAAGGCATCGCCGTCGGAGTGCTCGGGGTCGAAGGTGAGCTGCGTGATGCCCTCACGGTCGCGAAGGTCGCAGAAAATAAGGCCGCCGTGGTCGCGGCGACGGCTCACCCAACCGGTGAGGGTGACCTCTTCGCCCACGTTCTCGCGACGAAGCTCGCCGCAGGTACGGGTGTGCATGGAATGCTCGTCGATGGGACGGGTCTGGCTCATACCAGTGATCCTCCTTTATGGATCTGTGCCGCCCCGTGTCGTTCCGGGCGGCGTCGTACAGATTTGCCCAGCCTGCGTAAACCGCGCAGCCAGACATGGCGTTCTATCTTATCGCACTCGCGTCGATGTGCCGCGAAAAAGTGGCTCCTGCCCAAAGACTTGACGGAGACGAAACAATTGACGCGCCGCGACACCCGCCCGCGCTCGTCACGTGCGACAATATGCCCCAATAAAACAGCACTCGGAAAGGCCCGCCATGACTGCACGCCTCATCGTTATGGATATCGACTCCACGCTCATCAACCAGGAGGTCATCGACCTGTTGGGCGAGGAGGCCGGCGTAGGCGAGCAAGTGGCACAGATCACCGAGCGCGCCATGCGCGGCGAGCTTGACTTTAAGCAGGCGCTCGAGGAGCGCGTGGGGCTGCTTGCCGGCCTGGACGAGAGTGTGTTCGAGCGCACCTTTGAGCGCGTGACGTTTACCCCCGGCGCGCTGGAGCTTGTGCGCTCGGCGCACAGCAAGGGATGGAAGGTCGGCGTGGTAAGCGGCGGCTTTCACGAGGTCGCCGACAAGATCGTGGCTGCCGCGGGTATCGACTTTTGCCTGGCCAACCGCCTGGAAGTCGTGGAGGGCAAGCTCACCGGCAAGCTGGCGGCAGACATCGTGACCAAGGAGTCCAAGCTCATCCAGATGCTGGATTGGGCAGTTGAGTGCGGCGTCGACATGGCCCATACCGTCGCGATCGGCGACGGCGCCAACGACATCCCCATGATTCAGGCCGCGGGCACGGGCATCGCGTTTTGCGCCAAGCCCAAGACGCGCGAGGCGGCCCCGTTTGCCATCGACGAGCGCAACCTGATGCTCGCCATGGACATCATCCTGCGTGACTAGCCGATCCGTCTAACAACAGCATCAAATCCTCTATGTCTAGTTTCCGAACAATTTTGTTCTAATGTTCGGAAACTACCTTTCACGTGCTAGACTTTGCACCGTCGAAGGGAACATAAATGGATAAGCGAGATCTTGAGCAATTGCTGAGCGATGTTGCCGACGGAGCAGTCGCCCCGGAAGTCGCCCTCACGCGCATCCAGACGGCGCCAACCGCCGATCTGGGTTTTGCGCAGCTCGATCTTTCGCGCGGGGTGCGCCAGGGAGCCGGCGAGGTTGTCTACGGTGCCGGTAAAACCGCCGAGCAGATTGCCGCCATTATCAAAGCGCTGCGCGATGCCGGCCAGGAGCGCATCCTGGTCACGCGCCTGGACGCCGAGAAGGCAACCCGTACCTCGGAGCTCCTCGACAACGGCATCGACCTGGGATATATCCCGGACGCACAGCTCGCCCTCGTGGGCGGCAAGCCCTCCCCCACCGGCAACGGACGCATTGTCGTCGCCTGCGCCGGCACGAGCGACTTACCCGTCGCCGAAGAAGCCGCATTGACGGCCGAATTCTATGGCAACGAGGTCGACCGCCTCTACGACGTAGGTGTCGCCGGCCTGCACCGCCTGCTCGCGCATGCCGAGGAACTTGCTCAGGCGCAGGTGGTCATCGCCATCGCCGGCATGGAGGGCGCCCTGGCGAGCGTTATCGGCGGTCTGGTGAGCTGCCCGGTCATCGCCGTTCCCACCAGCGTGGGCTACGGCGCAAATTTTGGAGGCGTAGCCGCGCTGCTCGCCATGCTCAACTCCTGCGCCAGCGGCGTTTCGGTCGTCAATATCGACAACGGCTTTGGTGCCGCCTACCAGGCAAGTCTTATCAATCATCTGAGCGCCGGCACATCCTGCGCCCGTTAAGGAGCATTCCATGTCCCACCATCAGCACACGCTTATCATCGACGGCACTTCGGGCATCAGCGGCGATATGACCGTCGCGGCCCTGCTCGACCTGGGCGCCAGCGAGGAGCACCTGCGCGAACAGCTTGCCACGCTGCCGGTCGACGGCTTTACGATCGCCGTCACGCGCGCAAACAAGCATGGCATTGACGCCTGCGATTTCGACGTCCAGCTTGCAGGGGAACTCGAGAACCACGATCACGATATGGCCTGGCTCTACGGCAACGAAGCAGCTGCCGAGCACACGCATGAGCATGAGCACCACCATCATGATCATGGCGAGCACGAACACGAGCACTGCCACGAGCATGACCATGAGGGCCACGGTCATGGCCACGAGGGTCACCATCACGCCCACCACCATCACCACCGTTCTTTGGCGGACGTCACCGCCATCATAGATGGCTCGCAGCTAAGCGATGGCGCCAAGCGTCGCGCGATCGCCATCTTTACCGCGCTCGCCGCCGCCGAGGCCAAGGCCCACGGCAAAACGCCCAAGACCGTCATGTTCCACGAGGTGGGCGCCGTCGACTCCATCGTCGACGTCTGCTCTGTCGCCATCTGCCTCGATGACCTTGGTATTGAGGACATCGTGGTCGAGTCGCTCTCTGAGGGTCACGGTACCATCCGCTGTGCCCACGGTCTCATGCCCATTCCCGTCCCCGCTGTCGTCAACCTGTGCCAGGCGGGCAATATCGCCCTCACGCCCGCACCGGTCGCCGGCGAGCTCGTGACGCCCACGGGTGCCGCCATCGTCGCCGCACTGCGCACGTCCGAGCACCTGCCAGCCCGCTACCGCATCGAGGCCGTCGGCTACGGCGCTGGCAAGCGCCCCTACGAGGGCTGCTCTGGCACGCTCCGTTGCCTGCTTGTTCACGTGGATGCATAGCTATGGATGCCCGCAAGGCAAAAAGCCGCGCCGCCATCGTCGCGGCGTTCTCCGAGCTGCTGCGCGAAGAGGACTACGGCAAGATCACCGTCGGCGACATCATCGCTCGCGCCCATGTGGGTCGGGCCACGTTCTACGGCCTCTTCAAGAGCAAAGATGACCTACTGTCCGAACTCGTGAGCGACATCTGCACCCACGCCCTCGACGACGATGGCACACCGCTCGATGATCCGCTCGTACAAGTCGAGCATCTCCTCAACAACCTCTGGGAACGCCGCCAGGGCGTACGAGCCCTCGTAGCCGGCGCCGGTTCACGCGTCTTCGCCGACTGCTTACGCAAGACCATCATGTCACGAGCAGCCGAAACCGTCCCCGTCGACCCCACAGGTCCCGCTGGCACTATGGACCGCAGCTTCCTCCTCCATCACATAGCCTCAAGCTTCGTAGCCACCGTCCAATGGTGGGCCTGGCACAACTTCCAAGCCAACAAATCCAACGTAGCCAAAGACTACCTCTCAGCCATACAGCCCCTCTTCACCTAAGTAAGACCCCACCCCAAAGCATCACCCCAACCCAGGGCCCCACGCATCCCAAAGTGTCAACAACAGCTCAACGCCCCTATCAGCAACAAGCCCCTCCCATCCAAATTCAGATATATGTTGGGTTGCTTGCTCGAGCGCAGCAAAGATCCCGCAGCTGGCCGCATGGGGTAACTTCCCAGCGCATTCCGCACTGATATTGTCTGTATTGAAGACGTCGATGATGCACCCGTATACCATTGACGTCGACACCATCA
>CABUDZ010000036.1 GCA_902490445.1 uncultured Collinsella sp.
TGATGGTGTCGACGTCAATGGTATACGGGTGCATCATCGACGTCTTCAATACAGACAATATCAGTGCGGAATGTTTTCAAAACCAAGCCCGGCCCCGGCCTGCGGCGACACAACTGGCGGTTCTTGGGCATCACTTGCTGGCGGGGTTCCTTGTCTGAGTTGGACTTGGTTGGTGGGGTTACTGATCCCGATCGCTGCCCCGTCTCAGCATCGATCTTAGCTTCTCGAAGCTCTCCTCGCTCAGGCAGTGCTCCATGTGGCAGCCCTCTTGCGACGCGACCTCGGGCGTTACGCCTGCGTCCTCTAGCAGACCTACAAAAAAGCAGTGGCGCTCCCACATTTGACGGGCAACCTCAAGACCGCGTTCCGTCAGATGCACGTCGCGTTTGCCCATCTCCACGTAGCCGGTGCTCTCCAAGGCCGCCATGGCTTTAGAGACGCTTGCTTTGGTTACGCCCAAGTATTCGGCAACGTCGATCGAGCGCACGATGCCCTGACGTTCCGATAGGACGTAGATCGATTCGAGATAGTCTTCTCCGGATTCACGTAGGGCCATGGGCCGCCTTTCGCGATGATTGCTAGTTAGCCTTTGGATACTTTCCTTGGCTTACTTTACCGCAAAAGTTGACCATGTCTTACTGCATTGACCAAAAAGTTAGCCGCGTTTCACAAAACGTGCGAGATGAAAACAAAATGGGAACGCCCCGCAAGGAGTGTCCCCAGCTGCCGGCAGATAAGGAGCGTCCCCAAGTGCCGGGTCGCAGCTACACGAGGCCAAAGTGCTTCGCGGCGTTGTAAATGCCGTCGTCGTCTACGGCGGTCGTAACGTAGGTCGCCGCGGCCTTCACGGTATCCTGCGCGTTGCCCATGGCCACACTTGTGCCCACGGCCGAGAACATCGACAGGTCGTTCTCGCCGTCGCCAAAGGCAATCGCCTCGCTCGCGTCGATACCAAGCCGCTCGAGCGTCGCCGCCACGCCCAGGTCCTTGCCGCCGTTAGCGGGAATAATGTCGCAGAACAGGTCGCACCAGCGCGTGGTGAGCGAATGCGACACGGCGTCGGTCACGATATGTTCGTCGGCAGGGTCCACAAAGGCGCAGAACTGGTAAACCGGCGCGTCAAAAGCGTGCTCAAACGGTTCCTCGTGGTAGACGATTCCCGCGTTGCTACCGGCCGTCACCACGCGCTCGGACAGGCGGTTCACAAACGAGTTCTCGCCCTGCATGCACAGCGAGTCGTAGCGCCCCTCGGCCACCTGGTCCACGATCACCGCGACGTCGTCCGGATCGATCGGGCAGCTGCGGTAAACCCCCTCGGCATCAAAGCAGTGCTGGCCCGAAAGCGTAATGTACGCATCCCAACCAAGATCGAACAGCCAATCGGGCATCTGATAGGTCGGGCGACCCGTGGCGATCACGCACGCAATCCCCTGCTCATGAAAGCTGTCGAGCACCTGCTGCGCCGACGCCGGAATCCGATGGGTCTTAAAGCTCAGCAACGTGCCGTCGATATCGAAAAACGCGGCCTTGATCATCCTCGCCTACTCCTCGCCCTCGAGCTTTTCGCTCGCCTCGAGCCACGCCATCTCCAGCTCGTCCATGGCAGCGTGAGCCTCGTCGATCTTTGCCTGTTGCTCGCCGAGCGCCGTGTAGTTGGTGGGATCGACCTGGGCCATTGCTGCCTCGGCCTCCTCAACGCGGACGCGCTGCGTCTCCATCTTGCGCTCGAGCGAGCTCACCTCGCGGCGAAGCTTCTGACGCTCGGCGTTGGACAGGCCATTGGGCTGACCGCTCGCCTTGGGCTTATCGGCCGTCGCAGCCGCGGCACCGGTGTCGAACGTGCCGGTCTTGGCACTCGGCGCGCCCACGGGCTCGCCCTCGGCGGTAGCGTTGCACAGGCGCAGGTACTGGTCCACGCCGCCGGGCATATGCGTCAGGTGGCCGTCGAGCAGCGCCCACTGCTGGTCGGTCACGCGCTCCATCAAGAAGCGGTCGTGCGTCACCAGGATCAGCGTGCCCGGCCAGCCGTCGAGCAGGTCCTCGACAATCGCCAGCATATCGGTATCCAGGTCGTTGCCGGGCTCGTCCAGGATAAGCACGTTGGGCTCGTCCAGGATCGTCAGCAGCAGCGACAGGCGACGGCGCTGGCCGCCCGAAAGATCGCCGATGCGACTCCAGAGCTGCTGTGTCGTAAAGCCCAGGCGCTCGCAGAGCTTCTCGGGCGAAGTCTCCTTGCCGTCGATGACGTAGTACTTCTTATAGTTGCCGAGCACCTCGCGGATCGTGTCACCCATGTAGGGCTCGAGTTCCTCGAGCTGCTGCGACAGAACGCCAAAGCGCACCGTCTGGCCAATCTTCACACGGCCGCGCGTGGGCTCAATCTTGCCCTGGATCACGTCGAGCAAGGTCGACTTGCCGGCGCCGTTCTCGCCCAACAGGCCATAGCGGTCGCCCGCGCCGATGTGCCAGGTCACATCGGTGAGCACCTGCTTGGGCGCACCATCGGTATCCGCATAGCCGGCATCCACGTCGATGACATCGATGACCTGCTTGCCTAGGCGGCTCACGGCAAGGCGCTTGAGCTCCAGCTCGTCACGCACGGGCGGTACGTCGGCGATCAGCTCGCGAGCGGCATCCACGCGAAACTTGGGCTTGGTGGAACGCGCCTGGGCGCCGCGGCTCAGCCACGCGAGCTCCTTGCGCGCCATGTTGCGACGGCGCTCATCGGTAACGGCGGCCATGCGGTCGCGCTCCACGCGCTGCAGGATATATGCCGAGTAGCCGCCCTCGAAGGGATCTACCTGGCCGTCGTGGACCTCCCACATGCTGGTGCAGACCTCGTCCAAGAACCAGCGGTCGTGCGTGACCACGAGCATGGCGCCCTGGCCGCGCTGCCAGCGGGCCTTTAAGTGACGCGCAAGCCAGTTGATGGTGCGCATGTCCAGGTGGTTGGTGGGCTCGTCGAGCATGAGCACGTCGTAGTCGCCGATCAGCAGGCGCGCGAGGTCCACGCGACGGCGCTGACCGCCCGAGAGCTCGCCCACCATGCCCTCCCAGGGTACATCGCTGATGAGGCCGGCGAGGATCTGGCGCGTACGCGGACTCGACGCCCACTCATACTCGGGCGTGTCGCCCACGACGGCATGATGCACGGTGTCGGTATCGACCAGGTTATCCTTTTGGCCGAGCAATCCAATCGTCGTGTCGCGGCGGTGCGTCACGCGGCCGTCGTCGGGCTCCAACGTGCCGGCGAGCACGCTCAGCAGCGTCGACTTACCGTCGCCGTTTTTACCGACAATACCAATACGGTCGCCCTCGCCCACGCCGAGCGTAACGCTATCGAAAATATGCTTGGTGGGAAACTCTAGGCTGACGGAATCGCATCCCAAAAGAATCGCCATATGCCCTGCTCCTTCGTAGAAATTCAACGTTGTCCATGATAGCGAAAACCACCACAAAGGGGACAGGCACCTTTGTGGTGGTTTTGGGCAAGCGCACCAGCACGCGACGCAAAAAGGCGGGCCATCTCCCGCAAGAGATGACCCGCCTCTCCAATCAGCCCCGCGGCAACCGTGGCCGCCGCGGGCCTCAAGCATGTCCCGGACTAGGAGAACATGCCGGTGAGGTAATCATTCAGCCGCTTATCCTTGGGCCGTTGGAAAATCTCGTCGGTCTCGTCGTACTCGACCATATCGCCCATGTAGAAAAACGCCGTGCGGTTGGACACGCGCGACGCCTGCTCCATGTTGTGCGTCACGATGACGATGGCGCGGTCGGCCACGATCGACGACATGAGGTCCTCGATCGCCAGCGTCGAGATGGGGTCGAGCGCCGAGCAGGGCTCGTCAAACAGGATTACGTCGGGGTTGAGTGCCAGCGTGCGCGCGATGCACAAACGCTGCTGCTGACCGCCCGAAAGCGCGTAGGCGCTCTTGTCGAGCTTGTCCTTGACCTCGTCCCACAGGGCCGCACCGCGCAGGCTTTCCTCGACCATGCGATCGAGCTCGTCGCGGTCGGTGATGCCGTGGCGCTTGGGCGCAAACGTGATGTTGTCGCGAATGGACTTGCGAAACGGATTGGGCTGCTGAAACACCATGCCAATGGACCGGCGCAGCTCGTAGGTATTCTCGGTCTTGGTGTTCACGTTGCGTCCGCGGTAGCTGATCTCGCCCTCCACGCGGCAGCCGCGAATCTCGCGATTCATGAGGTTGAGGCTGCGCAAAAAGGTCGACTTTCCGCAGCCCGAAGGCCCGATGAGCGCCGTGATCTCGCCCTTGTGAAAGTCGAGCGACGTATTGCGCAGCGCATGGTGGTCGCCATAGTACACATTGACGTCCTTGGTGGAGAGCACGACCTCGTCGCTCACAGCCTTGCCGCTCACACGCACGCGCCTCTCGCTCTCTCCCACGCTCGACAAAAAGTCCTGGGTGTCGGACGATGCCGCCTCGGTTGCGGGCGTTACATTCATCTCGCTCATTCGGCCGTCATCCTCCTTGTCAGTTGCTTGCCCACGATACGGGCGACTACGTTAAACAGCAGCACGCAAATCATCAGCAGTGCCGCGGTGCCCCAGACGATCTGCTGGGCCTCGGGGCTGCCCTCGCCATAGATCTTGTAGATGTGCACGGCAAGCGACTCACCGGGACGGAACACGTTCCAGGCGCAGGTGGGGCTCGACAGGTTAAAGCTCAAGAAGTTCAGGCGAACCGGCGAGCTCATGCCCGAGGTAAAGAGCAACGCCGCGGCCTCGCCAAACACACGGCCGGCCGAAAGCACGATGCCGGTCACGATGGCGGGCATGGCCTCGGGAATCAGGATGTGCAGCGTGGCCTCCCAGCGGGTGAGGCCCATAGCCAGGCACGCATCGCGCTGGGCCTGCGGCACGTCCTCGAGCGCCTGCTGAATCACGCGCACCAGGATGGGGATGTTGAACATGGTGAGCGCGACGGCGCCGGAGATGATGGAGTACTTCCAGCCCAGCTGCACCGAAAACACCAGAAAGCCGAACATGCCCACGACGATGGAAGGCAGCGAGGACAGCGTTTCGATGGCGGTGGAGGCGATGTCGCGGATGGGTCCGTCCGGCGCGTACTCGACCAGGAAGACCGCTCCGCCCAGGCTGATGGGCACCGAGATACCTAAGGTGATCAGCAGCAGATAGAACGAGTCGAACAGCTGATAGAG
This sequence comes from uncultured Collinsella sp., assembly GCA_902490445.1. Taxonomy (GTDB): domain Bacteria; phylum Actinomycetota; class Coriobacteriia; order Coriobacteriales; family Coriobacteriaceae; genus Collinsella. Next base: position 5,185 of record CABUDZ010000036.1, read on the forward strand.
TACGCCGCCCTGGGTTCCGTTGGCGCGCGATGGCTGCGTGAGAAAGCCCGGCTGGAACAGCGTCGAGATACCCTCGAACAGGATATAGGCCACCATGGAGACGACGACGAGCATGACGATGGCGACGATCGCCGTCAGCACGCCCGTGGCGATGCGGTCCTGCTTTTGGACACGCCCGAGTCTCGCCTCGTCGATATGGATGCGCGTGCTAGCCACGAGTCTTCGCCCCCTTGCGGCCAATGAGATGGATGATCAGGATGAAGATGAGGCTCATGCCCATCAGCAGCAGACCGAGCGCCCACAGAACATCGTCCTGGGCCGAACCCTCGGCATAAACCGCCATAGACGTGGTGAGCGTGGTGGTGATGGTGGACGCCGGCGACAGCAGCGACGTCGGCATGGCCTCGATGCCGCCGATAACCATGCGCACGGCGAGCGTCTCACCAAAGGCGCGGGTCATGCCAAGGATGACTGCGGTCATGAGCGACGGCATGGCGGACTTGAGCACCACGTGCCAGATGGTCTGCCAGCGGGTGTAGCCCAGCGCGAGCGAGCCCTGACGGTAGCTGTCGGGCACGGCGCGCAGGCCATCGACCGAAAGCGTGGTCATCGTCGGCAGAATCATGACGGCCAGCACGATGGCGCCGGGCAAGATGCCCAGGCCCGTGCTCACGTGGAAAACGCCCTTCATAAGGCCGACAACCACGTGAAAACCGATCAGGCCAAAGACGACCGAGGGAATGCCGGTCAAAAGCTCAATGAGCGGCTGAAAGACCTTGGAGCCAAACTTAGGGCTAATCTCGACCGCAAAGATGGCAGAGCCGATGGCGATGGGCAGCGCGATGAGCGTGGAGAGCACCATGACCGCAAACGAGGTGACGATCAGGGGCAGGGCGCCGGTGTAGGGCAGGCCGTTTTCGGCTGTGTTGGCCAGGTCCCACTTGGTGCCGGCGAAGAACTCTACGACCGAGACGCCGTCCTTGAGAAAAGCCGAGAGGCCCTTTTGGGCGACCATAAAGATGAGCGCGGCAACGACAAGCGTCACGAGCGCTACGCACGCGCCTGTGACACCCAGGCCCACGTTCTCAAGGTCGCGCTTTGGCAGCTGTTTTGCCATTGCAAACCTTTCCGGGGCGATTACTTATTTAGCGGATACCTTGCCGCTGGCGTCCTTGACGACCTTCATGGCAGAGACGGGGATAAAGCCCTGCTCCTCGACGAGCTTGCCCTGGACGTCGTCGGAAAGCATGAACTCCAGGAAGGCCTTGGTGGCCTCGTCGGCGTCCGTGGAGCAGTACATGTGCTCGGTCGCCCAGATCTTGAAGGAGTCGTCGATGACGTTTGCGCTCTTGGGCTCGACGCCCTCAACCTTGATGGCGTTGAACTTGGAGTCATCGAAGTGTGAGAAGTCGAGGTAGGAGATGGCGTTGTCGGTGCTGCCCATCTGAGTCTGGACGTCGCCGGACTTGTCGAGCTCGGCGTCGCCCTTAAAGTCGACGGCCTCGTCGCCAAAGACGGCGGCCTCGAAGGTAGCGCGGGTGCCGGAGCCGGCCTTGCGGTTGAGGACGACGATCTTGGCGTCGTCGCCGCCAACCTCCTTCCAGTTGGTGATCTGGCCGGAGAAGATACCCTTGAGCTGCTCGAGAGACAGGTCGTCGACCGTCACGTTCTTGGAGACGACGGGGCCCATGCCCACGACGGCGACCTCGTGGTCGACGAGCTTCTTGACCTGGTCGGCCTCGAGCTTGGTCTCGGCGAAGACGTCGGAGTTACCGATGGTGACGGTGCCGGCGGCGACAGCGGTCAGGCCCTTGCCCGAACCGTTGCCCGAACCGGAGACGGAGACGTCGGGGTTGGCATCCATGAACTTCTCGGCAGCGGCCTCGACGAGAGCCTGGAACGAGGAGGCGCCGTCGTAGGTCACCTCGCCGGAGACGGACTCGGCAGCAGCGACGCTACCCTTGGCAGCGTCAGCGGCGTTGGAAGCGCCTGCGCCACCGCAACCAACGAGGCCGAGCCCGACGATGCTGGCGAGACCACCTGCGAGGCCGAGGAACTGACGACGAGAATAAGCCTGATCGAGCATGATCTTCCTTTCATACATGCGACTCGCGGGCCCCTGCCCGCTTTGCTGTTTGGAAAGATACGGCCTCGATCGGGCAGCGCCCGCGCCAACTGCGGTTTCTTACGGGCATCTGATAGACCCTTACCGCAAACGCGGCTCGGCTTTACAAACGAATAACAAACCCGCCGTCAAGCATGGCCAGCCTTTTACACCAAATGATCCGTTTTCCTCCGTCCCCAAGGGATCATTTTCAGAAAGAGGACGGCATAGACCTTCTGGTCATGCCGTCCTCTTCGAAAGACAGGTTGTCACTCTGGCGTTCGCGTAACCTTAAAGCTCCAGCTCGTTCAAGCGCAGGATTGCCACGATATAAATCTTGAGCGCCTGCTTGAGCTGCTCTTCATTGGCGCACTCGTTGGGGCCGTGCATCTGGCCGCCCCATGCGGGCAGCTCCAGGCCGGTCTCCTCGGGGCCAAACGAGACGGCGCGGGCAAAGTTGCGTGCGTACGTGCCACCGCCCATGGCGAAGGGTTCGGCATGCTTACCCGTAAACTCGTTATAGGTGTCAATCAGCGCCTTCACGGCCGGGTCGTCGGCAGAGACCGAGAACGGCACCTTTGCGCGATCCACGCGATACGTCACGCCAAAGCGGCCCACAAGTGGCTCGAGCTGCTCGCGGATGGTATCGGCGCTCGTGCTGTCGGGAAAACGCACGTCGATGACCTGCTCGATGTGGCCATCCACCACACGGATGACGCCGGGGTTGCAGGTGAGCGGGCCAAACGCCGGGCTCGTCGCATCGATTCCCAGGCCGCGACCATAGACATCCGCATGCACAAAGGCCAGGAACTTGACGAACTCGTGCTCGGCAGGCGTCAGCAGGCGCTCGTCGCGCGCACCAAACGCATCCTCGGCCTCGCGCAGATACGCCACGATGAGGCCGACAGCATTGATCGTTCCCTCGGGCATCGAGGCATGACCACCAATGCCGTGGGCGAAAATCTGTGCATGCCCGTTATCGAGCGCCGTGATCTCCAGGCGGTCGGCGTTCTCAACGGGCGCCGGCAGTTCATCGGCGGCAATCGCAAGCTCGCAGATAGACTGCGACGGAATGGCGTTGCTCGCCTCGGCACCGCTCCAGGACACAATGCGCCCGCCGTCGATCTTGGAACTCACAAACGTCGCCCCAAACTGGCCCTTCTCGGCATTACAAACCGGGAACTCGGCATCGGGTGTAAACAAAAAGTCGGGGTCTGCGTGGTTCTCCAGATAATGGTGAACGTCGGACATGCCCACCTCCTCATCGCAGCCCAGCAGCGCGCGGAAGGTGTAGCGCGGGGTAATACCGTGCTTGAGCAGATAGGCGCCGGCGTAGAGCGACAGCACGGCAGGACCCTTGTCGTCGATAACGCCGCGGCCGAGCAGCCAGCCCTCGCGACGCTCCATCGCAAACGGGTCGGTGTTCCAGCCGGGGCCTGCGGGCACCACGTCCACATGGCAAATGGTCGCGAGCTGCTTGTCGCCGCGGCCAGGGATATCGGCAATGCCCACATAGCCCTCGTCGTCGCTCGTCTGGTAGCCGAGCTTTTGCGCGATGCCGAGCGCGCAATCGAGCGCATCACGGACCGGGCGGCCAAACGGCGCACCGGGCTCCGCATTGGCAGCAATAGCCACAGACGGATAGCTCACCAACTGCTCGATATCGGCGACGACATCTTCCCAGACCTCGTCGACATACTCGGTAACGCTCTGCTCCACCTGATTCATGGACGACCTCCTTACCAATGAGTAGCGGGCACGCCCGCCCCTCACATTACGTCATTAGATAGCAAAAAGTTTAGCAAGCTCGGCCACCGAGTGCACCACCGCATCGGCGCCCGCGGCCTCGTGCTCCCCCGGCGCCGCCGCACCCGAATAGATGCCGATGCACGGCACGCCCATCGCGTGCGCGCCCTCCATATCGTTAAAGCGATCGCCGATCATCACGGCATCGTCGGCCGTCGCACCGAGCGCCGCCAGGGCATCGCGGACCGAATCAGCCTTGGTCTCGCGTCCCTGCGGCGGATTCATGCCAACCACTGCCTTAAACTGAGAAAGCCCCAGCTCGCCCACCATGTCGATGCACTTTGCCTCCATGCGCGACGTCGCCACGGCCAAGCGATGCCCCTGGGCGGCCAACCCATCCAGCAGCTCGGAAATTCCATCGAACACAGGGTACTCTTCCGGTCCCAGCTCATCAAAAAAGGCGCGGTACTCGTCGGCCACCACAAGCGACTCCTCGCGCGAGAAGCCATAAAAGTCGTGAAAGCTCTTCCACAGGGGCGGCCCGATCATGCGGCGCAGGTCACCCATCTGCGCCTCCGAAAACCCGCGCGCAGCCAGCGTCTTGCGCGTCGAGGTCATCACCGCCCGGCCTGTATCGGCCACCGTGCCATCGAAATCAAACAGAACAACCGACCGCTTGCATATCTCCAGCTGCTCCACTGGCACCCTCTCTTCCCCAATTGATGATTTCCACACCGACACTTCAAACTGTTGACTATTCAACAATTGAACCTAGCAATGTGGAACGACTCTACTATACTTGTCGCACTTTGCTCTCAGAAGGCGGCGCGCAAACGCCCCAACGAAAGGTGCAATTATGTCTTTTGCCATCATAACCGACTCCACGTCGGACATCTCCCCCGCCCGCGCCCAAGAGCTCGGCATTTACGTGATTCCGCTGCATGTGATTATCGAGGGCGAGGACCTGCTCGACCAGGTGCAGATCACCGCCGAGGAGTACGTCGCCCGCATGGCAGGCTCCGAGCAGCTGCCGCACACCTCGCAGCCGAGCGCCGGCGAGTTCAAGGCACTCTTTGACCGCGTGCTCGCCGACGGCCATGACAGCGCCATCTTTATCTCGCTGTGCAGCGAGTGGTCCGCCTGCTATTCCAATGCATGCCTGGTAGCCGATACCCACGAGCTCGACGTGCGCTGCATCGATTCGCGCACCGGTTCGGGTGCCGAGGGCCTGCTGGTGGAGTATGCGCTGGCCATGCGCGAGGACGGCCGCAGCTTGGACGAGACCGAGGCGCAGATCCGCGCGACGCTGCCCGACGCCCACCTGTTGCTGATTCCCCGCACGCTCGAGAACCTGGTCAAGAACGGCCGTGCGCCCAAACTCGCCGGCCAGCTCACGCAGATGCTCAACATTCGTCTGGCCGTTTCGCCGGAGTGGCAGTCGGGCGAGATCAAGGCCGTCAAGAAGGGCCGCGGCGCCAAGCGCATCGTTGCGAACACCATGGCCGATTGCCTCGCATTTTTGGCGGAGCATCCGGGCTCAAGCGTGCGCGTGCTCACGACCGGCGCCGCCGAGGAGCAGGAGCTTGTCAACGAAGCACTCGCAGGCCAGGACTACGTAGACGCCGGCACCGGCCCCATCGGCTGCACCATTGCCACCCACGTAGGCGTCGACGCCATAGCCATCAGCTACTGCCTCCGCTACCAGCCCATCCACTAGGGGCACCTTTACCACTTGCGGTGAAATAGGGACTATTTTTGGCTTATCAGCAGCAAATTAATCCCTATTCCACCGCAACTTAGAAATCGGCAATCAGCCCTGCGGGCCCTGGAATAGTTCCTCATGCGAGCCCATTCTGACCAGCCGGATCACAGGATTAGTCTTATGCGGCAAGTAGAGAACGACCACATCGACCAAGCCATCGGATAGATGGAAATCGATGTGGCCGTTGTAGTTGCCGCCCGGGTTTGAAAGCTCGTGGGCACCATATTCCGCGGGAAGCGAGCCGTGAGCCGCAAGCTCTGCGACTACCGCCTTAAACTCGGTTTTTAGCTGCGGATGGATGCGCATCGTCCGTTTGTAATCCGCCTTAAACTGAGCCTCGACCTTAATCTCAAACATCGCTAGTCCTCATCGAGGAACGACATCAAATTATCCACGTTGTCGAACGACGGGCTGTCGTCCGGCAGAATCCCCAGCTCATGAGCCTCGGCGATCACCATGGCGCGCCTCGTCAGCTCGTTGGGAACTTCGGGTCGACCCACAATCTCAAACGGAATCTTTCGCTGATTCACAAGCTGCCGAACAGCAAGGTTGAGATACGAATTGAGACTCAGACCAACCGAATCCAAAAACTCAGTCGCCTGTTCCTTGAGCCCCTCTTCGATACGAACCGTCGTAGGCTTAACCGTTGCAGTAGACATACACGACCTCCTCGCCTCGTCTTTTGCATCAGTATACCCAGTTTAGAAGGCAGACTGATGTTAAATAGCATCAGTCTGCCTTCTCATCACTACAACGACAGGCACGCTCGCCCTACATCAGCCCGCTCAGGACAATGTCAACGGCCTCGCTGAGGTCGTCGGTGATGTGCACCAGCTCCGGATCGAGCGGGCTAATCATACCGGCGTCCATCACCGGGCCGTTGAGCCAGTCGAACAGGCCCTGCCAGTACTCGGTTCCCACCAAAACGAGCGGCATGCGCTTGACCTTGTGCGTCTGTACCAGCGTGAGCACCTCGAACATCTCGTCGAGCGTACCAAAGCCACCAGGAAACACGATGGCGCCCGAGCTGTATTTGACGAACATGGTCTTGCGCACAAAGAAGTAACGGAAGTCCATGCCAAGGTTCACGTATTTGTTGAGCCCGTGCTCGTGCGGCAGCTCGATACCCAAGCCGACCGACTTGCCGTTGGCACTCGCCGCTCCCCTGTTGGCCGCCTCCATGATACCGGGGCCACCGCCGGTGATAACCGCCACGCCACGCTGGGCGATCTTGCGTCCGACGGTACACGCCGCCTTGTAGAGCGGATCGGTCTTGGGCGTGCGGGCGCTACCGAAGATGGTCACCGCAGGGCCAAGCTCGGCAAGCGCGCCAAAGCCATCGACAAACTCTGCCTGGATGCGCAGCACGCGCCAGGGGTCAGCATGCAGCCAGTCGGTTGAATCCTCGGGCGCCAGCAGGTTGGCGTAGGTGTTGTCCTTAGGAATCATGGGGCCGCGCATGACCACGGGGCCGCGGCGGTACGTCTCGTCGTAGGCAGGCTCGCCCTCGACATTCTCGTTCTTAATCATGGGTACTCCTATCGAGAAAAAGAAAAACGGGCGGGGTCGACGCCATGCGCCAAACACCCGCCCGAACATCAACTATTCGGGATGGTACCCACGATGCATCAAGTGCTTGCAAGCTATCGGTCATCGGTCGCGCAGACAGTGTTAGCGAACGTGATGACCGGCCGGCGCTCGCCCCTTGCCGTTGCCCGCGCTCTGCAAGCGCCCGCGCCGCTCTTAGTAATCCACCGCCGCAGGGCTGTTCATCCAGTCGTTCACGAACGCACCGTAGCGGCCCTCGATAATGGCTTGGCGGGCACGCTGCATAAGGTTGAGCAGGTAGTAGATGTTGTGCATCGAAAGCAGAATGCCGCCGAGCATCTCCTTCTGCGTGACCATGTGACGGATGAGCGCACGGCTGTAACCGCCCGTGCACACCGGGCAGGTGCAGGTGGGATCGATGGGACCGTCGTCGTGCGCAAAGCGCGCGTTGCGGAAGTTGAGGCGACCCTCGCTGGAGAACGCCGTGCCCATACGACCGGTACGCGTCGGCAGCACGCAGTCGAACATGTCGATGCCCACGCCCACGCCGCGCACGAGCGTGGTCGGGTTGCCGACACCCATCAGGTAGCGCGGCTTGTGCTTGGGCATGTACTCGCTCACGAGCGGTGCCAGGGTCTCGAACATGGTCTCGTGGTCCTCGCCCACCGAGTAGCCGCCGATGCCGTAACCGGGGAAGTCACCGCACTCCTCCAGATGGCGCAGCGAGCGCAGGCGCAGGTCCAGATGCATGCCGCCCTGAACGATGCCAAAGAGTGCCTGGTCGTCGCGAGTATGAGCTTTATAGCAACGCTCGGCCCACATACTCGACAGCTCCACGGCGCGCTCGACGTAGGCGCGCGTAGCGGGATAGCCCGGGCACTGGTCCAGCTGCATGCAGATGTCGGAACCGAGCTTCATGGCGATTTCCATGTTGTCCTCGGGCGTCCAGAACACGTGGCGGCCGTCGTAATCGTTGACGATAAAGCGCACGCCCTCGTCGGTGAGCTTGACGGCGTCGTTATGGCTAAAGACCTGGAATCCGCCCGAGTCGGTGAGGATGGGGCCGTGCCAGTTCATAAACTTGTGCAGTCCGCCCAGCTCGGCGATGGTATCCTCGCCGGGGCGCATGGACAGGTGATAGGTATTGGCAAGCACGATCTGGGCACCGAGCTGCTTGACGGTCTCGGTGGGAATACCCTTGACGTTTGCCTTGGTGCCCACGGGCATAAAGATCGGCGTCTCGATGTCGCCGTGCGGGGTATGCAGCACGCCGGCGCGCGCGTGCGTGGTCGGGTCCTCGGCGATCAGGTCGAATTTAAAGAGGCTCTGGTCCATAAACTGGAACTCCTTGGTTGCGGTTCATACGCAAACCATTATACGAGCAACCTTCGAACCGCACCGACTCGACAGAAACTGGTGCATTAAACGACTACCCATGAGAGGCCTTCTACCAACAACACAAATGCCGATGTTATGACACCGACAGCGAAAACCCGCCAGGGCGAGCAAGGTACCTTCAAGCAAAATGGCGCCGCAGGTTGAGCATAAGTCAGCGAGCGAGCCGCATTTGAGACAAGGTGACGTGAAACGAAAGGGCGCTGACCTTTCGGTCGCGCCCTTGAAGTTGAACGTCAGATTGTCCAAATGCGGCCCGCGCAGCGTCGGCCCGTTACGGCGTTTGGCAAAACGCCGTAACCCCTACGGACGCTGGCCCATGCCACCCTCGAGGGTGACAGTCTCGCCGTTCATATACTTAAAGTCGGGGCCGCAAAGCTGAACGACCACGCGGCCGATCTCCTTCTCGACGTCGCCGTAGTGGCCCGCCGGCGGCATGTGGACGTTGGCCTTGAACGCCTCGGGGTAAGCATCCTGGAAGTTCTCGAGCGCAGCGGTCCAGGCAAGCGGGCACACGATGTTGACGTTGATGCCGTCCTTGCCCCACTCGTTGGCAGCGACGCGGGTCAGGCCGCGGATGCCCTCCTTGGCGGCAGCATAGCTGCACTGACCATAGTTGCCAAACAGGCCGGCGCCCGAAGCAAAGTTGACCACGGAACCCTTGGTCTCCTTCAGGTGCGGATAGGCCTTCTGCATATACAGATAGGTGGCGTACAGGCCGGAGTAAATGGCCAGGTTAAACTGGTCCATAGTGTGGTCGGCGATGGTCACACCCGAGGCACTGGCCTGAGCGTTGTTGACGACGGCGTCGATGCGACCGAACTCCTCAATCGCCTTGTCGATAACGTTCTGCACGACGGCCTCGTTGTCCTGACCGGCAGAAACATCGGCCTGAACAGGCAGAACTTTGACGCCGTACTCAGCCTCAAGAGACTCCTTGGCAGCCTCGAGCTTGGCAACGTTACGACCGGTGATGACGAGGTTTGCGCCCTCCTTGGCAAAAGCGATATCGATGCCGTAGCCGATGGATCCAGCGGAGCCGTCCTTGAGCGTGGCCTTGCCGCCGCCGGTAACGATCACGGTCTTACCAGTGAAAAGTCCCATACAAAGTCCTTTCAAATCGCGACGGGCCCGCCCGTCGACTGCGCGCATCCAACTTCACGCGCCAAAAGCTGAAATGCAACTTTAGCGTGTTCAAGTGAATAGAAAAGGCCTCGGTAGGCGAACGGCATAACGTCTTTCGGCGAAGGGATTGTCAAGTACAAACTGGACAAAGTGGCCGAGTTTTTGCTATCGACACGAGCCATCGAACACGTTTTGGAACTTTGCTGCGGCGCGCGGGATGTCGGCGCGAGACTTTATCATAGGGTGACGAACAACGATGAGGAGCACATGCCTATGACAGACGAGCTGGACCCCCAGACTCAACAGCATATTGATGATTCAGCAGACGTCGCCGCAGATACTGACGCTGCGACCCGCAATGATACCGACATCGACGACGCCACTCTGGATAACGGCGCTGCGACGGAAATCCCTGCGGCCGAAGATGCCGACGAGCAAAACGACGATTCGGCCGCTCAGGACGACGCCCCCGAAAAGGACGCCGCTCCGCAAGCAGCGGGCCCCATCGAGGTGTCTTCGGAAGAAGAGCTCGACGCCGTCATGGACTCCATGATGGATGCCGTCAAAGCGATGAAGGATGCTGTCGCCGATGCCGACGTTGACGCCGAAGAGGAAGAGGCTGCCGAGGCCGCCTCGACCTTTGTACCCGGCGAGACCCCGGTTGCCGACCAGGGCAGCACCATGCCCTCGTTCCTGCAACTCGAGCACCCCACGATCGGCACCGACGCGGTCGACCCGCACGCAGCGGGCTTTTCCGTGATCGAAGGCGGCACCGGCAATATCGCCACGCCACAAACTACCGATGTTGACGCCGCTGACACCGGTCGCCCGATCGCCCCGCACGCCCCTGCCGCGAGCCGCGACCTGGGAACCGCCGTCTCGAACACTGCGAACGCCGTGGGCGCCTTTATCGCACAGGGCGCTTCGGCCATGCGCGAGATGAACGCCGCCAAGAAGGCACTCGCCGATGCCCGCGCCCACCTGTCCGAGCTTGAGCAGCGCATCGCCGACCAGACAGAGGAGCTCGAGACGCGCCAGGACATCGCAGGCCGCTACGATCAGATCATCGCCGACCAACGCCAGGCAATCGCCACGGCACAAAAGACCGCAGCGGCCGCCGAGATTGACCGCGACGCCCATGCCGCCAAAGCGACGGAGCTCAAGGGCCAGCTCGAGCAAATGAAGGCAGGGGACGATGCGACCGAGCTCCGCCTGAAGGCTGCACTCGACGCCGTGGAAGCCCGCGAGGCGAGTTCACGCGAGACCGGCAACCGCCTGGTTCGTCGACTCGAAGATTCCAAGCGCATCCGCGACAAAGTGAAGGCTGAGCGCGATACCGGTGTCGCCGCCGCACGACAAACTGCCGATGCTACGCGCGCACAGCTCGAGACCTTACGTCGCGAGTATGCCGAGCTGCAGCGCAACCCTTCGGCAAATCCCGCCAATTACACCGTGCGCACCAGCGAGTTGTCTATGCAAATCTCCGACGCTGCCGACGCCCTCCGCAAGGCCGAGGAAGACATTCCGCGCGTGACCGCCGATCTTGAGCATTCACTTGCCGCCGCCGAGCAGGCCGTCGAGCAGGCACAGGCCCCCATCGCCGATGCTAAACGCGCGCACCAGGCCGTAACGGCTGAGGCAGATGCCGCGCGCGACGAGCTGCAGTCCGCAAAAACTGCCGCCGCGACGCGTCAGCGAGAGCTGCGCGAAAAGATCACCACGCAGGACAAGGCACGCCGCGAGCAAGAGCAGGCCATCGCAAACGCCCGGGCAGATGCCGCGCATGCGCAGTCGATTATCGAGCAGGCGACCGAGGTGCACGACCATCCCGAAATCACCGAATCGCTCGCCGGATCCTTGGCGCGCGATAAGGCCGAACACGCCGAGACCGAGCACGAAGTGGCCCAACTCGAGGCCGCCGAAGATGACGTGCGCAAGCGAACCCGCGACTCACGCGTCAAATTCACCGGAGCCATCGCCTGCATCATCGCCGCAATCCTGGTGATCATCGCAATCTGGCTGTTCGCGAGCAAGTAAGCCGGTTGCCAAAAACGCCCCAACGCAGTTGCGGTGAGTAGTTCCTGTTTAGCCCTCAAAAAGGCCAATTCAAGAACTATCTCACCGCAACTTTTTTAAATCGGCGCAAGGCAACCTATCCCTCTTGCACCAATCTCTTGACATAAGGACTGTCCCCAAGTGCCGACACAAAAGGAACGTCCCCAACGACTACCCGACAACCACGGCAACGCCGATGTTCTGGCAAAGTCAGCGAAAACCCGCCAGAGCGAGCAAGGTGACGTGAAAGAGGAGGGCATTGACCTTCTGGTCATGCCCGACGATTGAACGTCAGATTGCCGCTCTGGCGGGTTTGCAGCGTCGGCCGGTTACGTCGTTTGTAAAACGCCGTAACCTACTGAATGAGCATTGCGTCGCCGAAGCTGAAGAAGCGGTAGCGCTCCTCGATGGCGGCGGCATAGGCATCCATGATCTGGTCGCGGGTGGCAAGCGCGCTTACGAGCATCATGAGCGTGGAGCGCGGCACGTGGAAGTTCGTGATCAGCGCGTCGACCACGTGATAGGTCGAGCCGGGCATGAGGTAGAGCTGCGTCGTGGCGTTCTCGCGCACCACGATGTCACCGCGGCCGAGCGTGTCAGCGCCGTCCTCGCGGCCTTCAAAATAGCGCGCTGTCACGGCCGGATTGGACACCGGAGCATCGGCGTCAAAGGCGCTCTCGAGCGAGCGTACTGCGGTGGTACCGACAGCAATCACGCGGTGTCCCTCGGCCTTAGCCTTATGCACGGCGTCGACAACCTCCTGCGACACGTGGTAGCGCTCGGTGTGCATCACGTGCTGCGTGGGGTCGTCCTCCTCCACCAGACGGAAGGTATCGATGCCCACCTCGAGTTCGACGGCGGCAAACTTGGCACCCTTGGCCTCGATGGCAGCCATAAGCTCGGGCGTAAAGTGCAGACCCGCCGTGGGAGCGGCAGCCGAGTGCTCCTCCTTCATGGCGTAGACGGTCTGGTACTTCTCGGGATCGCCCTCGTAATCGGTAATGTAGGGCGGCAGCGGCACGTGACCGGCAGCATGAATGGCCTCGTCGAGCGTGCGCGGCTCGCCGGCGGCATTGCAGCCGGCCGGCTCAAAGCGCACCAGACGGCCTCCGCGGCTATCGGTGACAAAGTCGATGACCTCGGCCGTCAGCACCACGGGAGCCCCCTCGGGCGCATGGGCGCCACCGGCGCGATACTCAATCTGAGCACCGGGCTTCAGGCGCTTACCCGGCTTGACCAGGCACTCCCAAACGTGGCCCAGCGGGTCAACATCCTCACGGCGCTTGAGCAGCAGCGTCTCGACCACGCCACCCGAGCCGGCTTTGCGACCGATCAGGCGGGCCGGCATCACACGCGTCTTGTTGATGACGAGCACATCGCCCGGCTCGATATAGTCGATGATGTCGCGGAAGATGCGGTGCTCAACGGTACCGCCGTGCTCCAGCGGCTTCCCCGCCTGGGAGCCTTTGCGATCCACCACCAGCAGGCGGCAGGAGTCGCGCGGCTCGGCAGGAGCCTGGGCAATCAGTTCCTCAGGAAGGTTGTAGTCAAAATCATCGGTACGCATCTTTGCCTCTTTCACAAAGCGCGTCAGTCGAAAAAATCGACTGACGCGCGCATCATTCTCCCCTGTATCCTATCAGCTTGTTGAGAGAAATATAGTATGGCAAACAGATTTGCGACTGTTTTCTCAACGCCCCGCTACTTAAGCGTTGCGTACATCACCGCCTTAATCGTATGCATGCGATTCTCCGCTTCTTGGAAAACACGAGACTTATCGGACTCAAAAACCT
>CABUDZ010000037.1 GCA_902490445.1 uncultured Collinsella sp.
AACCTTTTTATGCAATCTGCAATGGGAAGTATTCAAAACACCAAGAGACAGCATTACTGACGTCCAAATTGGGCGCGGGGCAGCGGCGCCTCCGCCCCGCGCCCAAATCAAGCAGAGCGGGGGCGCTCCTAACGGACCCCATAGGCAAACAAACGCAGCTCGAGCGCCATCCCAGAATAGGCTGCCCGAGCCGCGTTTAACGGTACGGCATGAATATTAGCGCTCGTAGATTAAGTTGCCCGCCAGGTAGGTGGCCTGAACCTTGGTGGCTTGCAGCTCTTGGGGGTCGATGGCGAGCGGGTTTTGGTCCAGGACTACCAGGTCGGCGTATTTGCCGGGCTCTAGGCTGCCGAGGTTTTGCTCGTCGCCCGCTGCGTACGCGCTGCCAAGCGTGTAGTTGCGCAGGGCCGTTGCCGCGTCGATACGCTCGCTCGGCAGCCAGCCGCCCTCGGGCCAGTGGCTGCGGGGATCTTGGCGCGTGATAGCCGTGTAGAGCACGTTCATGCTGGTAACGGCCGTGATGGGGCTGTCGGTACCGAAAGCTTGACGGATACCGCGCTGCTGATAAGTTGCGAACGGCCACATGATGCGGCTGCGTTCCAGGCCCAGGTCGCGCTCCGGGCCACCCGGGTCGAGCGTGATGTGGCAAGGCTGGCTCGAGGCAATGACGTTGAGTTTGCGCAGACGATCGATGTCCTCGGGCAGCAGATTCTCCAAATGCTCAAGCGTATTATGGCCGTGCGGGGGCAAACCGTAGAGCTCTGCCGCCTCCTCAAAGATATCGAGCGCGGCATGAATCGCACCGTCGCCGATGACGTGGATACGCACAGTGTGGCCGCGCTCCGCAGCCGCCAGAACCAGCTTACGCATGCGCTCGGCAGGAACCGTCAGGCGACCTTGATCGCCCGGGAAGCGCGGATTGGTATAGGGCTCGGTGAGATATGCCGTGTGCTCGCTCGAGACGCCGTCGAAGAACTGCTTAAAACCAGGCGCCGAGAGCAGCGCGTTGTTCGCGTAGCGGGTCTGCAGTTCTTCTAAGCGCGATTGGTCATCCAGCAACGTGGGGAACAGATGGGCTCGGATGCCCAGCTTGCCGGCTGCCTGTAGCTTGCCGTAGACATCGTCGCGGATAAAATCGCAGCCCGGCATGGGCATGAGCGACATATCGCATATCGAGGTGATGCCCTGCTCGGCCATACGCCTCATTTGATCGGCGTAAGCGCTTGCAATGCGATCCTCCCCCAGCCACTCAAGGCAGCGCGGTAGCAGCTGCATGGCAGCCGCCTCGTGAGCAATGCCCGTGAGCTCGCCGCTTGCGTCCTTGTCGTAGCCACCGCCCGCTGGCGGCTCGCTGTCGCGCGTGACGCCGAGCGCCTCGAGTGCGCGGCTGTTGAGCCACAGCGTATGGCCGTCGCCCGAATACATAACGCAGGGGCGATCGGGGAATGCCGCATCGAGCGACGCCTTGGTAGGATGCTCGGGCGGGTCCCAACGGTAGTCGCGCCAGCCCTGAGTCACAACCCAAGCGTCGTCGGGCAGGTCCTGGGAAAACTCGAGCGCGTGTTGCACCAGCGCCGCCTCGGACGTGCCCATATCCATGAGCATGTACGGCGAGGAGCCGACCGAGGTATGGAAGAAGTGCAGATGAGCGTCATGGAAACCTGGGCAGACAAACTGCTCGCCGTAGTCGATAACCGGCGTGGCGGCAGGCGCGGCGGCAATCACGTCATCGGGCGCACCGACTGCGACGATACGGTCGCCTGCGATGGCAATCGCCAGCTCGCGGGCGGTATCGATGCCGTCTTGCGCGGTAAAGACGTTCTTGGAGCGGATAATCCGATCGATATGTTGCATGGGCATCCCCATCTCTGGCAGGAAATTCAACACCCCCGAGTGTACTCCCCCGCCCTTGTAACAAAACCCCAAGCGGCAAACGGCAACTTTACCAGCCCTAGCGGCA
The DNA here is from genome assembly GCA_902490445.1 of uncultured Collinsella sp. GTDB lineage: Bacteria > Actinomycetota > Coriobacteriia > Coriobacteriales > Coriobacteriaceae > Collinsella. The sequence continues at coordinate 1,961 of CABUDZ010000037.1, forward strand.
GGTGGCATACTGGAATGAGCTTGTACGATTTTGCGATAAACCAGCAAGGAGCAAATCGACTATGACGAAGACCAAGGCACAGCAGATTATGGCGGCAACCGAGGTTCGCGCGGCAGACGACGTCACCGCAGCCATCCAAGATATCGCTGCCGAGTTTGAACCCTACATCATTAAGCAGCGCCGCCACTTCCATAAGCACCCGGAGCTGAGCCTCGCCGAGGAACGCACGACATCTGACATCGCCAACCAGCTGGACGCCATGAATATCCCCTACGAGCGTCCCCTTAAGACGGGCCTTGTGGCGACCCTTCGCGGCACCGCGCCCGACGCCTATCGCGAGGACGGCACACCACGCCGCCGCATCCTGCTGCGCGCCGACATCGACGCCCTGCCCGTCACCGAGCAGACCGGCGAAGAGTTCGCCAGCGTCAACGAGGGCTGCATGCACGCCTGCGGCCACGACTGCCATATCGCCATGATGCTCGGCACGCTGCAAATCCTGCGCCATATGACCGACGACATCCACGGCGAAGTCCGCATCGTCTTCCAGCCCAGCGAGGAAAACGGCCAGGGCGCCAAGCTCATGATCGGCACGGGCGTGCTCGACGGCGTCGATGGCGCCTACGCCGCGCACATCTGGAGTGAGGTCGACGCCGGCACCGTGAGCTGCGAGCCCGGACCGCGCATGGCCAATACCGACTGGTTCCGCATCGACGTCCGCGGCACCTCGTGCCACGGCGCCATGCCCCAGCGCGGTCACGACGCCGTTATGGTTGCCGCCGAGATCGTCAACGCTCTGCAGACCATCGTTTCGCGCGAGATCAGTCCCTACGAGCCGGCCGTCATTACCGTCGGCGAGCTGCACGGCGGCACCGCGCGCAACGTTATCGCCGGCACGGCCTACCTCGCCGGCACGGTGCGCACCTACGGAGATTCGACCCACGAGGAAATGCCGGAGCTCATGCGCCGCATCGTGGAGCATACCGCGGCCGCCTTGGGCGCCGAGGCAGAGCTCACCGACTACACCATCGCCAATTACAAGGTCGAAAACGATGCCGCCTCGAGCGAGCGCTGCCGCCAGGCAGTAATCAAATGCCTGGGCCCCACCGGCCAAGGCCATTATCGCGGCACACTCTCGGGTGAGGATTTTTCAGAGTACCTGCGCCGCGTACCGGGCGTGCTCGCCTTTGTTGGCACGCGCAACCCCCAGATTGGCGCCACGTACGCCCAACATTCTTGCTTCTACAAGATTGACGAGTCGGTACTGGCCAAGGGCTCCATGGTGGCCGCCCAATATGCCATCGACTTTTTGGCCGAGCCCACACAAGAAGAGCTCGACGGCCCCACGATTGCCGCGGTCGCCGAGACCAATCCCGACCTGGCAGCCAAACTGCGCTCTGCCAAGGCCACGGCCGCCGAGGCCCGCGACGCCATGCACGATGCCCGCACCGCCCGACACGCCGCAATCAAGGGCATCCACGACGCTCGCGCCGCCGCCCGCCGCGAGGAGAAGCACAACGAGTAGTCGATCCACGACCATCTCGCAGTCATAGCCGCATCGCGATATCAAAGCGGGGGCGGACGCTTCGGCACGTCCGCCCCCGCTTATTTGTCAAGCGCTATTTCTACCGTTTCTACCCCGTCCCCAAATGGCAGGTGGCAGGGTTACTCGTCCTGCGGGTCCTCGTCGGAGCTTGGCGCAGGCTCGGGCTCAGGTGCAGGCTCGGGCTCCGGTTCCGGCATGGGCGCGGGCTCGGGCTCAGGCTCAGGCTCAGGCTCAGGCACGGGCGCGGGCTCGGGCTCGGGCGCAGGCGCCGGCGCCGCAGCGGAATCGGATACGGGCGCTGCGTCGGCGCTAAAACCAGCCGGAGCAGACTTCTTCTCAAACGGCAGCACAAAAGTCAGGACGTCGTCCTTGTCCTCGTCGGCCCACTCGCTTGCGTAGCGCGCAACCCAATAGCCAACGGCACGGTGCTTGAGCATCTTGCCAAAGACCGTGAGGAATACCGTGACAAACGCCGTCAGCACCAAGAACAATACGAGCGTGATGCCACCGCCGGTAACAAGCGCCTCAATAGCCGAAGGACGGTAGTAGTAGCTATACATACCGACAGAGGCAATGGTGCCAAAGACGAACGTCAGGATCCAGGTGACAACGTTGGCGACCAGGCCCGTCAAAAACTCGGGAAGGAACGAAGCGCAGAACAGTTTGGTCTTGTTGTGCTTAAAGGCCGCCCAGACCTTATCGAGCGAAAACGCGCTCTCGACACGACCGGTCACCGCAAAGTGCATCACGGCAATGTCGGCGAACATCTTAAAGAAGACCCCCAAGACCGCCGTGGCAATCATAGCCAGGACAAGCAGGCCAAGCGAGCCGAACAGCGCTGCCTCGAGTGCATAAGAGCCGTAATACGAATACGAGCCCGCGGCGCCAATTACCACGCTCTCCACCAGCGAAAGCACTACACCGATAACGGGAATGGCAGCGATAACCTCGAGCACGACCGAGATAACGCTCGAAAAGACTCCGAGGCCAAACGACGTGGAACGCATGAGTGGACGATCCATACCGTCATCAACCTTGAGCGACAGATCGCGACCCCACTCAATACCAAAGCCGGAACCACACACGCTCGCAATGCAAGCTGCCAAAAAGCCGATGGCAGCCGCGATACCGCCGATAACGGGAATGAACAGCACGAGCACCGACACAACACAAATCAGCGCCGGCAAAAAGGCGATCTGGCACACGCGCTGCAGCACGCCCGGCGTCTTGGTCATGTCCTCAAACGCCTGAGCCACACAGCCCTTGGACGCATTCGCCACGGGCGGTTGCGGAACAAACTGCTGGGGCTGACCCTGAGGGGCAGGGGCTGCGGCACCGGCATTGGGGGCACCACACGCACCACAGAACTTATCGTTGTCGCCCATGGGGGCACCACACTGCGAACAGAACATCGAGATCATCCCTTCGTATCTTGAGCGAATCATCTGGATCGCAAACGATGTCTTTGGCATCATTATCACCCAATGTGGGGACAAATACTCCAACATGACGCATTTGCAATGCGCAGGGCGCTATTCGATTGTTTGATAAGCTCGACCGCGTTAGTTCGTTCCGCGGAAACCCTTGCCGACGATCTCGGAGCTGTCGACGATCGTGATAAAGGCACCCGGATCGATCTCGCGAGCGTAGCGACGCAGCTGCACGGCCTCGCGACGACTCAGCACGCTCATGATCACCGTCACGCACTTGCCCGAGAAGGCGCCGTAGCCGCGGCTGATAGTCGCCGTGCGGTTGAGATGTTTGACGATAAACTCCTCGACCTTAAGGGGCTCGGAGCAAATGACCGTGCAGACTTTGCGCAGGTGAATGCTCTCGATGGCCTTGTCGACCACGAGCGTCTTGGCAAACAGGCCGAGCACGCAATACAGACCGACGCGCGGGCCGTACAAGAAGGCCGCGATGGTCACGATGCCGATATCGACCAACAGCAGGGCGCGGCCAATCTCGAGCGTCGTGCGACGTTTGAGGATCATGGCGAGAATGTCCGTGCCGCCCGTCGAGGCACCAATATCAAAGACGATAGCGCTGCCGAGCGCCGGCAGAATCACGGCAAAGCACAGGTCGAGCCACATATCGCCCGTCATCGAGACATCGGTCGGAATAAAGAGCTCAAACAGCGAGACATAGGCGGACAGCGCAAACGAGGCAAAGACGCTCCACAGGATTGCCTTGCGCTCCAAAAAGATAAAGCCCAAAACGACCAGGACCGCATTGATAATCCACATAAAAACGCCGACAGGCAGGGTCGGGAACAGCGTGGACAGAATGACCGACACGCCCGAGGTGCCGCCAAAAGCAAAGTGATTAGGGGTTTTAAACGCGACGATGGCAAAGGCCGTGAGGATCAGGCCCAAATTGAGCTCGGCAAAAAAGCGCGGAAAGCCCGGCTCCTGGCTGCGCTTGCGACCAGCGCGCTCGCCCCGCTCGATAACATCGCGATCGACCACGCGCTCCATCGGCACTACGGGAGGACGATGCACCTCCTCGGCAGCACGCGACGCCGCCTCTGCTGCAGCGGCCTCAATTGCCCATGCCTTGCTTTCTGTTTCGTGCTCGTCGGCCATTACGGCAACCCCTCGTTAACAATTTGGAAACAATGCGCCCATTAGAGTAACGCGGAACGTGGGGATTGCAACCCTTAGTTAGACGAGCGGTATGACTATATCGGGAGCGTACAGAAACGGCCGGCCACGCTTTTGCTTGCGCGGTCGGCCGTTTAATGTTTTCGCAGATAAAACCTGCCAAAACAAACCTGTCCTTTTTGGAAGGTTATTCGTGCTGGCTGGTGCGGTGCTCGTACTCCTCGGGGGTGATGACATCCTCGATGCGCAGGTTGACGCCCGCCACCTCAAGGCCGGTCATCGCGGCAAGGCGCTCGGTGACACGTGCCTTGACATCGTCGAAGATCGCGGGCGCATAGGCGCCGTACTCGATGATGACGGAGATGTTGACGACCACGCGATTATCGTCGGTGACCTCGACCGTCACGCCCTTGGTCAGATTCTCGGCACCAAACTGCTCCTGCACAAAGTGCATGAGGTTACCCTTCATGCCCAGAACGTGCGGAACCTCGCGGGTGGCCATGGCAACGATCTTCTCGATCACGCCGTTGGAATAGGTCAGCGAGTCCTCGGACTCATCCGCTTCCTCGTCGTCCTCATCCGTATCGGACTCGGCCTCGACGAGAGCCTCGTCCTCGAGCGTCACATCCTCAGCTTCGGCGACGACTGCCTCGTTCTCCTCGAGCTCGGTATCGGCTACATCGACCTTCGTATTAAAAGCCATGGTTCCTCCTTATGCCTGCCGCGGATGCGACAGTCGAATACATATTAGCGGCCGCTAAACAGACGGCCGAAGAAGTTGACGATCCCGTTCTCGCCGTCGCGAATTTGGCCGATCACAGCGCCGATCAGCACGAAGAATGCAATGACGAGCGTGTCCCACAGACCCAACGTGAGCACCAACACGGCGAGGATAAAGCCGGCGACGGCGCCGAGCGTGGTGTTGGGATGACGCACAGCATAGCTCCAGATGGCAGCGCCCGTACCCTTGATGAGACCCATAGCCTCGTCAAAATCCGCGGCTGCCGCGTCTTGTAACTCGGTTGCCTCTGCTTTGGAATCAACAGGTTCGCTCGCCGACGTGGCGCTCTGGTCAATCGTCAGGCGCGGCGTACGAGCGGTCTTATCTTGATTGGTATCACTCACCGGAAACCTCCACGGTCTGGACGGTAGTCTTGGACGGCAAAAAACGGACGCGCGCGGTCGTACCCGGCGCGCCGAGCATGGTATCGCAGGCTTCTTCGATGCGCTGCTGCATCGCGGTAGCCAGAGATGCCACGTCCTTATCGTCAAGCGCGATAGCTTCGACCTTAAAACGGACGTGCGAATCGTCGGGGCCTTGGACGCGGGCCTCGACATGCTCAACCATCACGCGGTCGTCACGCTCGGCAGCAGCCCTGGCGCACGAAGAAAGCGCCGCAAGGGTAACCTCGATATTGCGCTCCCCCGCCGGATGCACGCAGGACGGTTCGCGACGGGCGAACATCAGGCGGAAAAGCTTACCAGCACGCCGATCGCCACGACGCCGGCGCACGCCGTGACGACGATGCGCGGCATGGGGTCGCGCATCAGCAGCATAAAGCGATACGTATACGGCCCCCAAAACTGGCAGACAAGCGTACCCAGCGCCACGATGGTGGCGGCAAGATACACGATCGCTAGGGCTCGTTTGAGTACGCGCACGCGGCGCTCCCTTCAAATCTCGGCTCTCGAAATGCAAAACGGTTCGCATCATTATAAAAGAGCCGGGTCCGGTGCTCTACGCACGCGGATCCGGCTCATCTATTCCACGAGGCTTGCATGCTCGCTTCATTATGCCCAGATATGCACGGCTCAATCCGTGCGGGCGCTACTCCTCCTCGAGGGCAGCGATGACCTCGTCGGTCATGTCCATGGTGCTGTAGACGTCCTGGACGTCGTCGAGCTCCTCAAGACGGTCGATGAGGCGCTGGACCTTCTTGGCGTCGGTACCAGAGACCTCGGTCGGGGTGGTCGGGACCATGGTGGTCTCGGAACCCTTGACCTGGACGCCCTGCTCCTCGAGCGCCTTGGAGACAGCCATGACGTCGTTGGCAGCAGTCCAGACGATCCACTCCTCGCCGGCATCCTCGTAGTCCTCGCCACCGGCCTCGGCGATGGCCATCATGAACTCATCCTCGTCACCGGCAGCACCGTTGGCGATCATGGTCTCCTTCTTGGCGTTCTCGTCCAGGATCTCCTTGGCGACGACAATCTGGCCCTTGCGCTCAAACTGGAAGGCGACGGAGCCGGAGGTGCCCAGGTTGCCACCAGCGTGGGAGAAGGCGGAGCGGACGTCAGCGGCGGTACGGTTGCGGTTGTCGGTCAGGCAGTCGACGTAGACGGCGACACCGGCAGGACCGTAGCCCTCGTACACGATGTTCTCGTAGACGGCGGCGTCAGCACCCGAACCAAAAGCCTTGTCGATAGCTGACTTGATCTTGTCCTTAGGCATGGACTGAGCCTTGGCCTTGGCAACGGCAGCGGCGAGGCTGGCGTTGTTCTCGGGCAGCGGGTCACCGCCGAGACGGGCAGCAACGGTGATGTTGCGGCTGAGCTTGGAGAAGAGGGCGGAACGCTTGGCGTCCTGCGCGCCCTTACGATGCTTGGTTGTGGCCCACTTAGAGTGTCCGGACATACGTGTCTCCTATCGGTTTCGACCTAAAGCCCAGCGCAGATGCTCGGGCAATATAAACAAACGTCGTTATGATATACCTACTAGCCTGCGAGATAAACCCCAAAATGAAGGCGTCGTGATGATGTCCCCTTTGGTGCAAAGAAACCTGACCCCAATGCACCAAGTTAGGACCAGAGGAAGTCGCTGCGGGTGACGGTGGCGCCGATGGCGAAGGGCATGCAGGCGATGACCGGATACAGGTAGCGCATGTAGGTCGAGCCGTTGCACGGACCAATCAGGCACACAGCGAGCACGCCCAACAGCGGCACCCAGATCGCCAGCGCACGCCATGAATGACGACGCAGCAGGTAGACCACCACGGCGATCATGATCCACACATAGGTGGCCGAGCTCATGGTGAGCGAAATAAACGGAATGCGCTGCACCGCCACACGGTACAGATTGATCAGGTGGTCACACCAGCGCACCACGTTGCTGTCAACCGGATGGAAGTCGAAGTACTTGAGGTTGTCGGGACGCGCCATGATCTCGGCACTACGCGCCGTGCTGTAGACCCAGGCATCGCGCGCGCTCGGATAAAAATAACCATAGTAGTTATTGATAAGCGCCGAAATATAGCACTCGGGATCTTTTTTAAACATCTGGGCCCATACCTCAAAATAGGCATCGATGTCCTCCTGCGAGGCGTACTCGTTAAAGCAGTTCTTGACGGCATCCGACTTATCCGGGTTGTAACGGCGGCCCAGGTTCTCGTACTTGAGCACGCGATCGATCACGACGCGCTCCTCGTCGGTCACCAAGCCGTCGCAAGGAGCCTCCACGATGGTGCCGTCCTCCTTTACCGTGGGGTTGACACCCGAGTTGAGGCCGTCGTGCTTTTGGACGAAACGAGCCGTCTGTTGGAACGGAATCGAGAGGATTTCGCGCTTGGAACCAGGCGTGATGTCGTGCGCCGGCATAAAGACCTTGGTGAAGTACATATTAGAGGCAAGGCAGAGTGCGAGCACCGCGAGGACGCCAACCCAGCGGAAGCGCGGCGTGGCGCATGAGACCGCGGTGCCCGTCTGCTTAGCCGCACGACGGGCGACATGTACATCCCATGCGCAAAACGCCGCCGCAATCACGCAGGCCGCCAACGGAAACACCAGACCGCCATTGCGCAAAAACGTGGAACCCATGGCAGCCAGCGCAAGCAACAGCCAGTCGTGGCGCGCAAAGAGCACGGGCCTCTGTTCGCCCGCACGCTCGGCATTGGCATCACGACGGGGCAAGCCGCAGGCCACGAGCTTGACGGTCTGTACCAGCAGCACCAAAAATGCGTCGGCAAACAGCACGTCTTTGGTAAGCAGGGCCGCGTAGTTGGAGAACATGGGCATAAACACAAAGAACAGCAAGATCACGCCGCGGACCGGCAGACTCACGCCCAGTTTGCGCAGCGACGAGATGGAATAGGCCATGCAGGCAGCCGTGATGACAAACTGAGCGCAGGTATAGATGATGAGGCCCGCGTTAGCGCTGTTGAACAGCGAAAGCCCCAGCTGAACGCACGAGCCGATAATGGCCGTGTGCACTACGGGATGATGCCCGTTGAGCAGCACGTTGGGGTTGAGTAGGCGCAGGTAGTCGCTCGTGCCGTTGGGATAGTTGAACCACTGGCGAATCTGCGCACCCGTATCACCCATAAAAAGGCCGGGCAGCGAAGCGATGAGCGTGGGCGCCCAGGCGATCATAAGCACCAGGAAGGGCCCGGCAAAGGGATGGACCGAGAGCACGGCGTGAGCCACACGCCATATACGGCCAAAGTGCGCCTCGGAAAACGGGATGCGCCGAGAGCTCAGCCAATCTAGACACTCAAAAGCCAGATAGAAGGCCACGATCGCTAGGAGCATCCAGCCCGCGCCGCCAATCCAGGCGCAGATGATGCGGGCCTTGTCGCCAAGAACAATCTCGGCCGAGTCGGTGAGGTCGTAGCTGCGGCCGAACACCATGCAGATGGCGAAAAACAGCGACGGCAGAATAATCGATGGGCGCCAGGTGTCGCCACGGCCAAAGAATACGTAGCGAAACGGCAGCGTGAGCAGGCAGGCAAGCGCAAGCAGCATGACCGCGTCGGTATGGCCGGCAAACGAGAGGAGCACCTCGTAGCACACGTACAGCATGCCCGAGGCTTTGGGGTCAATCGCCAAGACTGCGTTGCTCGACACCGGGGCGGGATCGATGGAAAACGCCGTGGTCGCCAACAGCGCGAGCAGAAATGCGATGAGCGTCTGCTTGGCGGGGTAGCGCTTAAACCAGACGATGCGGGCAGCGTCGCGCGCAGCCGTTGTGGAGAGATCGGAATCCTTCACAGTCCAAAGAGCCTTTCTAGAAACCTATCAAACTCGGCAAAACCACCACAAAGGTGCCTGTCCCCTTTGTGGTGGTTAGGCGTCGAGGTAGATGCGCTGGGGGCGATTGCGGCGACGAGCAAAGATGACGAGCGCCAGGCCCGCAATAACGAGCGGAAGGCTCAGCAGCTGACCCATCGTGATGACGCCGCCCAGCAGATAGCCCAGCTGGGCGTCGGGCACGCGCACGAACTCGACGAGGAAGCGGACGATGCCGTAACCCATCACGAACGCGCCCATAAACGTGCCCTGGGGCAGCAGCGGCTTTTTGCGGCTGAGCACCTGCAGGATGCAGAAGAGCACGATGCCCTCAAGAAATGCCTCGTAGAGCTGGGAGGGGTGACGCGGCATATCGCCCGCGGTGCCACCGAAGACCACGCCCCATGGCAGATCGGTCGGCTTGCCCCACAGCTCACCGTTGACAAAGTTGGCACAACGGCCCAGGCACAAGGCCAGCGGCGCGCCTATGACGGCAAGGTCTGCCAGAGTCCATGCGTCGAGCTTATACATGCGGCACACGATGATGCCGCCGATAATGCCGCCCACCAAACCACCATGGAAGCTCATGCCGCCCTCGTTGGTGGCAAAGATCTCGAGCGGATGTGCCCAGTAGTAGCCGTCGCCGTAAAAGATGACGTAGAACAGGCGGGCGCCGATGATAAGGCCAAAGACCACACCGACCACGACGCTCGTCAGGTCGTCAATCGTGATGTTAAAGCCCCAGCGACGCTGCGTGCGATACATGACGACCGCCGTGAGCAGAGCTCCGACCACATAGGCCAGACCATACCAGTAAATCGTGATGGGCCCCGCCGAAATCGCGACGGGATCAAGCATATGGTAGAAGTCGTTGAGCATGCCGACCCTCCTACTCCCTACATACAAATGCGGCCGCGGGCCTTGCGCTCGCAGCCGCATATTTGGGCGTAACGTCTATGCGGAGTATGCCGTCCGCAGCTTTCGCATCTTAGAACGGCGCGTACTCGTCGTACAGGTCGTCGGTCTCGCCGGAGGCATTGACCTGCTCGACACGGGTAACGCCGGGCACATGCTCCTTCAGGATGCGCTCGATACCCATGGACAGGGTCAGCGCGCTCATAGGGCAGCCGGCGCAAGCGCCCTGCAGCTCCAGCTTGACGACACCCTCGTCGTCGACGCCCACATACTCCATATCGCCGCCGTCAGCCTGCAGGTTGGGGCGGATCTCCTCAAGAACCTTCTTAAGCAGCTCTTCGTTAACAGCCACAGGGGCTCCTTTCTCACAATAACGCGGGCGCGCCCGCGGACAGGGGCTATGTTACTACAGCCATGTACCCGCTCACGAGCCATCCATGCGCGCGGACACGACTTTCACGAGCAGCCAATTTGGGACGGGGCTCTTTTAGCTGCCTTTTGTTGCCAGCTGGCGTTGCCACGCGCTACTGCTGAGCCTGTCCCTCGGTGCCGATGTGAACATCGACGATAACCTGGCGGTAGCTGATGCCACAGGAGTCGAGGATGCGGCGGCTGATGCGCCCATCATCGGTGTCGGCGTACTTATTGTCCAGGTAGACAACCTCGCCCACGCCCACCTGCGCCAAAATCTTGGCGCAGTCGTGGCACGGGAACAGCGTGACGTAGACCGTGGAACCCTCAAGATCTTTGAGCGAGCCACGGTAGTTGAGCACGGCGTTTGCCTCGGCATGCACCACGTAGTTGTGCTTGTCCTGCAACGGGTCGTCGCTCGTGCCCCACGGGAAAAAGTCGTCGTTGAGCGCCGAGGGCGTACCGTTGTAGCCCACCGAAAGGATGCGGTGGTTGGTGCTGGCGATGCACGCGCCCACCTGCGTGTTGGGGTCCTTACTGCGGCGCTGCGCGGCGATGGCCACGCTCATAAAGAACTCGTCCCAGCTAATGACGTCCAGGCGCTTGCCTGACGAAGTTTGATGAAGATCGTCCGACATGGCAGACACCTCCGTAATCGCAATAATTTGACCCATTGTAGCAGGTGAAAGGTGGGGCTGTTTCCTCTCCCACCGATGTCCTCGGCTTTATGCGCGACGAGGCTTTTGATTGATGCGGTAGAGCTCGGCGAGACCCCGCAGCGTCAGCGCGTCATCGACCGTCAGGCTATGGCCGACCAGCGCCGCAAGTGCCTCGGCATCGTCGCCGGTAATGACGATGGGTACATTGCCCTCCCCCGCGGCCTTGGTCGCGCGCATCTCGGCAAGCACCATGTCGAGCATGCCGTCGATGCGTGCCACCTCGCCCAGAACCACGCCCGAACGCATGGCCTCGCGCGTGTTGCGGCCGATTACATGTGTGGGTGCCGAGGGCTCGACCTGCGGCAGGCGCGCCGCAGCAGCCGAAAGCGAGCGGGCGCCAAGCGCCAGACCCGGCGCGATGACGCCGCCGACAAAGGTGCCGCACGCGTCGATGACCTCGATATTAGTCGTCGTGCCCAGGTCAATCACGATGCACGGCGATCCGTAGACGGCGCGGGCAGCCACGGCGTCGGCGATGCGGTCGGGGCCGATCTCGGCCGGATCGTCGTAGTGCACGGGCATGCCGGTCTTGAGGCCCGGCCCCACCGTGAGCACACGCCCCGTGCATGTACGGGAAAGCGCCGCCTTCCACGGGCGCTCGAGCGCGGGGACCACACAGCTCAGTACAGCAGCCGCGGGCACAAGCGCACCCGGCATGCCCGCATCGGCCGCCAGCGCGCCCATGACCTGCGTGAGCCTCATGCGCGCCTCGTCGGCTGTGATGCTCGACGGCGTCGTGATCTCGCACGTCGCAAGCGGGCATTCCTGTGCCGCGGCCGAATCCTCGGCAAACAGGCCAAAGCGAATGAACGTGTTGCCCACGTCGACCGTCAATATATATGCGCACCCATTAAGCATCGTCGGCGCTCCTTTCGTCTGTCCAGCAGTATATCGCCTACCTAAACCAGTCATCCCAAAATGACTGGCTTGCGGTTATACTGATGCGCGGTCGTTTGCGAGCTCATGCGGCGGCCCTTGGTAACCCGACTTCCCGCGCCGTATCCGTAGCGGCGCTCCCGGGGGAAGCGGATATACGCAAAGGAGTTTTATATGAGCAATCCCTCGAGCCGCGCTTCGATGCGCGGGCAACTCACGCTGCGCGGCGTCGTCATCGGCGTCCTTGGCTGCGTGATCATCACGGCAAGCTCGGCCTACACCGCCCTCAAGATGGGCGCACTCCCCTGGCCGATCGTCTTCGCTGCCGTCATCTCGCTGTTCTTCCTTAAGCTCATGGGCAACGCCAGCCTCAACGAGGCAAACGTCACCCACACCATCATGTCCGCGGGCGCCATGGTCGCCGGCGGTCTGGCGTTTACCATCCCGGGCGCCTGGATGCTGGGCTATGCCGACCAGATCAGCTGGCTCGACATGTTTATCGTGGCGCTCGCCGGCACCATCCTGGGCCTGCTGGCCACCGCGCTCATCCACCGTCACTTTATCGTGGACGCCGCGCTGGAGTTCCCCACCGGCAACGCCGCAGCTCAGACCTTGCGCGCGACCGAGGCCGGCGGCAAGACCGGCAAGCAGCTCTTTGGCTCCATGGCCATCGCCGGCATCTATAGCGTGCTGCGCGACGCCCTGGGCGTGGTGCCCAGCATGCTATGCACGCTCAACATCCCCGGCGTGACCTTTGGCATCTACAACTCGCCCATGCTGCTCTCCGTCGGCTTCCTCGTGGGCTTCGCCCCGGTCGCCTTCTGGTTTGCCGGCGCCCTGCTGGGCAACTTTGGCATCATCGTGGGCGGCACCGCTGCCGGTCTGTTCGACGTTGTGACTGCGCAGGGCATCGTCAAGTCCCTGGGCATGGGCCTCATGATGGGCTTTGGCGTCGCCGTCGTCCTCAAGGACATCCTGCCGCAGGTCGCCGGTATCGTCCGCGGTCTTGCCGCCGACAGCTCCACCGACACCGACGAGCAGTCGCTCATCTCGGGCTCCCTTAAGCTCGACGCCGGCATCATCGGCCTGGGCGCCGCCGCCATCGCCGTGATCGTCGCCATCGCGCTCGACCTTGGCCCCGTCCCGGCCGTCATCGTCACGCTGTTCACCTTTGTCACCACCATCATGAGCGCGCAGAGCTGCGGCCAGACGGGCATCGACCCCATGGAAATCTTTGGCCTCATCGTTATGCTCATCGTGGCCGCCTTCGCACAGATCGCCCAGGTCAAGCTGTTCTTTATCGCCGGCATCGTGGCCGTGGCATGCGGCCTTGCGGGCGACGTCATGAACGACTTTAAGGCCGGCGCCGTGCTGGGCACCAACCCGCGTGCGCAGTGGATCGGCCAAGCCATCGGCGGCATCGTGGGCGCCCTGGTCGCCGCAGCCGTCATGGTCGCGCTCGTCACCGCCTATGGTCCGGACGCCTTTGGCCCCGACAAAAGCTTTGTTGCCGCGCAGGCAAGCGTCGTCGCCACCATGGTCTCGGGCATCCCGAGCGTGCCGTGGTTCGCAGGTGGCTTTATCGCCGGCATCGTCATGTACTGGCTCGGCATTCCGGCCATGATGATCGGCCTGGGCGTGTACCTACCGTTCTATATGTCGCTCACGGCTTTCTTGGGCTCCTGCGTCAAGCTCGCCTACGACAAGTGGGCCGCACGCCGCGACGCCGCTGCCGGTCTTTCGGACGAGGAGAAGGCCTCCAAGGATGCCGCCTTCCAGGAGCAGGGCCTGGTCGTCGCCAGCGGCCTGCTCGGCGGCGAGTCCATCGTCGGCGTTATCCTGGCGTTTGTCTCTGTTGGTCTGAGCCTGCTGGGGTAGGCCGAACAACAACGCACCAGCGCAGAGCGCGGGGTCGGAATCAAACCGGCCCCGCGCTTTTTTGTATCTGCCGAAGGCCTCGGCCGCATCCGCATGTGATGCGTCCTCGTTTGCCTGCTCGCCTAAACTCCATGGCAGGATAACCGACCTGCCCGCCACGGTGTAGAGTAAGGACGACGGGCAAGATGTACGGCCCGCGCCAAAACGAGGTGAACATGGAACTCGACAAACAACAGATTAAGCGACTGCGCGAGCGCCATCACCGGCGCCACGATATTCGGCCGCTTCACACCAAGGCCGCCGACGAGACCGCGCGCTTCTTAAAGCGCGCATTCAACATTCGTGAGGGTCGCGCACCCTACCACGTGATCCGCAAGCGTTTTGTAAACGGGGCGCGCCTGACCGGCTCGCACCTGTGCATCCTCATCATCGCCATGCTCATCGCGAGCATCGGCCTCGATATCGACTCGGACATCGCCATCGTGGGCGCCATGCTCATCTGTCCGCTCATGGGATCGGTCCTTGCCATGGCATACGGCGTCGCCACGCTCGACCGCGATATTACTGTCGAGTCCATTGCCGGCCTCGCACTGCAGATGGCCTTATGCCTGATCACATCCACGCTGTACTTTAAGCTCTCGCCGCTCGGAACCACCACGGCCGCCATCATCGACAACTCGACGCCCACCGTCTGGGACCTCGCCGTGGCGCTCGCGGGCGGCTTTGCGGGCGGGCTGGGCAACTCGCGCGACCAGGAACCCGCAACGCTCATCGCCGGCGTGGCCGTGGCGACCGCGCTCATGCCGCCCCTGTGCGCGGCGGGCTATGGCATCGCCATCGCAAGCGGGTCGCTGTTTCTTTCAGCCCTCTACGAGTTTGGCATCAACGTGGTCTTTATCGCACTGGCTGCCGAAGCCGTGCTGCTTCTTTTGCGCGTGCCGCTCAAACGTGACCTCAACGGCGACGGCATTGTGACCGCCGAGGAAAACGCCGAGGTCGATGAGCTGTCACACAAGGTGCGCCGCCGCATCATCGTGGGCACGGTGATCTTTGCCATCCCCTGCATCGTTATGACGGCGGGGTCTATTGGCTCGGCGCAGGCCGGCGTGCAGGACGGTTACGGCGTCACCGAAACCACGCGCGAGCTTGCCGCGGTGCTGCCGGGTTTTAAGGATTACACCGTTGCCGTCGAGACCTCGGCCACCGAAGGCGAGGAGGAGGGCCTTGTCGAGCGCGAGGTTGTCGCCCATGTGACGACAAGCGAGGCGCTTGGGGCACACGACCGCCGTGTAGCCCGCAAGCTCATCGACCTCAATGTGCCCGAGCTCGATCGCGTGGAGTTTGATGTGCAGTAATACGCGACGTGGGATGGATGCGCGCAGCCGCGAGTCACGACATGGCGCAGACGTGACGCGGGCCACGAGCAAATAGCGGGGCGCGGTCCATGGCCGCGCTCCGCTCGCTGATTTATTGCCGTGAATCAGCTGTCCGCATCGACATCGCCAGACTCCACTGTAAACGCCGGACCGGTACTCACCAGATAAAAACGGGTCACCCTGGTATCTCTAAATAGGTAGAGCAAGCCCTGATCGCGTCGGCGCGAAATATACGCCACGTGGACCGTACCGAATTCTTCGCCGTTTTCCTTCTTTAATATCAGGATGTTGGGGTCATCCGTACGCTTAAACTGCCCGTCTGTGCAGATTCCGTCTTGGTCGACCAGCTGCCATCGACAGTTGTCCTCCTCAAGAAAAGCCAGGGTTTCCCGACTTGTTTCGTCATCCCGATAGTAACCGTCAATGGCAAAGCCTTCGGAAGCACATTCCTGCATATAGGATGTTTCTCGACTTATAGCGAACTGCCCTATAGCGCCCAGGAGCACAGCTAGGCAAACCACTGCAAGGGTTATCGAAATAACACGGCGATCCATGTTAGCCCAACCGATAGTTGTTTAACGGAGCACGAAACATACCCGGAACCTCCGATATCAGGGGGAACGTCACCTACGGCCTGCCGGTAATCATATGTTTCCAACATCAAACCATATGACTACAACTCGTTGGAGATAGATTCCATAAACGGACAATGATATACGGCGAACGGCTACACTTATCAATAAACCCAGAGTTATGGAAGCCGTTTTTCGTACTGCAAGATCGCAGTTTTCGGAAGTGCGGTGAAAAATCGAGTTCTGCCGACCAGACCGACTTTTTTAGCAACAAAACCGCAGGTCACAAGAGTTCAAAAGAGCAGTGTGCTCGAAGGTTCGGAGTTTTCCCCGCACTTCCGAAATCCGAGTCCACGAAAGGCGTCGGCAAGGCCATTTGCGCAACATGTATCCAGTAAAAAAGGGCCGCAGCCGGTACGGCTACCACCCTTCCGTCTCATATCTAGCCCGAAGCAGGTCGGCTACTTCTTAATACCGCGTCACAGACGCTTTGCGACCGATGCCACGGCCTCCTCGCTAACCGAATCGCAGGCAGGCGAAGGGCTGCGTGCAGATGATGTTGGACGCACCGCGATCGATCAGGTCGAGTATCTCGGCCGTGAGCAGCCAGACCTCGCCCATGTTATTACATACCGAAAGCACCGTGCGGGCCTTGTCGGCCATGGCGCCAACACCTGAAGATTTTGTCCGCAACTCAAAGAGCTAGGAGGTTGATAAAATCCAGAAACATCATGGC
>CABUDZ010000038.1 GCA_902490445.1 uncultured Collinsella sp.
ATGCCTTCAAATATGCGATCCAGAAACACAAAACAGCAGATAGAATGCTCTTTTTCAAAAAGTACACGTCCCGAAACTTACCAAGACTTCATATCCAGTTACCGTTCACGGTCGCCGATTACCGCCCACCGATTCAAACAAGAAATATGTCGCCAAAAGCAGGTCATCTACCTGCATGGTTAGATTTTGGTCAGCTTTTGGTCAGCTGAGCGGCAAGTTCCAGCTGATACGTTTTTGCTACCCAAAAGGAGGCGGTAGCTCATGACCCATTGCAATGACCAGCTCATCGACCAACTGCTCACTCAAGCCGAACAAGAGGGGCGCTGCCTGATTCCCCCGAGCACGGCGATCCGAAAAGCGCTCCTTCGGCGCGCCGGCGGCACGGTTGTCTCGCCCATGCCGGGGTTGTTTGCGCGAAAAACGCGCTGGGATGAACTCAACCGAGCGCAACGCCATTGCGAGATTATCCGCGCCCTTGCGATCATCCATCCCGATTGGACGTTCTGCTCGTTTTCGGCCGCCTGTCTGCTGGGGCTCGAGGTCTCGTGGCGACACCTGAACGTCGTGCATGTTTGCAGCTCGACAAAGCCGTCGGCTCGTCCGGGCGCACATATTCAGCGACACCAGATTGAGCCGGCCGGAGCAATACGCAGAGCCGGCATATCGGTAACGCCGCCCATCCAAACGGCCACAGATTGCCTGCTGCAAACTGGTTTTGCCGACGGCATGCCCATTGCCGATTCGGCGATCTCAAAGCTCGGCCTTGCGCCGGAACAGCTGATGGAGGCCGTTGAGCAACGAGCGACTGCCCGCAATGGTCGCGCGATTCGCACCGCCCTCACAACGCTTAGATATGCCGACGCCCGCGCCGAGAGCGGCGGGGAATCGGTCGCCCGAGCCATCATGATCGAGACGGGCTTTGCGCCCGACTGGCTTCAATACAAGCTGACGGACCCCTTCGATTCGGCCAAGCCCATACGAACGGACTTTGCCTGGGAACGCCAGGCGCGGGAACTCACGCTGGGCGAGCTCGACGGGCTCATCAAATATACCGACCAGACTATGCTGGCCGGACGCACCACCGCCGAGGCGCTCGTTGCCGAACGACAGCGCGAGGCGCATCTATCGCTCTACGGTCACCCTCTGCTGCGCTTTACCATCAGCGAGGTCCGCTCGGCAGGAGTGCTCGCCAAAAAGCTACAGACGGCAGGCATCCGGCAGGCTGCGCTGCCGACATGGCTCAACGAGGTGGACCTGTAGGAGCTGCTAGGCCACGCCTCGCCGGATCGCATCCCCCCTATCTGGGCCGCGTTTTCCCAACGGCCACGCCAACGGAAAGCGCGTCCCAGCCTGGACGCTCAAAACGGGATGCATTTTCCGGATGGCGGGCCTGGAGGAAAGCGTGTCCCGAAATCCCGTCTCAGAGCTGGACAGGCTTTCCGGTTGAGTCCTTCAGCGGAAACCGCATCCCGGAATAAACACTCAAACTGGGATGCGCTTTCCAAACGACCGGCCAGCGGAAAACGCATCCCATTCTGAGGCATGATTCCGGGACGCAGCTTCCGGTTGAGGGTCGATCCGGAAAGCGCATCCCACTCCGGGGCTGGATTCCGGGACGTAGTTTCCGCCGAGGGCCCAAAAAGGAAAGCACATCCCGTTCTGAGTGCCAATTCTGGGATGTAATTTCCGCCGAGGGCTCCAAAGGGAAAGCGCATCCCATTCTGAGCGCCAAATCCGGGACGCAGTTTCCGTATGCGGAGGCGCTCCAAACAAAAGGCCTCGGCTCGCGATGGAGCCGGGGCCAAAGGCGCAGCATGTGCAGTTGGTGTTAAGCGCAAACAGCCCATCAGCAATGGCTGTCCGCACCCTACCCTACCCGCGGCGACGGACGCGGCTGTATGGCGTATCCACCATGGGCAGATCGGGACGCAGCTTACCGTCAAACGCGCGGTAGGCGTTCTGCACGGCGGGCGCCGTGGGGATCGTTGCGATCTCGCCGATGCCCTTGCCGCCATATGCCACAGGCAGTAGCTCGTCCTTCTCCACGTAAATGGCGTGGATATCCGGAATCTCGGGCGCACGGAACAGCCCGAGCGTGCCGTACCTTGCCTGGGGTACGCAGTCCTTGAGCGGCCAGTCCTCGGTAAGCGCATAGCCCATACCCATGAGCACGCCGCCTTCGATCTGACCCTGGATGGAGATGGGGTTGACTACCTTGCCGGAATCGTGCGCGGCATAGACCTCGCTCACGCGGCCGTCATCATCCAAAATGACCACATGCGTGGCAAAGCCGTAGCAGATGTGGCTCTTGGGGTTGGGAACGTCGGCGCCCAGCTTGTCGGTCGGCTCCAGGTACACGTAGCCAAACTCGCATCCCTCGAGCGCCTTGATGGCGGCCGTGGGATCCTGAGGATGCATGCCCTGGCCGGCGACGAGCTCCTGCGTGCGCAGCTGATAAGCGCGACCGTCGTCGTACTCGATCTTGACGCCGTCGCCATGCGCGCTCACGGGAGTATCAGGTGCAGGCTTGCCGGCCTCGATGTCAAGCATGGCATCGCGCAGCAGGAAGGCGGCACCGCGCACGGCCTCGCCGGTCACGACCGTCTGACGCGAACCAGACGTGGTGCCGGAATCGGGAGCGTTCTCGGTGGAGCACTCGCCGTTGGCAATGCAGCGAAGCGGCAGGCCGCACGCCTCGGCAACGTCCTGCAAAAAGACGGTGTTGCAGCCCTGGCCGATGTCGGACGTGGCGGCATAGACCACGGCCACGCCGTTCTCGACGCGAATCTTGCAGCGGCCGGCATCGGGCAGGCCAACGCCCACGCCGGCGTTCTTCATGGCGCAGGCGATACCGGCGTGTCCGGGATGCGCATAGTAGGCATCCTTGACCTCGAGCAGCGTCTCCTTCAGCGCCGTGGAGCAGTCGGCAATCTGGCCGTTGGGCAAAACCTCGCCCGGCTCGATGGCGTTTCGGTAGCGAATCTCCCACGGATCCAGGCCGACCTTCTCGGCCAGCAGGTCGATCAGGCTCTCGAGCGCAAACTCGGATTGGCAAACGCCAAAGCCGCGGTACGCACCGGCGGGCGGGTTGTTGGTGTAGTAGCCAAAACCGCGAATGTCGGTGTTCTGGTACTTGTAGGGACCGACGGCATGCGTGCAGGCACGCTCGAGCACCGGGCCGCACAGCGAAGCGTAGGCGCCGGTATCAAAGTTGATCTCGCAATCCAGGCCGGTAAAGTTGCCTTCGGCATCGCAGCCCAGTGTAAAGGTGCCGTCCATGGCATGACGCTTGGGATGGAACGCGAGCGACTCAGCGCGCGTGAGCTTGCACTTCACAGGACGCTGGAGCTTATAGGCAGCAAGCGCGGCCAGGTGCTGGATGGATACGTCCTCCTTACCGCCAAAGCCGCCACCCACGAGCATGGTCTCGACGACCACACGCTCGGGTTCGTTATCCCAGCCAAACATGTGGGCGCACTCTTTGCGCGTGTCGTAGGCGCCCTGGTCGGTCGACTGCACCTTGACGCCGTTCTTGTACGGGAAGGCAACGGCGCACTCGGGCTCCAAGAAGGCATGCTCGGTAAAGGGCGTGGTAAAGCGCTGCGTCACGGTGAACGCGCTCTCTGCCAGCGCCTTGGCGGCGTCGCCGCGCGTCACATGGCGGCTCTGGCACACGTTGTCCTTGAGCTCCACCGTGTTGCCAAAGGCAAAGAAGCTGTCATGCAGGCGTGGGGCGTCGGCGGCCTTGGCCTCGACAATGTTGCGCACGGGCTCCAGCGGCTCGTAATCGATCTTTACGAGCTTCTTGGCCTTCTCGAGCGTCGCCTCGTCCTCGGCAACCACCAGCACGATGGCATCGCCCACGCAGCGGGTGATATCGCCCGCCGCGATCATGACGTCCCAGTCCTGGATAAGGTGGCCGACTTGGTTGACCGGCACGTCCTCGGCGCGCAGGATGCCCACCACGCCGGGCAGGGCCTCGGCCTTGGAAGTGTCGATGGAGAGCACGCGGGCGCGCGGATACTTGGAGCGCACGGCGCTGGCGTAGGTCAGACCTGGCTGATCGAGCTCGTCGATGTCGTCGGGATACTTGCCCTCGCCGAGCACCTTCTTGCGCACGTCGATACGGAAGGCGCGCTTGCCTACGCCGTAGTTGTCGCCGCGCTCCAGATCCTCGTCGATCTGCTTTTCGCCGCGGAGCACCGCAGCGGCCAGCGAAATGCCCTCGATAATCTTCTTGTAGCCGGTGCAGCGGCAGACGTTGCCGCGGATGGCGTACTTGATCTGCTCCTCGGTGGGCTCGGGGTCCTCGGCGATGAGCGCTGCACCCGCCATGACCATGCCGGGGATGCAAAAACCGCACTGCACGGCGCCCACGGCGCCAAAGGCGTACACAAAGGCCTCGCGCACGTCCTCGGGCAGGCCCTCGACGGTCACGATGTTACGGCCGGCGGCAAGAGCGGTGGTCAGCACGCACGCCTTGACGGCCGCGCCGTCTACATGGATGGTGCAGGTACCGCAGGCGCCCTCGGAGCAGCCGTCCTTAGCGGAATGGATATGCAGGTCGTCGCGCAAGTAGCGGAGCAGCGGCTTGTTCTGAGTCGTCGTGCGCTCGACGCCGTTAACGGTAAAAGTGAATTCCTGTGCCATGGTGATTCCCTTCTACACGCCGGCGGCGATGCCGGTGCGGTCGTGGATGGCGCCATGCGGGCAGACGACGGCGCACATGCCGCACGACAGGCAGTCCGCGCCGTCGATATGGGCGCAGTTGTCCTCGATGCGGATAGCGCTGGCAGGGCACTTTTTGGCGCACATGCCGCAACCGATGCAGCTCGTGTCGCAGATCTTGCGCGCAATGGCGCCCTTGTCGGTGTTGTTACAGCGCACCAGAATGTTCTGGTAGCCGGGAACGAAGGCAATCACGCGCTGCGGGCACGCCATGCCGCACAGGCCACAGCCCGTGCACTTGGAGCGATCCACGCGGGCGATGCCATCAACCAGCGCAATGGCGCCGTGGGGGCAGGCCGTGACGCAGGCGCCACAGCCAATGCAGCCTTCGCTGCAGCGGGCGTCGCCGCCTGCGGAGGCACAGCCGCTTCCGCAGGCAACGTAGGCCACGTTATGTTGAATGGATTTGGCCATAAGAGACTCGCCTATTTCTTAAGAAGGTACGAATAGTTGTCGCGCACGGCCCTGATGGTCAGGCGGACGGCCTCGGGAAGACCGGTGTTGACGGCATCGACCGAGACGGTGCGGACCGTGCCGGCGACGCGGACTTTAAAGTGGTCCTCGTCCACAGCCAGGAAGCCCTCGTTCTCGGAGTTCTCCATGTCCTGCTCGCTCCAGAACAGGGTGAGCTTGTCCTTATAGGGACGACCCTCCTGGTAGGGGCAGAACACGGCGCAGTTGCCGCACTCGTTGCACATGCCGTCGACATGTACCACCTGATGCTTGGCCAGGCCCGGCACCTTAATTGCCACGTTGGCGCGGTTGGGGCACACGTCGCAGCAGACCTCGCACACCGAGCCGCAGCCCAGGCAGCGGGTCTTGGTGCAGTTGC
Organism: uncultured Collinsella sp.; assembly: GCA_902490445.1. Classification (GTDB taxonomy): domain Bacteria; phylum Actinomycetota; class Coriobacteriia; order Coriobacteriales; family Coriobacteriaceae; genus Collinsella. Next base: position 5,561 of record CABUDZ010000038.1, read on the forward strand.
GCTTGTCGCGGCACAGCGACCCCTTGCGCTCGTAGCAGGTGTCCTCGCGACCGGCCTGCTCGTTGCAGTCGGCGTACTTGTTAAAGTCCACGCCGGCAATGGCACGGGCGACCTCGGCGGCGTCGGCGATAGCCTCGACCACGGTGGCCGGACCGCGACGGCAGTCACCTGCAGCCCAGACGCCCTCGACGCCGGTGGAGGTGGCGGCAAGGCGGCCGCGACGGTCGTGCTCGACGCCCGCGGCGTCGTACAGGCTGGCATCGATGCCCTCGCCCACGGCGCAGATCACCGTGGTGGCGGCAAGCTCGACGGTCTCGCCCGTGGCGACAGGGCTACGACGGCCGCTTGCGTCCGGCTCGCCAAGCTCCATAACATCGCAGGTCAGCACGGCACCGTTGAGCGCCTTGGGCGCCAGCAGCTCGCAGAACTCAACGCCGTCGGCAAGAGCAAGATCGAGCTCTTCCTCGTCGGCGGGCATCTGCTTCTTGGTACGGCGATACACCAGGCGCACGTTCTTCACGCCAGCCAGGCGCTTGGCCACGCGGGCCGCGTCCATGGCGGTATTGCCGGCGCCAATGACCACGACGTCCTTGCCCAGCTCGAGCTTCTCGCCCTTCTTGGCGGCCTCGAGGAACTCCAACACGTCGAGCTCGGCACCCTCGCCCAAACCAGCGGAACCGGGCATCCAGGCACCGGTGGCCACGACCACGTCGGTAAAGCCCTGGGCCTTGAGCTCGTCAATGGACTCCACGCGGGCGTTAAGCTGAACCTTGGCGCCAAAGGCCAGGCAGAGCTCGGCATCGTGGGAGATATCGTCGCTCGAGATGCGGAACTCGGGGATCACGTGACGGACCACGCCGCCGAGCGAGTCGCGGGCCTCGAAGATGGTGACGGGCACGCCGGCACGCGTCAGGAAGAACGCCGTCGCCAGGCCGGCCGGGCCGCCGCCGATAACGGCAACGTTGCGCTCACCGTCGTTGGCGATAGCCTGGGCGCGCAGCTTGGGCAGCACGGCGGTCATGGCCTCGCGGGCGGCCTTGAGCTTGCTGGCGCGAATCTGGGCGCCCTCGGGCTCGTAAAATGCACGCTCGCAGGCACGGCCGCAGGGATGCGGGCAGATGGTGCCGGTAATGAACGGCAGGGCGTTGCGTTCGATGATGATGTTGAGTGCGTCCTCGTAGCGGCCCTCGTCAACAGCCGCCAGGTAGGCAGGAATATCCTGCTGGATGGGACAGCTCGTGCGGCACGGCGTGGTAAAGCAGTCGGAAAGCGGGCTCTTGCCGGCGACCTTGCGGTCGGGCAGCGGGCGCAGCGGCTTCTTATAGAGCGGGTTGGTGAGCGAGTCGGTCTGGATCGCGGTCACGGCCTCGAGAGAGACGCCCGCGAACGGCTTGCCATCCAGGTCGGTAAACTCGCCGGCCATCTGGCTAAAGCGCTCGTAGCCACCGGGCTTGAGCACGTCGGTCGCCAGGGTAACGGGCCAAATACCGGCATCGTACAGAGCGCGGATGTTGTAGACCGTGGCACCGCCGGAGTAGCTGATGCGCAGCTTGCCATCGAACTGCTCGGTAATGCGGCGGGCGGCCTCGATGGTCAGCGAGAACAGCGAACGGCCGGACATGTACATCTCGGTAGAAGGCAGCTCGTTCCTCGTCACGTCGACGGGGAACGTGTTGGTCAGCTTGACGCCAAACTCCAGGCCGCGCTCGGCGCACAGGGCAATCAGGCGCTCGAACATGGGCACGGCGTCGGCCCACTGCAGGTCCTCGCGGAAGTGCGTATCGTCGAAGACGATGTAGTCAAAGCCCAGCTCATTCAGACGCTGGCGGGCAAACTCATAGCCCAGCAGCGTGGGGTTGCACTTGATGTAGGTGTTGAGGCCCTTCTCGGTGATCAGATAGGTCGCGATGCGCTCGATCTCCGCTGGCGGGCAACCGTGCAGGGTAGACTCGGTGATAGAGTTGGAGACGCGCGCCGGAATGGACTCGACAAACGCGGCATCGACATGCTCAAACTGGTCCAGATTGGCGAGCGCCCATGTGCGACACTCGTTCCAGACGTCAGATCCGCTGGCGTCCTTCATGCCCTCGATGTAGGCGTCGACCTTGGGGCTCTTGATGCCCTCCAGGTCATAGCCCACGGACATATTGAAGACAAAGCCGTCCGGGCTACCCAGGCCGTACTCGCGAGCGATCAGGTGGCAGGCGAACCATGCCTTCACGTACTCGGCAAAGGCCTGCGGAACCTCGAGCTCGGTCGACCACTCGCAGTTGTAGCACTCGTCCTGCGCCACAATGCAGGGCTTGTTGACGCAACGGGAAAGCTCCTCGCCGTCCATAACCTGGACGGTCTTGAGCTCAAAGAAGCGAGAACCGGCCACATAAGAGGCCACGATGTTCTGGGCAAGCTGTGTATTGGGGCCGGCGGCCGGGCCAAACGGAGTCTCGATGCGCTCGTCAAAAATGGGAAGCGCGCCCTCCTGGTTGGTCGTGGCCATCTTGCGCACGCCAAAGACGGCGCCCTGAGTCTTGTGCTCCTCGATGATCCAGTTCATCAGCTGCGAAAACGGGATCGGCCTCATGATGTCGCTCATAGTGAGCTCCTCTCTGTAACGCCCGGCGAGACCGCGCGGCGGGCGCAAATACGGTGTAGCGCTAGCACAGCGCCGGCGACCCCGCGGAGGTCGCCTATACGCGCGTCGGATGCGGCGAAACATCTGACGCGCGCAAATCTACTTGTAATTAGTAGGCGCGATCGTTGAGCGTGCTCCAGAGCTTCTTGGACTCGGCCATGGTCCACGCGTTGATCTTGTCCTCATCAATGTCAACGAACTCGCGATCCTTGTACAGGACGCGGCCGTTGATGATGGTGGTGCGGCAATTTTTGCCCATCATGCCAAAGAGCATGTGGCCGTCGATGTTCTCCTCGCTCAGCGGCGTAAAGGGCTTGTAGTCCATAACGATGACGTCGGCGGCAGCACCGGCCTCGAGCACACCGAGCTTGCGATCGAAGTACTTGCTCGCCATCTTGGCGTTGTTCTCGAACAGCATGGTCATGGCCTCGCACCAGCCCACGTTGGGCATGGCGGCGTTGTGGCGCTGAATGATCAGGAAGACCTTGAGGCTCTCGAGCATATCGTGGGTGTAGGCGTCGGTGCCCATGCACACGGGGATGCCGCGGCGGAAGAACTCGAGCACGGGGGCGCAGCCCACGGCGTTGCCCATATTGGATTCGGGGTTGTTGACGAGCCAGGTACCGGACTCCTTGACGATATCCATCTCGGCAGGCGTCACGTGGATGCAGTGGCCGAGCATGGTGTCGGGACCCAGCAGATTGTGCTGCAGCAGGCGCTCGACGGGGCTGATGCCGCCGCGGTTGAGACGGGAGTCCCACACATCGTTCATGCCCTCGCACACGTGAATGTGGAAGCCGGTCAAGCCGTTGTTGGCCTCGGCCATCTTGTCCATGGTCTCGTCCGAAAGCGTAAAGGTGGCATGTCCGCCAAACATGGCGGCGATCATGTGGTTGTCGTTATCGCGACGCTCCTTGGCGGCCCACTGGGCAAATTCGGCGTTCTCGGCAATGGCCTGGTCGCATTTTTCCTGGCCGCGGCGATCGGAGACCTCGTAGCACAGGCACGAACGCATGCCCAGCTCCTGAGCTGCATCTTTAATGGTAAAGAGGCTTCCCGGAATCTCGCAGAAGCTCGCATGGTGATCGAAGATCGTAGTGACGCCATCGCGGATGGAGTCCAAAATCGTGGCATAGGCGCTGGCCTTGGTGCCGTCGAGCGTCAGGTTGTCGTCGATCTTCCACCACTGCTGCTCAAGATTCTCCAGGAAGTTGGTGGGGTTGCAGCCCTTAATGGCAAGGCCGCGGGCCAGACCCGAGTAGATGTGGGTGTGGCAGTTAATGAGTCCGGGCATGATGAGGTTGCCCCGGGCGTCGACGTACTCGGCATCCGGGTACTTGGACTTGAGCTCGCACTCGGGGCCCACTTCGACGATCGTATCTCCGTCAATGGCGACTGCACCGTTGGGGATGAACGGGGCCTGAGCGTTGCGGGTAAAGACGGAACCGTTAGCGACCAGAAGCATGGATGCTCCCTTCGACATCAGAGGCGGGGTTTGACACCTCTGACATGGCGGAGTGCGAAGCGCCGGCCTACACCGGAAACGGGCCCTCTCCCGTCAACGCTTCACCAAAGGGACAAACCCTTTGAAGTGCGGCTTGGCGCCGCATGACGTCGGCGGACGAGGCGATGCGTCCGCCGACGAATAGCACCGAATTGGCTACTTCTTGCTCTCGGGCAAGACCAGATCCACGGCAGCGTCCTTGGCAGCATCGATGTGCTGAGCCACGACCGGCGTCTGCGGAAGGATCAGGTTAAGGACAATGGCCATGATGGCGGTGGGGGTTACGGCATTGGAGCCGATGACGGTGGACACCCAGGTGGGCATACCCTCGCCGGCAAGGCAGCCGCTGGCCATCCAGATACCCAGGCCAAAGACGACGGAGGTACCGACGATGGTGGTAGTGCGCTGCGTGAGGCCCTCGCGGGTGAACATGCGCACGCCGTTCATGGTGATGGTGCCAAAGACGCCGACGGTCGCGCCGCCGATAACGGGCTGCGGGATAGCGGAAAGGACGGCAGAGAGCTGCGGGAACAGACCGGCGATGGCAAAGACGGCCGCGATGATCACAAAGACCCACTTGTTGACGACCTTGTTGGAGCAGATGATGCCCACGTTCTGGCCAAGGGCGCTGGTGGGAAGACCGCCCAGCAGGCCGCCGACCATAGAGGTGAGGCCCTGGGACACGATAGCGCCGGAGAGCTCGCGCTCGGTGGGCATACGGTCGATGGAGCCCAGGCAGGCGGCGGAGACGTCACCGATAACCTGGATGGCAACCATGGGGAACACAACAGCGAGGGTAATGCAGACTTCGGGATCAAACTCGAGCGCGTAGGGCATGAGCTTGGGAAGGGCGAAGACCTGAGCGGTGGCGACGCTGGAGAAGTCGATCATGCCAAAGGGGATCGAAACGATCATGCCAACGATCATGCCAAAGAACACGGATCCCAGCTTGAGCGTGCCCTTGCCAAAGTTGGCGAGCGCAAAGACCACGGCGAAGGTGATAAGAGCGACGCACCAGGCCTGCGGAGTACCCCACAGCGGCGTACCCATACCGCCGGCCATATACTTGACGGCCGTGGGATACAGCGAAACGCCGATGGAGAAGATGACCGTACCGGTCACGACGGGCGGGAACAGCCACTTGATCTTGCTGTAGGCCAGACCAAAGAGGACCGCGACGGCGCCGCCGACGATCTCGCCGCCCAGCAGCGCACCAAAGCTAAAGCCCGAGGCACCCATGGCCTGCAGAGCCGGCAGGAACGCGAACGAAACGCCCATGACGATGGGCAGGCCGCCGCCGATGCGACGGAAGGGAGCGAAGGCCTGAAGGGCCGTGTCGATTGCCGAAAGAATGAGCGCAACCTGAATGATGTCGGTGCTCTGCTGGCTATTAAAGCCGTAGACGCCGGCCATGATGACAGCCGGGGTGATGATACCGGCAAACGAAGCCAGTACGTGCTGAAGGGCACACGGGATCATTTCCTTAACGGGAGGCATGCCTTCACGAGTGAACAGGGCTTCAGTGCCGTTCGTAACCGTCTCCTGGGTCATTTGACCACCAATCCTCGAAATAGTTGTTTCGCATCTAACGCTCTATTGTGACGCAGTGCGGGGTTGAGGTTGTGCCTTCGTTGCATATCGTATTAAAGATGATTCTCATTCTCAATAATAATTTTTTGTTATCAGACTATTCTTCAGCTGAGATAATGCATTTCCGCAGGTCAGGAAAGTGTCTGGTCAAAATAACATCTAACTTTTCTTTTGGTCAACCGTTTACCGCCAAATTCCTACCGTTCGTCTGTATTACGCAATGTACCTGCGGATATACGAGATGAAGAGTAGCGTGTTACCATGAGAAAAAATTGTTATGAACCTTCCGATTTCACCCAAAGGAGTTGCCCGTGAACGAGACCGTACGTCGCTTTTTGCCGATGGTCGATTTCCTGGAGCAGATACTCGGTAAGAACAGCGAGATCGTCCTGCACGATTTCTCGGATCCCGACCACGCCATCGTCGATATTCGCAACGGCATCGTGAGCGGCCGCAAGGTCGGCGGTCCCGCCACCGATCTGGCGCTCAAGATCATGCACGACCCCAAGTATCGCGACCTGCCGTTTATTACGGGCTACGAGGGGCGCGGTGCCGGTGGCAAGACGTTGGAGTCCGCGACGTTCTTTATCCGCGAAAATGACGAGATCGTCGGTATGCTCTGCGTCAACACCGACCTCTCGACCGTACGCTCCATCAACGCCATGGCGCAGCAGCTCATGGCGTGCTTCGACGCGGCGCCGACGCGCACGGAGCCCGCCCCTATCGAGGTCGAAAGCCTTTCGGAGTCCACACAGGAGCTCATCGACCGCAGCATTGCCGAGTTGCTGAGCGCGCGCGGGCTGGATGTAGCGTCGCTTGGTCAGAGCGACCGCGTGGACGTCATTCGCCACCTCAACGGCAACGGGGTGTTCATGCTCAAGGGCGCCGTGGCCTGCGCCGCCACCTCGCTGGGCATCTCGGAGCCCAGCGTCTACCGCTACCTGCAAAAAGTCCGCAAGGAGGGCTAACGAGCAAAATGGAGCGCGGCTCCACAAGCGATTCGTCACCTGACAAAAGACCCTGCAGCTCGCACGCGCTGCAGGGTCTTTTTGCATGTCATGTTTAGTTGTGGTCAACGCCTTAGAGAGCGGCGACGACCTCGATCTCGACCAGACCGCCAGCCGGAAGAGCGGCAACCTGGAAAGCGCTGCGCGCGGGGAACGGGGCCTCGAACTTGGAGGCGTAGATCTCGTTCACGGCGGCGAAGTCGGCAATGTCAGCCAGGTAGACTGTGGTCTTGACGACATCGGCAAAGGTGGCGCCGGCAGCGGTCAGCAGGGCCTCGACGTTAGCAAGGGACTGCTTGGCCTGGGCCTCGACGCCCTCGGGCATCTTGCCAGTTGCGGGATCGATGCCCAGCTGGCCGGACAGGAACACCATGTTGCCGGTCTGGATACCAGGGGAATACGGGCCGATGGCTGCGGGTGCGTTATCGGAAGACACGACGGTCTTGCTCATGTTTTTCTCCTTACAAGTAAAAGGGAACGGGAGCGCGGCGTTCACACCGGGAGGCACAGTTCGGTCTGAACACCGCGCTTGATTGGGATAGTACTCAAGGTGTCCGCGCGATGCAAGATTATTATCACGTTGCGAGAATATTTTATCGCCCAACGGTTTCCCCGGACCGCTGAACGGTTCTCATGTGAAGCAGCCAGTCCAAGCTGCTGAAGACTTTATCCCGCTTAGAGCACGGGCATCGCCTGCCGCGACGGCACCACTATACTTTTGATTATCTGAGCATTTTGAAAGGCAGGATATGACCGCAACCGCCAGTCGAACCACCAACCGCAGACCCGAGCTTTTGGCGCCCGCCGGAGGGCCCGAGCCCTTTGCCGCCGCACTCGCCGCCGGGGCAGACGCCATCTACTGCGGCATGGGCAGCTTCAACGCCCGCCGCAAGGCCACCAACTTTACCGACGAGGCCTTTGAGCAGGCCTGCCGCGCCGCGCATCTGGCCGGCTCGCGCGTCTACGTCACGGTCAACATCGTCATCAAGGAATCCGAGATGAGCGATGCGCTGCAGCTCATCCATCGCTGCTCCACGCTGGGCGCCGACGCCTTCATCATCCAGGACTGGGGCCTGTTCTTTGAGGTCAAACGCACGATGCCCAGCATCGAGACGCATATCTCGACCCAGACGAACATCCACGACGACCGCGGAACCCTTTGGTGCCGCGAGCAGGGCGCCGACCGCGTGACCCTCTCGCGCGAGCTTTCCATCGACGAGATTGCCGCCATTCACGATGCCGCGCCCGATGTGGACCTTGAGGTCTTTAGCCATGGCGCCATCTGCTTTTGCTATTCGGGCCTGTGTCTGCTTTCGAGCTTTGCCATGGCGGGACGATCGGCCAACCGTGGCATGTGCGCCCAGCCCTGCCGCTTGCCCTACGAGCTGATCGACGAGAACGGTCGCTCGCTCTCCCCTGCCGGTCGCGAGCGCGCGCTGTGCCCGCGTGACACCAACACCTCGCAGCTTGTTCGCCGTCTGTATGACGCCGGCGCCGCGTCGCTCAAGCTCGAGGGCCGCATGAAGGCGCCCGATTACGTGTACTCCATCGTTGATGTGTATCGTCACGAAATTGACGACATGCTATCCGGAGCCACCGTTGCCAAGGACGAGGAAGCCGCCCGCCAGCGCCAGCTCAAGCGCTGCTTTAACCGCGACTTTACGCACGCCTATCAGGACGGTACCTCGGGTGACGAGATGATGAGTTACGAGCGCTCCAACAACCGCGGCCAGATCGTGGGCACGGTGCTCGGCAGCCACCTGGCCAACCGCGATGTGCGCGGGCTCAAGCCCGACGACCGCCGTCGCCGCGCCGCCATCGCCCGCATTGAGTTGTTTGAGCCCGTGGGCAAGGGCGACCTGCTGGAGCTTCGCCACGACGATGAGTTCGACCAGTTCCTGACCACCATCGCCGCCGATGATGCCGCTGCCGGCGATGTTATCGAGTGTCGCGTGCCCCGTAGCATGCCCGAGGGCTGCCGCGTGCGCGTGATTCGAAGCCAGCGCGCTATTGACGCTGCCAGCGCCGCGCTCAAGCGCGATGTGCTGCGCCGCCGAGCTGTTGATGTATCCGTCGTGGCGCGCCTGGGCAAGCCGTTTACTGTCACGCTCACCTGCTGTGACGACCCCGCGCTCACCGCCACCGCCACGGGCTTCACCGTCGAGGCCGCCAAGACCCGCGCCGTCGAGGCATCCGATCTGGTTGAGCACGTCGGGCGCATGGGCTCCTCTCCCTTTGAGGCCGCGAGCTTTGACGTGGCCCTCGACGAGAGTTGCGGCATGGGCTTTTCCGCCGTGCACAAGGTGCGCGCCGCCGCTTGTAAGGCGCTGGAAGAGGCCATTCTGGCACCGTACGAGGAGCGCGCCCGCACGCTCGAGCTACCGGTGCTCGACAAGTGCACGCGCCCCATGCCCGAGCACTACCGCGATGAGCCGCAGATCTGCGCCACCGTCACCTCGCTCGAGGCCGCCGAGGCGGCCCGCGCGGAGGGTGCAACGCGCATCTACATGACCACCGACGCGCTCGATGCGGCTGAACTCTCCCCCGCCGATGCGCTCGAGCAGGGCATCGTACCCGTGCTCGACGAGGTCTGCCGCGCCGTTGACCACGTACGCGTCGACCCGTGGGTTGTTGCCGGCGCCACGGTCGCTATTGGCAACATCTCTGAGCTTGCCCTGGCCGCCCAGGTTGGCGCCACGGCCGAGATTCGCTCTTGCCTGCCGGTGCACAACACGCCCTGCATGGAGGCGCTTGCCGAGCGCGGAGCCGGTGCGTTTTGGCTCTCGCCCGAGATCACGCTCGACGAGATTATCTCGCTCGGCACCGCCGCGCCCGCGGCTCTGGGCATCACCGTCTTTGGCCGCCCGCGCGTCATGACAAGCGAGCATTGCATTCTGCAGGTTGCCAACGGCTGCATCCACGATTGTGCCAACTGCCGCCTGCGTGCCCGCAAGCTCTCGCTCAAGAATATCGACGGCAAGGTCATGCCGGTGCGTACCGACATCCACGGCCGCTCACGCCTGTACGACGCCTACCCCATCGACCTCACGCCGCAAGTTCCGCAGCTGCTCGATGCCGGCGTGCGCCGTCTTATGGTCGACGGAACCTTGCTCGAGGCCGATGAGATTGGCCGTGCCGTCGCTCGCGTCCGTCGCGCTGTCGAGGCGGCTCAAGCCGGCCGCAAGCCGGCCGCCCGCCTGCGCGGCGCCACCTCGGGCTGCATGTTTGTGGGAATTAGCTAACCGAAAGGCTTACACGTGAACGAAGAACCTCAAGTCCTCTACTGCGACGCCTGGCTCATGGCCATCGACAAGCCCGCCGGCATGATCGTCCACGGTGACGGCACCGGCGAGCGCACGCTTACCGACTACGCCAGCGATCTGCTGCTGGCGATGGGCGACGGCTTTGCCGCGACTGACATGCAGCCGCTCAACCGCCTGGACCGCAACACCACCGGCGTGGTGCTGTTCTCGCTCGACAAGCAGACGCAACCCGCCTTTGACCAGATGGTCATCGACCACGCCTTCGAAAAGCACTACCTGGCGCTCGCCGAGGGCAAGATCGACTGGAACGAAAAGCTCATCGACAAGCCCATCGCCCGCGACCGTCACGACAGCCGAAAGATGCGCGTCGGCGCCAGCGGCAAGCCGTCTCAAACGCGCGTGAAGGTGCTCAAGCGTCTTAAGAGCCGCCGCGGCCTGCCCACGCGCTCGTATATCGATGTCGAGCTGCTCACCGGCCGCAAACACCAGATTCGCGTGCACCTGGCGAGCGAGCGCCATCCCCTGGTGGGCGACGACCTGTACGGGACGCCGCGTCCTTGTGGCCTCATGCTCCACGCCCACAGCGTGTCCTTTACGCATCCCGTAACCGGCGAGCACGTCCACATCGAAGCCCCCTGCCCCTGGGAGCCCTAAAACCTGCCAAAAAGGGACAGGTTTATTTTGGCAGGTTTTATCTGGACAAACGTCAAAACCACCACAAAGGTTCCTGCCCCTTCGCGGTGGTTTTGGCCTTAGCCCGTCCCTTGCTGTTAGACCGTGATGACGTTGTCCATTGCCCGGTACTTGGCAGGGACATCGCCTGCGGTAATAATCGTTGCGTCGCGGAAGTCCGCAAACTTGACGGGCGCCACCATGCCAAATTTGCTGGCGTCCGAGATTACGAAGCGTTTGGCCGTATGACGCATCGAGATGCGCTTTACTTGGGCCTCCTCGATATCGGGCGCCGTGAAGCCCTGCTCGGCGGCGATGCCATTAGAGCCCCAAAAGCCACAGTTGAAGTTGTAGCGATCTAAGGTTGCCAAGGCATCGGGGCCAACGAGCGCCTCGGTCTCAGGTTTGAGCTCGCCGCCCAGCACCACGGTACGCATACCCCGCAAAGCAAGGCGCTGAGCATGGAGCACGGAATCGGTCACGTAGGTGACATCTTCAAGGTGGGGAAGATGCTCGATGAGCCTGAGCGTCGTCGAGCCCGAGTCGATGTATACAAAGCTCTCAGGCTCCACAAGCGCCGCCGCACGGGCGCAGATACGCTCCTTGTCATCGTTATGGAGGTCGCTGCGCTCATTAAGCGTTAGATCGCGCGTCACGTGCGCGCGCTCCAGACTTGTCGCGCCTCCGTGCACCTTGGCGATACGGTGTGCTCGGTCGAGCGTCTGCAGGTCGCGCCGAATGGTAGACGCCGTCACGCCCAGGGCTTCGGCAAGCTCCGGCACGGTAACCGAGCCGGTCTGCTGAACCATCGACACGATCGCGTTGAGCCTATCTTCCGCTAGCATCGCTTACTCCTCCTCGGGGTACACGACTCCCCAGTCGGCGCGTAGCTTGGTCATCAGCTCCATAACATCAGAAGCATAGCCCAGAAGCTCACGCTTAGAGTCGTCGCCGGCAACGGCCTTCTCAAGATCGGCCATCTCATAGCAAAGGGCGTAAGCCTCAGTGCCGGCGTGGACCTCCTCGCGGTGGCCGTCCGCAGTCCACACGATGGTCGCGTGATCGGCGCGCGGATACTCGTTGACCTCGATATAGCACTTATCGAAGCTAATAATCGAGCGCTTGGGTTGCTTGGAGTGGAGCGTGAGGCTCACAACACCCAGCTGCTGCTCGGCATTACGGCAGACGATGCCGCCCGCAACGTCAACACCGGTCTCACAGGTGTTGCCCAACGAAACGACCTCAATGGGCTGGCTTGCCATAAAGAGACGCATGACGGACAGGGCATACACGCCAATGTCGAGCATGGCACCGCCAGCAAGGTTGCGGTTGTAGAAGCGATTGGTCAGATCGCCGTACTCCTTGTAGCTACCAAAGTTGAGCTGGGCGAGGTTCATGCGACCAAACTCGCCGGCATCCATGCGACGGCGCAGCTCTTGATACAAGGGCATATGAAGCACCGTGGTGGCGTCCATGAGGACGACGTTGTGCTCGTCGGCGATGGCACGCGCCTCGTCGAGCTCAGCGGAATTGAGGGCAATGGCTTTCTCGCAGAGCACGTGCTTGCCGGCGGCCAGCGCGTCACGCAGATAGGTGATATGCGTGTTGTGCGGCGTGGTGATATAGACGGCGTCGATGCCCGGATCGGCGTAGAGGTCCTCAACCGATTCATAGACCTTCTCGATGCCATACTGCTCAGCAAAAGCCTGAGCCTTGGACAGCGTACGGTTGGCGACGCCCGCAAGCTTGCGGCCGGCAAGAGCGAGAGACTGGGCCATCTGGTTGGCGATAACGCCGCACCCGATCACAGCCCAACGAAGCTCGGGAGCCGTAAAGATATCATCGGGGAATGGCTTGTCCTGGACCGAAGCGAACGCTGCTTTTGCGGCTGCCGCGGAGTCGAGTGGAGCCTGCTTGGAATCTACCATATGTGCCTCCTGTGTCATAGAACGTCTTGCATTTCGGATAGCTCTATATGTCAAAGAAAAGCCCTAAGAGAATCTCTTAGGGCTTTTCTTTTTCTATCTAAATA
>CABUDZ010000039.1 GCA_902490445.1 uncultured Collinsella sp.
CAGGTGGGTGTCGTGGACGCTCTGACATTCCATCTCATCACATCTCGTATTTCGCCCCAACTGATATATCGGCATTAGCTACCCTGCGACAGCGCAAACAAAAAGAGCCGCCACCTTAAAAGGTAACGGCTCCAAAGCTCAACTATCTGAGCATCGCGCGGGCGCGATTAGGCCTTGAGGGCCTCCTCGACGGCAACAGCGCAGGCGACGGTGGCACCGACCATGGGGTTGTTGCCCATGCCGATGAGACCCATCATGTCAACGTGCGCAGGCACGGAGGAAGAACCGGCGAACTGGGCGTCGGAGTGCATACGGCCCATGGTGTCGGTCATGCCGTAAGAGGCAGGGCCGGCGCCCATGTTGTCCGGGTGCAGGGTACGGCCAGTGCCGCCACCAGAAGCGACGGAGAAGTACTTCTTGCCAGCCTCGATGCGCTCCTTCTTGTAGGTGCCAGCGACGGGGTGCTGGAAGCGCGTGGGGTTGGTGGAGTTACCGGTGATCGAGATGTCGACGTTCTCGTGCCACATGATGGCAACGCCCTCGCGGACGTCGTCGGAGCCGTAGCAGTTAACGGCAGCACGGGGACCATCGGAGTAGGGGATGGTCTCGACGACCTTGAGCTCGCCCGTGTAGTAGTCGAACTGGGTCTTCACATAGGTGAAGCCGTTGATGCGGGCGATGATCTGGGCGGCGTCCTTGCCCAGACCATTGAGGATAACGCGCAGCGGCTTCTTGCGAGCCTTGTTGGCGTTCAGAGCCAGGCCGATAGCGCCCTCAGCGGCAGCGAAGGACTCGTGACCGGCCAGGAAGGCGAAGCACTCGGTGTCGTCGGAGAGCAGCATAGCGCCCAGGTTGCCGTGGCCCAGACCGACCTTGCGGTCCTCGGCGACGGAGCCGGGAACGGTGAAGGCCTGGATGCCCTCGCCGATGATGGCGGCAGCCTCAGAAGCGGACTTGGCGCCACGCTTGACAGCGAGAGCGCAACCGAGGGTGTAGGCCCACTCAGCGTTCTGGAAGGCGATGGACTGGGTGTTGTTGACGATCTCACGCGGGTTGAAGCCCTTGTCGGTGCAGATCTGCAGAGCTTCCTCGAGGGAGGCGATGCCGTTGTCGGCGAGGCACTTGTTGATCTTGTCAGCGCGGCGCTCGTAACCTTCGAACGTAACAGTCATAGTTATTTCCCTCCCTTTCTACTCGTGAACCGGGAACACGCTGGCGACGGAGTGAGTCTCCTCGTCGGTGCGCGGGTCGATGTACTTGGCAGCGTTCTCCCACTGACCATAGTGGCCCATAGCGCCAGCGATGGCCTCCTCGGGGGTCTTGCCGGCCTTGACGGCGTCGGTGAACTTGCCGAGGTTCAGGAACTCGAACGCGATGATCTCGTTCTTGTCGTTGAGAGCCATGCGGGTGACGTAGCCCTGAGCGAGCTCGAGGTAACGAGCGCCCTTGGCCTTGGTGCCGAACATGGTGCCGACCTGAGAGCGAAGGCCCTTGCCGAGGTCGTCGAGGGAGGCGCCCACGGGCAGGCCGCCCTCGGAGAACGCGGTCTGGCTGCGGCCGTAAACGATCTGCAGGAAGATCTCGCGCATAGCAACGTTGATGGCGTCGCAGACGAGGTCGGTGTTGAGGGCCTCGAGGATGGTCTTACCGGGAAGGATCTCGGAAGCCATGGCGGCAGAGTGGGTCATGCCCGAGCAGCCGATGGTCTCAACGAGGGCCTCCTCGATGATGCCGTCCTTGACGTTCAGCGTGAGCTTGCAGGCGCCCTGCTGAGGTGCGCACCAACCCACACCGTGCGTAAGACCGGAGATGTCGGAAATCTCCTTAGCCTGGACCCACTTGCCCTCCTCGGGGATGGGTGCGGGGCCGTGGTATGCACCCTTGGCAACGGGGCACATGTTCTCCACTTCCTGTGAGTACTGCATGCCTCTCCTCTCTATCGTGTTGGCGTCCCGTCTGGGGGTCGTGGCTGGCGATTGCCGGGCGACCCTTCGAAAGGGACATGACATGCAGCCCCTATAATACCGCGAAATGCACGGAATATTCGGCGAACGGCTCAGTTTTCGTAGCGAGAAGTCCGGAAGTTTTAATTGAAACGGTTTAACTATATGTTCTGTGGTCGCGAACTTCCGTAGAGGGGGTTCGTCTTGGGCAAGCTTTTGGTCAGCTCTTGTATGCGTTGCGGGGTCTGACCTGTTGCAACGGTGCCGTTCGCCGCCCGTTTACTGCCTTTGGCCGCGCGAGTGTATTGTTTTGCGTGAATGTTTTGATGGCACGCTTCAATCGTGCTGTATTGGATGGCAATCAGATCCCGGCGAAGGGAGCGCCATGCAGCGCGTTTGGAGAACGGTTACCGGCTTTTACCATGTCTGTGCCCGCGGTGTGGGCAAGCAGCTCATCTTTGAGGGCGATGAAGACCGGTGGGAGTTTTTGGAGCTGATGCGCGAGTGCTGCCGCGAGGCGGGCGTGACGGTTATCGCCTGGTGCCTTATGGGCAATCACGTGCATCTGGTGCTTGCAGATTACGAGGACGCGATGAGCGCGGCGATGCACCGGCTGCTTTTGACGTACGCGCGGCGGTTCAATAAACGCACGGGGCGCACGGGCCATCTGTTCCAGAACCGTTTTGACCGGCGCTCGCTCGATACCGACCGTTATCTGATGGCTGCCATTCGCTATGTTCACGCTAATCCGCAGGAGGCGGGTATCGCCCTGATCGAGCGTTATCCCTGGAGCAGCTTTGCCGAGTATCTGAGAGCGTATGACAACGATACGACGAGGGGATTTTCGGACCCTTCTTGTGTGCTTGAGCTCTTTGAGTCTGCCAAGGGGTTTCTGGATTATTCTCTGTCGATGCCCGATGGTTCCGATCCAGTGATTCACGATATGGATGAGACAGAGTGGGAGCGGCGTGCGTTTGCCGACAAGATGGCGAAGCGCCTGGGCGTGCCGCTCAACGAACTCAAGACCGTAGCGCCCTCGCGGCGAGATGGAATCATTTTCGCCCTGCACAATGTCGGCTACACGGTGCGCGAGATCGAACGGTATACGGGAATCAGCAAGAGTACCGTCTCTCGTATCGTGCGCGCTTATGCGCGGGTGAATGCTCAGGCTGAGGGCTCGGAATAGAAAATGGCCGAACCACTCTTGTCAAGCGATTCGGCCAACAAAATTCTTAAGATTTGGGACAAATACTACTGATTATTTTGTCCCGTGAGCATGCCGTCGAGGGTGCGCCAGGCGAGCTCGGCGCACTTGACGCGGGCGGGCATGTGCGAGATGTCCTGAAGCTGGGCGGCCTCGTCCAGATCTTCCAGGTCCTCCTCGGAGAGCTCCTCGCCGCGGATCATGGCGAGGAAAAGCCCTGCCAGACGACGAGCCTCCTCGACCGTCTCGCCGGTGATGAGGTCGGCCATGATGTCGGCGCTGGCCTGGCTGATGGCGCAACCGTGACCGGTAAAGGATGCCTCCTCGATCACGCCGTTCTCGACGCGCAGCTGCAGAGTGAGCTCATCGCCGCAGCTGGGGTTGATGCCGTCGTGCTCGTGCGTGGGGGCGTCCATCTCGTACTTGTAGTCGGGGTGCGAGTTGTGCTCCATAAACGTGGTGGAGGTGTACAGATTACCCATTGAACGTGCTCCAAACGTGATGCAGTCCGGCGATGAACTTGTCGATATCGGCCTTGTCGTTGTAGAAGGCCACGCTGGCGCGGCAGCAGGCGAGGTTCTCGACGCCCAGCCAGGTAAGCAGCGGCTGTGCGCAATGGTGACCGGCGCGGATACAGACGCCGTCCATGTCCATAATGCTCGCGACATCGTGCGGGTGGATGCCCTTGACGTTAAAGCTCACGACGCCGTGATGGTTATCCCAGTAGATGGAGCCGATGATCTGGACAAAGTCGAGCTGCATGAGCTCGCCCATCAGGTAGTGGACGAGTGCCTGCTCACGGGCCTGGATGTATTCGTAGCCCACCGTGTTAACGAGGTAGTCGAGGGCAGCGCCTGTGGCGAAGATTCCGGCTGCGTCCTGCGTACCTGCCTCGAACTTCTCGGGGACGGGCGCCCAGACGGCGTCCTGCTCGGTGACCGAATCGATCATCTCGCCGCCGGTGAGCATGGGCGGCATGGCGTTGAGCAGGTCCATCTTGCCCCACAGCAAGCCGATACCCATGGGGCCCATGGCCTTGTGCGCGCTAAAGGCAAAGAAGTCGGCGCCCAGATCGGCCACATCGACCGGCATGTGCGGCAGCGACTGCGCGCCGTCGACGACCAGGTAGCCGCCGTACTTGTGTACGAGCTTGCCGAGGTTCTTGACCGGGTTCTCGACGCCCAGCACGTTAGAGACCTGACCCACGGCCAGAATCTTGGTTTTGGGGCCAACCTTGGCAAGCACTTCTTCGGTGGTGAGCTGGCCGGTCTTGGTGGGGTAGAGGTAGACGAGCTTGGCGCCGGTCTCGCGGCAGACCTGCTGCCAAGGAATCAGGTTGGAGTGGTGCTCCATGATGGTGATGACGACCTCGTCGCCGGGCTCGAGCACCGTGGGCGCAAAGCTCTTGGCGACCAGGTTGAGCGACTCGCTGGTGTTGCGGGTGAAGATGATCTCGTTGGCCTGGGAAGCGCCGATGAGATCGGCGATCTGCTGGCGCACCTTCGCGATAGCGTCGGTGGCCTCGACGGATAGCGAGTACAGGCCGCGCAGCGGGTTGGCGTTCATGCGCTGGTAGAAGTCGCGCTCGGCGTCGAGCACGCAGGCGGGGCGCTGCGCGGTGGCAGCGCTATCGAGAAAGGCGATCTCGGGGTGCTGCTGGAACAGCGGGAACTGGCCCTTGTAGGGGTTATTCTCGATGTCCACGGTGGGCCAGCCGCGCGAAGCCTCGTCGCTGGCGTCGAGCATCATGGGCTCGGGGGCGGTGCAGGTATCGCATTTAACGTGCTCGGTGTCGATCATGCGAGCTCCTCCTCAAAGTTGTCGATCAGGTTGTTGCCCAGGCGGACGACGGCGGCGCGGGTGCGCTCATCGGTGGCGGAAAGCGCGGCGTCCTCCAGCTTGGCGCGGATGAACAGGTCCTCGGCGGCGTTTTGGTCAAGGCCGCGGCAGGCGAGGTAGAACAGCTGCTCGTCGCGGACGTGGCCGATGGTGGCGCCGTGGTTGCCGGCGACGTCGTCCTCGTCGCACAGGATGACGGGGACAGTCTTGTTGTCGACGCCCTTGTTGGCCAGCAACACGGTTTCGCGTTCGGTGCCGGTTGCGCCCTTGCAGCCGTGCACGAGGTCGATGGTGCCGCGGTAGACCTTCTTGGACGTGCCGGTCAGCACGCCGTTGGCGTCGATCTCGCACTCGGTCTTGCGGCCGCGATGGCGCAGCTCGTAGTTAAAGTCGCGCACCTGTTCGCGGGCACCCAGGTAATCGGTGTCGATCGTCACCTTGGCGGTGTCGCCCAGCAGGTCGCCGGCAAGGCCGGTGGCGCTGGCACCGGCACCCAGGACGGTGTGCTGCACGTTGACGCGTGCGCCCTCGTCCAGGAACAGGCCGGTGTCGTCGAGTGCGATCCAGCTGTCGTCGAGCGTCTGCGTGCAGGTCACGTTGACGGTGGCGTACTCGTGGGCGCACACGCGCAGCGCAGAACCCACGACGCCCTCGCCGGCAACGGGGGAGTCCAGGGCGATCTGCAGGTCGAGCGTCGACTGGGGACGGGCGACGACGTCGATGGCGGCGATGGCGGCCGCAGCGTCGACGCCACTCACGCGCACGGTAACCGTGGCGTGCTGGTATGCGGGCACATCGATGACGATGCGCTTGGTGGTGTGGTCGGCCAGGTAGGTGTAGGCGGCTTCGCCCATGCCGGTCTCGAAGGCCTCGGCAGGGGAGAGCTCTTCCTCGAGCTTGATGGCGCCGGCCTGGTAGACAGAGGTGGCGGGCACGTCGAGCTCGGTCTCGGGCGTGATGCGGGCGCGGTCGGCGGCGTCGCCGGGGGCAGCGGCACGGCGCTCGGGGAAGCGCTCGGCCATGGCTTCCATGGCGGCGTCGAAGGCGTCGGCCGAGCCGGCAAACTGCTCGTCCAGGCCTTCGACCTCAACGGCCTCGGCGGGAGCGGTGGCAAGCTCGTCGGAAAGCTCGAGCTTGGTCTGGTTCATCTTGAGCCAGCCCCAAGTGGCAGCAGGCATCGCATTAACTTGCTCGAGCGTGGTAGCAGCGGTGTTGGTTTCCTGTTTCATTATCCGATCGCTCCTTCCATCTCGAGCTTGATCAGGTTGTTCATCTCGACGGCGTACTCCAGCGGCAGCTCTTTGGAGACCGGGTTGGCAAAGCCGTTGACGATCATGGTGCGGGCCTCTTCCTCCGAGATACCGCGGCTCATCAGGTAGAACACCTTGTCGTCGCCGATGCGGCCGATGGTGGCCTCGTGGCCGATATCGACGTTCTTGGCGCGGATGTCCATGGCGGGGATGGTATCGGAGCGGCTCTGGTCGTCGAGCATCAGTGACTGGCAGCTCACGGTTGCCTTGGAACCCTCGGCCTTGGGCGTGGCCACGATAGAGCTGCGGAAGGTCTGGATGCCGCCGCTCTTGGAGATGCCCTTGGTTTCGACGGTCGCCGAGGTCTCGGGGGCGTTAAGCACGACCTTGCAGCCGGTGTCGAGGTTCTGCCCGGCGCCGGCAAAGGTGATGCCGGTAAAGCTCGAGCGGGCGCGGCGGCCGTTGAGCACGCTCATAGGGTAGAGGTAGCCCACGTGGCTGCCGAAGGAGCCGCTGATCCACTCGATGTCGCCGTCCTCGTCCACGCGCGCACGCTTGGTGTTGAGGTTGTACATGTTCTTGGACCAGTTCTCGATGGTCGAGTAGCGCAGGTGCGCACGCTTGCCCACAAAGAGCTCCACGGCGCCGGCGTGGAGGTTGGCCACGTTGTACTTGGGCGCGGAGCAGCCCTCGATAAAGTGCAGGTCGGCATCGTCCTCGACGATGATGAGCGTGTGCTCAAACTGGCCGGCGCCCTTGGCGTTGAGGCGGAAGTAGCTCTGCAGCGGAAAATCGAGCTTGGTGCCGCGGGGCACGTAGACAAACGAGCCGCCCGACCACACGGCACCGTGCAGGGCCGCAAACTTGTGGTCGGTGGGCGGGATGAGCGTCATGAACTTCTCGTGGATGAGCGGCTCCCACTGCGGATCGTGCAGGGCCTCCTCGATGCCGGAGTAGACGATGCCCATCTTGGACGCCGTGTCCTGCATGTTGTGGTAGACCAGCTCGGAGTCGTACTGCGCGCCGACGCCCGCCAGATAGCTGCGCTCGGCCTCGGGGATGCCCAAGCGCTCAAAGGTGTTCTTGATGTCGTCGGGCACCGACTCCCAGTCGTGCTTTTGGTCGGTGTTGGGCTTGACGTAGGTGACGATGTTGTCCATGTCCAGGCCCTCGATGGAGGGGCCCCACGTCGGGTCGGGAAAACGGTTGAAGATCTCGAGGGACTTGAGGCGCAGGTCGAGCATCCACTGCGGCTCGTCCTTCTTGGCGCTGATCTCGCGCACGATGTCGGGCGTGATGCCGGCGTCGAGGCGCTCGAATCCCTCCTCGCCGTAGGTGAAGTCGTAGAGGCTGCGGTCGATGTCCGCGACCTCGGTGCGGTTCTTGGTCATTGCGTCGCCCCTTTACGCCTGCTGCTCGGCAGCGGCGGCCTCGACCTTGGCGCGCTGTTCGGCGGCCTCGCGCTCGAAGGTCTCAAAACCGTTCTTGTCGATCCAGGGGATCAACGAGGCGTCGTCCTCGCGCACGATGTGGCCCTTGACCATAACGTGGACGCGGTCGACATCCAGGTGCTCCAGGATGCGCGTGTTATGCGTGATGATGAGCATGGAGCCGTCGCAGCTCTTGCGGTAGGCGTCCATGCCGTGGCTGACGGTGGAAAGCGCGTCGACGTCCAGGCCGGAGTCGGTCTCGTCCAGGATGGCGAGCTTGGGCTGCAGCAGCAGAAGCTGGAGCATCTCGACCTTCTTCTTCTCGCCGCCCGAGAAGCCCACGCCCAGCTCGCGGTTGAGGTAGGCGGTGTCCATGTTGAGCTCGGCCGCGAGCTCCTTGACGCGACGGCGGAACTCCTTGCCCTTCATCTCCAGGCCGGGGCGGCCGGCGATGCTGGCGCGTAAAAAGCTCGACAGCGGCACGCCCGGGATCTCGACCGGAGCCTGGAAGCTCAGGAACAGGCCGGCGCGTGAGCGCTTGTCGGTGGTGAGCCCGGTGATGTCCTGGCCGTCAAAGACGATGCGGCCGTCGTTGACCGTGTAAACGGGGTCGCCCATGACCAGGTGGCCGAGGGTGGACTTGCCGGCGCCGTTGGGGCCCATCAGCACGTGGGTCTCGCCGGCGGCGACGTTGAGGTTGACGTTGTGGAGGATGGTCTTCTCGTCCACGGAGGCGGTCAGACCTTCGATGGAAAGCAGCGGATTTGCGCTCATGCTGTCCCTCTCTGTATATGGTGTACTCATAGGTGTGCTAAACCCTAGGAATCTTCTCGGAATAAAGTTACTATGGGTTCGGCGTTAGTCAAGGGAAAACCCGACTAATCCACTCGACTTTTCAAATTCTGGGACAAAATAACCTGTTGTGTTTGTCCCACTTACTTAAGATTTGGGACAAACAAACTTGGTTATGTTGTCCCAGATGCAATGGGAGGGTAGGTATGCTCATTTCTTCCAAGGGCCGCTATGCCCTCCGGCTGATGATCTATATCGCGGCGCTGGGCGACGCCGAGGGCAAGATTGCCCTGCGCGAGGTCGCCGACCGCGAACATATCTCGCAAAAGTATTTGGAGCAGCTGGTTCGTCCGCTTATGAAGGCGGGCCTGCTTAAGAGCGTGCGCGGCAAGGGCGGCGGCTACATGATGGCCAAGGATCCCTCCGAGGTGCGTGCTGGCGACATCCTGCGCGCCGTCGAGGGCAGCACGGCTCCGGTGGCGTGCGATGGCATCGACAACAGCTGCGCCCGCAGCGATCTTTGCTCGACCGTCAAA
Organism: uncultured Collinsella sp.; assembly: GCA_902490445.1. Classification (GTDB taxonomy): domain Bacteria; phylum Actinomycetota; class Coriobacteriia; order Coriobacteriales; family Coriobacteriaceae; genus Collinsella. The sequence goes on from CABUDZ010000039.1 coordinate 8,995, forward strand.
TTCTGGCGCGGTCTGGACGACGTGATCGAAAAGTACGTCGACGGCGTGACGTTGGCCGACCTTGCTGCCGTCCCCGAGATCAACTTCGACATTAAGCTGTAGGGCTGCAAATGACATCTCTCGACAAGGTGTATAAGCAAATTGAAGTTTTTGCTCGGGAATGTGACGCCGAGAAGGTTGTGCTGTTTGGTTCCCGCGCTCGAGGTGACAACTTGCCTAAGAGCGATATTGACATCGCCGTAGCAGGTTGCCGGGATTTCGGCCGGTTGTCATATTTGATCGAGGAGCGTCTTGATACTCTTTTAGATGTAGATGTCGTCAATCTCGACGAGTCCTTATCGCGTCAATTGCTCGATGAAATTGCCAGGGATGGTGTGATTCTGTATGAAAAAATATGAGAACTTTGTCAGCGCCTTGGCGAATCTTGAGGATGCACCCAATCAGGATCTTAGCAATGATTTTGTTCAGAGTGGATTGATTAATAAGTTCAACCTTCAGTTTGAACTGAGCTGGAAGCTCCTTAAACGTCTGCTCGAGTATGAGGGCGCCACGCTTGCTGCATCGGGGTCTCCTCGTGCCATCTTGAAGGAAGCCTACCGATTCTACGACTTTATTGATGAGGCGGCATGGCTAGATATGCTCAGAGACCGCAATACGAACGTCCATATCTATGACAACAAGCTCGCTCAAGATTTGATTCAGCGTATCTTAAACGTCTATATCCCCGCTTTCTGTCGGTTGAGAGACGGGCTGATGGGACGCTACGGCGATCTTCTTCTGGTGCCCGACGACCAGTTTGTTTAATTCCTTTAGATTTCGCGGATTTCGCGGAGGGTTGTTGCCGTTTACCGAGGGGTTGTTGTGCAACAACGGGCGAGCTGCAATACTTACTCTCATCTTTGCAAACTGCACTTTAACTACACCAATGCAGGGAGGATCTTATGCAGCCCAAGCATTCTGCGATTGTCGCGGGCCTGACGCTGGCGCTTTCGTTTGGCGCCGTTTCCGCGCCGGCACCCGTCGCTGCCGAGGAGCCCACGCCGGGCGTTGCCTCGAATGCCACCGATATCGATAAGGGTCTCTATACCCAGCAGTCCTTCTCGGGCGTGCTGAGGTCGGTCCAGGGCGTTTCGTTTGTTAACGTGACCCCCGAGATGAAGTACTTTACCAAGTACGAGAGCCATGGCAACTATAACCAGGGCTTTTCGTATGGCGACGGCTATAACGCGCTGGGCTATTACCAGTTCGACCGTCGATGGTCGCTCATTCCGTTTATGAAGCAGGCCTACAACTACAACCCCGAAAAATACAGCATGCTCAAGGATGCGATTGATCGCGGCAGCGAGATTTCCAACACGAGCAATGCCATGTCCGAGAACGGTCAGCTCACCGACCTGGGCCGTATCGCGCAGGAGGCTTTCCAGGGTGCTTACAACACCGACCCTGTTGAGTTCTCAGCACTTCAAGATGCCTATGCGTACAACTCGTACTATGCGGTGACCGAGGCGTGGCTCAAGAGCGGCCTGGGTATTGATATTTCGGGTCGCGCCGATTGCGTCAAGGGCATGGTGTGGAGCATCACCAACATGTGCGGCACCGGTGGCTGCAGGGACTTTTTCCGCTGGGCGAATCTTTCTAACGGTATGACTGATCGCGAGTTTGTGACGGCGCTTTCCAACAGCGTGGTCAATAACGTGGCGACCAAGTATTCGAGCCAGCCCCAGTATCATGAGGGCTGGAAGAACCGCTACCGCAACGAGCTGAAGGACTGCTTGGTTTATATCGCTGAGGACGAGGCTGCCGCCGCGACGCCCGTGCAGCCCGAGCCTGCGCCGGCGCCCTCGCCGACACCTGATTCGAATGACGGCTCGAGTGACGATGTCAACGATGACAGGATGGATGCGCCCTCGACCGGTGCTGACGGTGATGGCTCTGCTGGTGGCACTACCAACAACGGCTCTACCTCGAACGGCTCCGATTCAAACGGCTCTGCTGCGGGCGATTCGTCTTCAAGCTCTGCCGGCAATACGGACAGCGACGCTTCTGGTTCGACCGGCGCTGGCACCTCTAACTCATCCACCGGCTCGAGCGATTCGTCCGTTGGCACCGGCTCTAACAACGGCTCCGGCTCTGACGCAACCCCTGGTTCCGATGCTTCCAAGGATGACTCGAATAAGGCGCCGGACGTTCCCGTTGCTTCGCCGGACAAGAAGCCTTCTTTCTCCGAGCAGCTTGGTTCTACGCTGGGCTCTTCGCTGATGGCTGGCGTCAATAACGGCTCGACCCAGAACAAGGGCAACTCTGATCAGGTTTCCACGGAAAAGATCGAAGCCGCAAAGGGCGACTCCAAGGACAAGGCTTCCGAGAAGACCGAATCCGATAAGGGTTCTAGCTCTGATGAGAAGGGCGACAAGTCCGGTCAGAAGAAGGACGAGGGTAAGAAGTCTGAATCTGAGGAGAAGGACGAGAGCAAGGCCGAGGGCGAAAAGAAACAGTCCGAAGACGACGACAAGAGCGGTGCTGACAACCAGGTCCAAGAGCAAAATGACTCCAAAACGGTGACCACCACGACCACGACGACTACAACTACCAAGTCCTCGGGCGGCAACATGCCCAAGACGGGCGATCTGATTGTGATGGCGAGCCTTGCCAGTGCAAGCTTGGCCACACTGGGCGCTACGTCTATCGTAAGTGGTAAGCATAAGCTCGATCAGCAGAAGAAGGCTTCTGGGGAGGACGGCTTGGAGGAGTAATCTTCCAGATCGTTTTCTATAAGAGTTTGGGACGGGGTCCGGTGCGGCGGCATCGGCCCCCCCTTTTTTGTTGTGCAACGATTTGTTATGCCCCCTCGGGGGTCTGTTGCTACCGCTGCCCGAAACGTTTGCATGTCGATATTGTTGCGCTCTACCCGCTCGCTACAATGGGCATCGTGCTGCGTTAGAAGGAGAGTTTACGGTGTCTGAACAGGTGAATTGTGGTTTTACTCATGCGTTTGGTGCTCGGTTGCTCAATCATGAGGATAGCGCAGCTCTACAGGTTGATGCACACGACTTTTCCGATGCAATCAATCGGTGTTTACTCGTCGATAAGACTATGTTTATTGCCGATATATTGGACAGTGAAGCACCTGTTGCGTTTTGCTGTCGGCCCAAGGGTTTTGGCAAGAGCATGAATTTATCGATGCTCAAGTGCTATTTGGAACGACCTGATCACCGGCTGCCGGATCGAAGCCTGTTCGCTGGTACCCAGATTTGGCAGGCGGGCGGCGGTCGCTATCGTGATGAGTACGCGAGTTATCCGGTCATCATGCTCGACTTTACAGCTGCCGCTTCGAGGCATGGCGCTGGTGCTGCGGCAGCAATTCGCGGGGCTGTCGTGCGCGAGTGCGCCCGATTGCTGCCGCTGCTTGCCGCACCTGATCTGTCAAGACGTGAAGTCCGTCTTATCGAGAGGGCGGCGCGTGGGGTGGCCAGCGATAAGGAGATCGATGCGGCGCTTGGCGTGCTTATCAAGCTGCTCCAGGCAGCTTTCGATGAGCAGGTTGTTCTTCTGATAGACGACTACGACGCGGTATGTCCAAAGCGTTTGGACGCTAAGGACGACGGTAGCGTGGATTCCCTAGAGTCGCTCAGCCGAATGTTGTTCGACACCATTGCCGATGCCGGCGACTCGTTGCGATTGACGTGTCTGATGGGCGAGCGCCCCGGTCATGCCGAGTTTGCGTTGTCCCAACGTGGGGTTTCCTATCGGTCGGCGACAGCGTTGTCGAGTTGGTGTGATCGATGGTTCGGTTTTTCGGACGACGAAGTCCAAGTGCTGTTGGATTGCATCGGTCGCAACGGCTGTCTGGATGACGCGCGTGAGTGGCTCGAGGGCTATCTGTTTGGTGGTTTTTATTGCTCGAGCCCGGAGCGCGTGGTGGACTACGCACAGCGCGATTGCGTCGCGCCCGTTCGGGCGGATCTGTATGGTTACGCCGACCGTCTGAGCGCATGCGTCGGTGACTGGAATCTCATGCGCCTGTCCGCATTGTTCGATTTGGTTGAGCCGCATGGGTTTATTGAGGCGCCAGTGCATATGCATGCCGAGGAGGTCGATGCCGCCAAGCCCGAAGATATCTGGACTGCGCTGTATCTGTCTGGATTCCTTACGACGGATATGACGGGGCATTCGGAGGACGGCGCGTGCCTTCGTTCCCTGCGTCTGCCTAATAACGAAGTGCGTCAGGCGCTCCGTCTTGTAATTCTGGAATGGTTTGAGTGCGCCGTTGAGGACGTTGGAGTTATCGACTCGTTCCATGACGGGCTGTGTCGAGGAGACGAGGACACTGTAAAGCAAGCTTTGAGCTGTGCTATCGGCGATCTGGGCATCGATGTGGGCCAATCAGATATGCCGACAGCCTATCATCTGGCGCTTCAGGGGCTCTGCTTTGGACTGCCCGGCTATTGCAATCCCAGCTCCAAGCGAAGTGGCGTCTCGGATCGCTGGGATATCCAGGTGATTCCCACCGGTCGGGTGTTTGACGTGGCCGACACGCTCGGCATGCTCGATGAGCGACCGCTCATTACGGTCAACATGTTGTACGACCCTGGCGTCGATGCCCTGGGCCTGGAACTGTTGGCGGTTCAGGCGCTGCTCGACATAGAGCGCGACGGCATCGATGATATCCGCGTGCCGCGCCCCGCCGTCGGGCGCATGCGTTGGGGTTTTGGCTTTGACGGTCAGCGTGTGTCCGTGGTGTGCCAACGACTGTAGCGGCGGGCGAAAGCCCTTTACTACTCGGCGTCCTTCAGGGGCGGCATGGGCTTCCAGTTGGGATCCTTAACGATCTTGCGGGCGTCCTTCATGCCGCGGCGCAGCGCCGGAATGCCGGTCTTAAAGCATTTGTCGACTGCTGCCAGACGAATGAACTCCTTGCAGAAGGTCGCGGCATTGCCCAGACGGAACAGCATGGGGTGGTAGTCACCGTAGATCTGCATATAGCGAGCGAGGAAGCCTCGGTTGCGCATGATGTAGTAGCGGTTGGTGTCGCTCGTGGAGTTGAGCTGTCGTTTGCCGGCGATATCCCAGTTGGAGACGGCGCGGGCGCGCTTGAGCACCACGTCGGCAACCACGGCGGCGGGGAAGTGCTGGCTGGCCACGTAGCCGTAGCAGGCATCGTCGCCGTAGATAAAGAAGCGCGCGTCGGGCAGGCCAATCTTGTCGACCACGCGGCGCGAGAACATGCCGCCCTCAAAGCACAGTTGGTTCATGGTGCGGTAGCCCTCGGGCCCCAAGTCCCACTTGGCGATGGGGTTAGGGATGCCGAGCGAAAGGATGAGCTGGTACTGCCAAAAGAAAGCGCCGCCGTCAAAGTCCAGGCGCGAACCCTGGATGACATCGTAGCGGTCGGTCCACTTGGCAAGACGCTCGATGCCTTCGGGGATGACGAGCACGTCGTCGTCCATCACCCAGAACCACTGGGCCCCCAGATCGTAGGCGCATTTAGTGCCAGCGGAGAAGCCGCCCGCACCGCCGCCGTTTTCGAGCTGCGGGGCGTAGATGACACGGTCGGTGCCGCCCTGCGCGTCGGGCTGCTCGGTGTCGATGCCCCACAGGCTGGCCAGGCGCTCGTTGAATGCGGTGCACATGGCCTCGGTCTCGCGCGAATTCTCGTTATCGACAATCACGATGCGCCAGGGCGTTGCCGTGAGCTCGGTCATGGAGTCGAACAGGTTGGCCAGGAGTTCCTGGCGCTTGTACGTAACGACAACGATGGCGAGCTTATCGATGGGAGCGGGAAGGGTTGAAGGCATGGGGCAATATATCCTTTCACGCGCGGCGGGCGAGCGCTGCGCGGAAGCTATCGAATACGTCCTTGGGACTGTTCTATTGTAAAGGCTCACCGCACCTTGTCGGCAAGCTTTGAATAAAACGCAGGAACCTGCCATGGGCGAGGTGACTGCTATACGTGACTGCTATACGTAACATTGATGTGCTGATTACTGCTTGAGAGCACGAGCGTTTCAGCGACCGCGATTAAGCGCAAGGCTTCGATGGGCATGCTGCGTGCGGCTTTGGGCTGCATGACGTCCTTTCTTATCGGTTTGTCTCTGCGAGCTCCATAGATTATATAAACGCCCGCTGGCGCGCTGACCCTTTGATACCATGAAACGACAGGTATTTCCTAAGGAGCACATTTGTCTACTAACGCCTCTGGCAGCCCTGTTCTGTCGCTGCTTATTCCCATTTACAATGTTCAGCGCTACCTGCGCGAGTGCCTCGATTCCGCCCTGGCGCAGACGCTCAAGGATATTGAGATCATCTGCATTAACGACGGGTCGACCGACAACTCGCCGGCGATTATTCGCGAGTATATGGAGCACGATAGGCGCGTCAAGATGATCGACAAGGCCAACAGCGGCTACGGCGACTCGATGAACCACGGTCTGGAGATGGCGCGTGGTAAGTACGTTGGCATCTTGGAGTCCGATGACTTTATGGCGCCCGACGCACTCGAAAAGCTTGTCTCGGCCGCCGATAGCAATAATGCCGACTTTGCGAAGGCGAACTTTGATTTCTACTGGTCTAAGCCCGAGGAGCGCCGTTCGCTGCACGAGATGTTTAAAGCCAAGGACTGTGGCAAGCCGGTGCACCCGAGCGATACGACACAGTTCTTTAATCAAAAGCCGTCGATTTGGTCGGCAGTGTACCGTCGCGATTTTCTTGAACGCAACGGCATTACGTTCCTGCCGACTCCGGGGGCATCCTTTCAGGACACGTCATTCGCCTTTAAGGTGATCGCGTGTGCCGATAAGGCTGTTTACCTGCATGATGCCGTGTTGTCGTATCGCCAGGACAACGAAAATTCCTCGGTCAATTCTTCGGCTAAGGTCTTTTGCGTCAATACCGAGTATGCCGAGATTGAGCGTTGGATTCGAGAGGATTATGCCCGTGACCACGCAAGTGATGACGTCGCGCGCATGCTCAAGTTCAATCAGCTCATTAAGTACGATTCGTATATGTGGAACTACGTGCGCCTGGCGCCTAAGTTCTATAAGGAGTTCCTGGTTCAGATGGCTAAGGAATTTCAGGCGGCCTTGGACGCGGGGGAGTTTTCGCTTGACGACCTCAAGCCGTGGAAGCGCGCGAATCTCGCTGCCATCCTCAAAGATCCTGAGGGCTGGGTTGACGAGCATCCGAGTTTTGCGACGGATGGTGCCTTGGGGCGTGCTAAGTATTACGCCTCGGTTGGAGGCCCGGGCGTGGTCGCCGCCTTCCTCATCGAATCGCTGAGGGGGTAGGTCGGCATGGGAGAGGCCTCGTGTCCTAAAGCTACCATTGTCGTCCCCGTTTACAACTCTGCGCGCTCCATTCAGCGATGCCTCGATTCGCTGTTGGCTCAGTCCGAGCGCTCGATTCAGGTTGTCTGCGTCAACGACGGTTCGACTGATGATTCGTTGAACGTGTTGCGCCAGATCGCGCAGGCCGACGATCGCGTACTGGTGATTGATCAGGAAAACGCGGGCGTCTCGTGTGCTCGAAATGCCGGTATCGATGCCGCCGAGGGCGAGACCGTCTTTTTTGTGGACGCCGACGATTACATCGATGTCCAGACGGTCGTGCGCGTGCTGCATTCCATGGAGTCTGCAGATGCCGAGGCCGCCGTTTTTGGCGGCGTCTGTGAACCAGCCGATGCTGCCCCCAAACGCGTCCATCAACTCATGAGCCCCAAAGCCGGTACCTTCGACGCCCGTGATCCCCAACTTCTGTTCCATTCGAATGCGCAGCCCTATGCCTGCCGCGTGGCTTTTTCGCGCGAGCTGCTCAATCGCGAAGGCATTCGCTTCGCCCCCGGTTTGGCTTTGGGCGAGGACGTCGTCTTCCAATTTGCGGCTTATGCGCTTGCCCGCAAGACCGTCGTCATGCCGGACAAGTTCTACCACTACGTGATGGAGAGCGAATCGGCGACGCACGAGTTCAACAGTGCCGAGGCTCGCGCCAAAAAGCTTGACGCCCACATGAGAATGCTCGAGGAGGTCTTGGAGGGCTGGGCGGCCTACGGTCTTTTGGACCTGTGCCCCGGCGAGCTGATCACCTGGTTCCTGGACCTCATTGTGTTCGACCTGGCGCGCTTGGATGCCGATGACTTCCATCGCGTGGCGGCTCGCGTCAACATGGACCTCACGACGTTTTTGGGAACGGAGTGGGCGGATATGCCTGCTAAGGGCGCCGTTCGCCGTGTTGCCCACAAGCTCGTTGCGGCGACCTCGGGCGTTTCGATGGCAGATGCCGCGCTGTTCTATCTTTCGACTCGCGGTCTCAAAGCCTGCCTGGAGCGTTTTATCTAATTCCAAGCGCTGCCGCCCGCCGCAACTCGGCTGCTAAAATAACCCTGTTACACGCTATTCAACAGGAGGTTCTCTTGCAGAACTCTGATACCCCTAAAGTTTCGCTTCTTGTTCCCATCTGCAATGTTGAGCGCTACCTGCGCGAGTGCCTCGATTCCGCCGTGGCGCAGACGCTCAAGGACATCGAGATCATCTGCATCAACGACGGCTCCACCGATAGCTCGCCAGATATCATCCGCGAGTACATGGAGCGCGACCCCCGTGTAAAGATGATCGACAAGGCCAACAGCGGCTACGGCGACTCGATGAACCGCGGCCTGGAGATGGCGCGCGGCGAGTACGTGGGCATCCTTGAGTCCGACGACTTTATGTTTGAGGATTCACTCCAAAAGCTGGTCGCCAAGGCCGATGCCGAGCATGCCGATGTGGTAAAGGGCGACTTTTACCTGTATTGGTCCACGCCCAGCGAGCGGCGTGAGCTGTTTGGGATCATCGACGAGCATATGACGGGCGCCGCGTATCGCCCCGTCGATCGCCCGGGCATCTTCTACCGCAAACCTTCCATTAGATCGGAAGAGCACACGTCTGAACTCCAGTCACCGATGTATCTCGTATGCCGTC
>CABUDZ010000040.1 GCA_902490445.1 uncultured Collinsella sp.
TTTCCTTTGCGCAGTTCTGTTTGCTCGCGATTGGAGGCTGTGAGATTGTCGCAGGTAAAATGCCGGTTGGTTTTCTGCTGACGGCATTGAGCTATTATTCGAGCGCCAATTCTGCTCTGGTGAACTTGCTTTCTTGGGGCAAAAGCTACCAGGCGAGCAAGGTGAGCGCCCAACGCCTTAAGCGCCTTTGGGCAATGGATGAAGAGGCGAACGGTTCTGTCCGCATTGGTTCTCCTGTTTCGCTTGTGTGCAAGGGTCTGTCGATTTGTCGCCCTGATACCGATCGAATCATAGATTATCCAGAGCTCATCTCGCTTAATCGAGGAGTCTTATACGGCGTGTCGGGCGCAAACGGAAGCGGGAAAAGCACGCTTCTCGATGGCATGGCTGGTATGTATCCCGATGATTGCGTTGGGACTATTGCTTATGACGAGGTTGATTTGAGCCAGATTGATTCTATAAATCTACGCTCGTATGTCGTTGGTATTGCCGAGCAAGAACCTGATATCGTTAACGGAACACTCAGAGAGAATCTGACGCTACTCGCGGGCGATAATTGTCCAATTCTTGAAGTCGGGCGACTTGTAGACCAGTTTGGTCTGACCAAACTGGTCTCAACACTTCCCAATGGTCTTGATGGGGTGCTGGACGAGCAAAACCATAATATATCGGGTGGTGAGAAGCAGAAGATTGCGATTATTCGTGTATTGCTTAAGGACTCACCCGTCATGCTATTCGATGAACCGACGTCGGCGCTTGACGGAGCGAGTAGGTCAGCGTTCATTGATATTCTGCAACAGAAGAAAGAAGATCATATAGTGGTTGTTGTCTCGCATGATCCCGAGTTGCTTGAGGCTTGCGACGAAGTGATTGAACTGTAAAAGCTTGTGCATGGCGCTTCGTTGCGGGGCTCATTGCCTGTGGATAGCGAATTGCAGCTGATGTGGGCAGTTATCCCAAACATGTATCAGCTTATTTTATTGACTAATCCCACAACGGCAAAACCGGTCAAACGAACGCTTCAGTACTGAGGCGTCTGTTTGTCTGACAAATTGCTATACTTAATTAAGGAAAGCGTATAGCAAAAGGAGCCAACATGTCTATGTCGATACTAGACTCACGGCCGGTTCAGATGAACGTGCGTATAGATCGCCAGCTCAAAGAGGCGGGAGACGCCGTCCTGACTCATATTGGCATGACGCCGTCACAAGCCGTTCGGACACTTTGGGAGTATCTGGTCGTTAACGGACGCATGCCCTCGAAGGGAGATGCGGCGGCTCCGGTTTCTGACGGAGTGGAGCCCCAGCGCATGGAGTCAAGGGCCGCGCAAGGCAGCCATATCGTTCGCGATTCGTGCCTCAAATACGGCATCCCCATCCCTGAGTTCTCGGGAGATTATGACGACCTCTATGAGGAGGCCATGGCGGAGCGCTATCCCGAATGGGTGGAACTATGAGCACAGAAGGCGTCCTCAAGCTGTTAATCGATACCAACGTATGGATGGATTATTTTTCTGGCAGGTCCGACCGTACGGCAAATGTCGTCCATCTGATCGAGATTGCCGACGCCTCGGAGCGGATTGCCCTGTTTGCCTCGTCGCTTTCGGTCAAAGACGTTTCATATCTTGTCTCGGCGGCAATCAAGCAGGAGTGCCGAAGAAAGACTGGCTCGCTGAGCGATAACGCCATTGCGGCGGCAGACGAAACGGCTTGGGCATGCGTTCGACAGATGCGCGAGCTAGCCCTCATCGCCCCGGTCGGTGCAGACGAGGTCTTCGACTCCTTTGTGTTCAAGTACCACCACAATGACTTTGAGGACGACCTGATGCTGGGCGTCGCCAATCGCATTGATGCCGATTACGTCGTGACGGAGGACAAGAATCTTATTAAACATACCAATGGTGTATGCATTAATGTTCAACAGGCGTTGAGGTTGGTTGAAGGGTCCAACGCCCCTTCGGCACGGCCCGTCTAGCCTGCTTTATCTTAATAAAGTGGCGTTTCCCCGCCGTTAGCCGATGATGCAAGGGCGCTCGGCGTTTTCGACTGGTTTATGCACGCAAAGTCTGGGAATATACAAGTCGCATGTCTTACTGTCTAACCAGTTGCGCCAAGGAGGCACCATGGATTACAAGATCACCGGCTACGAGCCCGCCCAGCTGTTCCATTTCTTTGAGGAGGTCAGCGCGATCCCCCGCGGGTCTGGCAACGAGAAGGGCATCAGCGATTTCCTGGTTGCGTTTTCCAAGGAGCGCGGCCTCGATGTGTACCAGGACGAGGTCTACAACGTCATCATTCGCAAGCCCGCATCTGCCGGTGCCGAGAATGCCCCGACCGTGATGCTGCAGGGCCACATCGATATGGTGTGCGACAAGTTGGGCTCCGTTGAGCACGACTTTACGACCGATGGTATCGACCTGGTCGTCAAGGACGGCGTCCTCACCGCTAACGGCACCACTCTGGGCGCCGACAACGGTATCGCCGTCGCGCTTATGCTTACCGTGCTCAACGACGATTCGATTGCCCATCCGGCCCTCGAGTGCGTGTTCACCACCGACGAGGAGACTGGCCTGGTCGGCGCCGAGACGCTCGACAAGTCCCAGATTAGCGCCCGCACCATGATTAACCTTGACTCCGAGGAAGAGGGCGTGGCAACCGTCAGCTGCGCCGGCGGCGTCGTCGTTACCTACACCTGCCCCATCGTGCGCGAGCACAAGACCGGTAGCACCCTCACGCTCGACATCTCCGGCCTGCTGGGTGGTCACTCCGGCTCCGACATCAACCTGGAGCGCGGCAACGGCAACCTCATCATGGCCCGTATCATCGACCGCCTGATGGTCGCCGGCGAGCCCGCCATCGTCAGCTTTAACGGCGGCACCAAGGACAACGCCATCAACCGTGAGTGCAAGGCCGAGCTGGTTTACGCCGACCACGCTGCCGCCGAGGCCGCGGCCCAGATCGCAAAGGGCATCATCGCCGACGTCACTGCCGAGCTCGAGGTCTTCGACCCCGGCTTTACCTGCACCGTCGAGATTGCCGACGACGCCGAGGTCGAGGCCATGGATCAGAAGTCCGCGCTTGCCCTCATCCGCGCCCTGCGTCTTGCCCCTAACGGCGTGATTCGCCGCAACGTCGCCACCGACGGCTCCGTCGAGGTTTCCTCCAACATCGGCGTGGTCGCTACTTCCGACGACCAGGTCAAGATCATGCTGTCCCCGCGCTCCTCGATCACCTCGCTGCAGAACGAGTTCAAGGACCGCCTGCAGACGCTGGCCGATGTCTTGGGCTTCGACGCCAAGTTCGAGTTCGAGTATCCCGGCTGGAGCTATGCCGAGCATTCGCCGGTCCGCGACGTTTTTGTCGAGAGCTATCGCGAGCTCTTTGGATCCGAGCTGCGCATCGAGTCCATTCACGCCGGCCTTGAGTGCGGCCTGTTTGCTGAGGCCCTGCACGGCCTGGACGCCATCGCCGTGGGCCCGACGCTCTCCGATGTCCACACCCCGGACGAGAGCATGGAGCTCGCTTCTGCCGAGCGCTTCTACGAGCTGCTCATCGACGTCCTCAAGCGCCTTGCCGCGTAAGGGTCGCGCTAGCAGCAGTTCGAGCCACGTGCTAGCGGATTGCAAATGACATTACGAGAGGGGGCATCCGAACTTTTGCGACGGGTGCCCCCCTCTTCTTTTAAGAAATGTGGATTGATTGGCGCCTAGCCCATATCCGCCTTGATGAGGTCGAGGGTGCGCTGGCAGTTTTCGCGGACGGGGCCGAGCATATGCTCGCGCAGGTCCGCCATGCCGGGCAGGTCGGCGTATTTGTCCATGATCTCTTCCATGCAAATGGGCACCTCGTAGGCGAGGTCCATCATGGTCGCAAAGCAAAACTTCTCGGATAGCCCGGCATCGGTGAGCGTCGCCTCCAGCGCGGGGTCTCCCATGCCGTGGTATTGGCGGATAGCGCCTGGACCGATGCGCCCCACACGATTTTCGCCGCCAACGCTCATGGCAAGACGCGCCCGGCGGCGCATGCGCTCGTATGCCAAGCCCGATGCGACATCGTGCATGGGTGCGAGCGCTGCGTTTGTGCCTTGGCCTAGGATGAGCGAGTAGTTTTTAGCGTGTGCGTCAGGCGCTCCGATAATGGCGTTATAGAACAACATATAGGTAAAAAGCACAAGATTCATGTGGTGGGGGACTGTGTTAATCAGTCGTTCTTGGATGTCTCGTGTGGTTGGTCCTCCGTCGGCGGTGTATTTCTGGCTTGGCAATACACCGAGTGCCTGGCAAAAGTCCTCCTGATGCAGCCTTTCGATATTTCCGCTGCTATTGACCATTCTGTCGTACCGTTCAACGACGAGCGCGGCTTCGTCTTCAAATGTGCAATAGGAGACGTTGGCAGTTGGAATGCCAACACGCCGAGCCGTTTTCATGCAGACGAATTCGTTTAAGGCCTGATGTTTGAACCCAACGACACCATTTTTGAAGATATGGGTAGTGGGGGATGACCCTAGACATTCGCACCATTGGCCATCATGCCAAGCTAGTGCAAATTTGCCTTGGTTGCCGCCCAGGGACCAGCTTTCGTTGGAGCCCATCCATGTCTCTCTTTCGTCATCGCGAATTGCTTTGAGCTTGTGAGCGATTTGAGAATTGGTAAGCGGGCGGTATGCCGAGACCCTGCCGCGGGCGGCCCCTAATTGATCGGTTCGACAAAACTGAACGGCCCCTGCGCAGTCAAGACCGATATGGCACAAGAGGGCGACGGGGTTGTTGGATGCAACGTCATGCTCGGCGGCAATAGCGCGACGCTGCTCTTGGCTGTCGGGCAAAAGGCCAAATAGGAACGGGCGGACGATGTTATGGCCATACGTGCGATTGGAAAGCGGCATTGTAAGCGATAGTGGTGCTCCGCGATAGGTTGGGGCGTATACAAAGCTGCAGAGTCCATGCTCGTCTTGCCGGAGAGTGCCTGCGATTTCGCCACAAATGAGGGTCGCAAGCTCCATCTCTGCCATTTATTTCACAACCTTACAGCCAAAGGAGAGGTCTGAAGTGTCGGAAAGGCCTTGCTCGGCTGCGATTTGGGCCAGCAGGGCACCATAGGAAGATGGCGTTCCTTGTCGGGCGGGTCGTCTGCCTACGCTTGGCTTTGGCAGGGCATTCGAGTTCGCGATAGGGAGGTCCGCTTTCGTCGTCGGATGTTCGGAGGGCGATGCGATGGAGTCGTTATTGCTTTGCGCAAAGAGACCTATGCCGAGTGCGTTAAAGACGGACAGCAACTTGTCGAGTCGAATGCCGGTGGCGTCTCCCAGCTCGAGCGATGCGAGCAGGCGCTCCGAAACACTGGCCGTTTTGGCGAGGGCGGCACGGGTGAGACCCTGAGCCTCGCGTGCCTGGCGCACGTAGATGCCAGCTTGGCGCGGTGTGGTGATGGGAAGGGTATTCACGACGATCTCCTAACGTGCAGACTTTTGCATATCAGTATGACATGCAAAAGTCTGCATGAAAAGGCCTCATGCAAAACTTTGCATGAGGCCTTGTACTGGCGTTGAGTTTTGAGCGATTGTGTTTGGCGTTACAGCGCCAAAATCCCCAGATGCTCAAGCAAGATCTTAAGCCCGATGAGGATGAGCACGATGCCGCCCACGATGGTGGCAGGTTTTTCGTAGCGCGCGCCAAAGGTGTGGCCGATCGCTACGCCGGCGATGGAGAAGATAAACGTTGTGACGCCGATAAGCGATACAGCGGGAACGATGTCAACCGAGAGCGCCGCAAATGAGATGCCTACGGCTAGGGCGTCGATTGAGGTGGCGATGGCGAGGATCAGGTACTCGCCCAGGTCAATCTTTTCGGCATCCTTGCCGTCGCCTTCATTCTCGTCCTCGGTAAAGGCTTCCCACAGCATTTTGCCGCCGATAAAGGCCAAAAGGATAAAGGCGATCCAATGGTCGATGGGTCCGATGATGCCCATGAATTGACTGCCAAGCGCCCATCCGATTACGGGCATGCCGGCCTGAAAGCCGCCAAAGAACAGGCCGAGCACCGCGGCGACTTTAAGGTCGATCTTCTTCATGCCAAGGCCCTTGCAGATGGATACGGCAAAGGCGTCCATCGAAAGGCCAACGGCGAGCAGCACGAGCTCTGCGAGTCCCATAGTCTGACTCCCTCTCTGCGGGCGGGCCCGCGTGTACCTCTTGGGGGAGTAACAAAAAAGACCCGTGGCGTACGCGTTGCGCGCACAGCCACGAGTCTCGTTCATTAAGGCAAGCCAGGCCGCATCGGCCAGTGTGTTGACTTACCGCGCCACCGGAGGCGAACCCGGTCACGCGACTACTCCCTCATTCATGTGAATCCCGATGCTACCACATAAGCAGCTCATTTGGGTTGGGGCTCTTTTGACTACCCCAGCGGTGTTCGCTCATTCTGTAAGCATCGGATTTTGCGGGCGTCACAGAGGCAAACCGTGAGAAACTTATTGACGTTTATGGAGCGTATACGATGGGAGCGATGCCTTGGATAAGAACGAGCTGCAAAAGCGTATGGAACAGGCCATCCGCCTGACGGCACCTGGCCAGCCGATCCGCACCGCCCTCGACATGATCATTGCTGGTCACCTGGGCGCTCTTATTTGCGTCGGCGACACCGAAAACGTGCTCGCTGCTGGTAACGACGGCTTCCCGCTCAACATTTCGTTTACCTCGAACCGCCTGTTCGAGCTTTCCAAGATGGACGGCGCCATCGTCATCGACGGCGACCTCACCCAGATCCTGCGCGCCAACTTCCACCTCAATCCCGATCCCTCGCTTGCCACGAGTGAGACGGGCATGCGTCACCGCACCGCCGCCCGCATGTCGGTGCTCACGGATGCCATCGTGATCTCGGTCTCGGCCCGTCGTGCCGTCGTCAACGTGTACGTTCACGGCAAGAGCTACGAGATCCAGCCCGTCACCACCATCATGAGCTCGGTCAACCAGCTCGTCGCCACGCTCCAGACTACCCGTCAGTCGCTCGATCGCTCCCTGCTGCGCCTGACGGCCCTCGAGCTCGACGACTACGTTACGCTCGCCGACATCACCGGCATTTTCTCGAGTTTCGAGATCATGCAGCAGGCAAAGACTGAGCTTAAGGATTGCATTGTCAAGTTGGGCAACCAGGGCAAGCTCGTGCAGATGCAGCTCGAGCAGCTCGCCGGCTCCAGCATGGATACCGAGTACGACCTGATGATTCGCGACTACGCGAGCGATTCTTCCGAGGCCAATGCCGAAAAGATCCGCGCCAACCTGAGCCGTATGACGCCCAAGGACTTGTCCGACCCGCAGCATGTGGCGGCGGTTCTGGGTTACGACGACCTGGACGAGGACTCCGTCATGACACCGCTGGGCCTGCGCACGCTTTCGCGCGTGTCCGTCGTGCGCGACGGCGTGGCCGAGAAAATCGTCGACGAGTATGGATCGCTGCAGGAGCTCATGGACGACATCAGCGAGGATCCGGAGCGCCTGGGCGACTTTGGCGTTAACAACCCTGCCATTCTTGCGGACTCCCTGTACCGCATGAAGGGCACCAAACAGGGGAACGCATAATGGCGCCCGTATGCGCCGTGGTCGTTGCCGGTGGCAGCGGCCAGCGCTTTGGTAACCCCGGTGGCAAGCAGCTCGTCAATGTAGCGGGTCGTCCGCTTATGAGCTGGTCCATCCGCGCATTTGACCGTAGCAATAAGGTCGGCCACATCGTCGTGGTTTGCCCTGCCGAGCGTCGTGCCGAGATGCGCCGCCTGGCCATCAGCCCGTATTCGTATAGCACGCCCATCAGCTTTGCCGATGCCGGCGAGACCCGCCAGGATTCCACCCGCGCCGGCGTGCACGCGGTGCCGGCGGGCTTTGAATATGTCGCCATCCACGATGGCGCCCGTCCGCTCATTACGACCGAGGCTATCGACCACGCTATCGACGTGCTCGTGAGCGACCGTGCCCTCGACGGTGTCGTGTGCGGTCAGCCCGCGATCGATACGCTCAAGATCGTCGATGGCGACAACATCGTCGAGACGCCGCCGCGCGAGCTCTATTGGGCCGCGCAGACGCCGCAGATCTTTAGCGTCGACGCCATGAAGCGCGCCCATGCCGCGGCGATTGCCGAGGGCTTTATCGGCACGGACGATTCGTCACTGGTCGAGCGCATGGGTGGGCGCGTCCGCTGCGTCCAGAGCCCGCGCGATAACCTTAAGGTGACGGTACCCGAGGACCTGCGTCCCGTAACCGCGATTCTGCTTGGCCGCATGGCCGAGGGAGAGGACCTTCCCCATGTTCAGTAACCTGCGCATTGGCCATGGCTACGACGTTCACCGTCTGGTGGAGGGGCGTCGATGTATCATCGGCGGTGTCGACATTCCCTACGAGCGCGGCCTGCTGGGCCACTCGGATGCCGATGTGCTCGCGCACGCCTTGGCCGACGCCATTCTGGGCGCCTGCCGCGGGGGAGATATCGGCAAGCTATTCCCCGACACCGATCCCGCCTACGAGGGTGCCGATTCGATGGTGCTGCTCGCCCGCGTGATGGACTATGCGCGCGAGCTGGGCTTTGAGTTTGTCGATGCCGATTGCACCATTGCCTGTCAGCAACCCAAGGTCACTCCGCACCGCGATGCCATGCGCGCCAACCTTGCCCATGCCCTGGGCGTCGACGTGGAAAACGTGGGCGTCGCCGCCACCACGACCGAAAAGCTCGGTTGGGAAGGCCAAGGCGAGGGAATTGGCGCCTGGGCCGTCTGCCTGCTACAGAAAACCGTTAAGGAGTAACGAATGCGTATCTACAACAGCGCTACCCATAAAAAGGAAGAGTTCCAGCCCATCGAGTCCGGCAAGGTCCGCATGTACGTGTGCGGCCCCACGGTCTACGACAACATCCACATCGGCAATGCCCGCACGTTCATCAGCTTTGACGTGATTCGTCGCTGGCTCATCGCGAGCGGCTACGAGGTCACGTTCGCCCAGAACCTCACCGACGTCGACGACAAGATCATCAAGCGCGCCAACGAGCAGGGCCGTACGGCTGCCGAGGTCGCGACGGAGTTCTCCGACAAGTTCATCGGCGTCATGCGTGCCACCAACGTGCTCGATCCCGATGTGCGCCCCCGCGCCACCAAAGAGATCGGCCCCATGATTGCCATGATCAAGACGCTCATCGAGCAGGGCCACGCCTACGCCGCCGATAACGGCGACGTGTACTTTGCCGTGCGCAGCGATTCCAACTATGGTCAGGTCTCGGGCCGCAACATCGACGACCTTATGGTTGGCGCGCGCATCGAAGAGAACGAGGACAAGAACGACCCGCTCGACTTTGCCCTGTGGAAGGCTGCCAAGCCCGGCGAGCCCAGCTGGCCGAGCCCCTGGGGCGAGGGCCGTCCCGGTTGGCACACCGAGTGCGCCGCCATGGTGCATCGCTACCTGGGCACCCCGATCGACATCCACGGCGGCGGCTCCGACCTTGCCTTCCCGCATCACGAGAACGAGTGCGCCCAGGCCACCTGCGCCTGGCACCAGGGCTTCTCCAACACCTGGATGCACACGGGCATGCTGCTGGTAGACGGCGAGAAAATGTCCAAGTCGCTCGGAAACTTCTTTACGCTGGCCGAGGTCCTCGAGCAGCACTCTGCCGCGGCTCTGCGCTTGCTGATGCTGCAGACGAGTTATCGCTCGCCGCTTGACTTTTCTTGGGAGCGCCTGGAGGGTGCCGAGAACTCGCTCACGCGTATCGCCGGCACGGTCGAGAACCTGCGCTGGGCTGCAAGCCACGCGACGGCCGACGCCGATGAGGCTGCCGCCGAGGCGTTTGCCGCCAAGGCCGCCGAGACCCGTGCCGCCTTTAAGGAGTGCATGGACGACGACTTTAACACCGCCGGCGCCATGGGTGCCGTCTTTGGCTTTGTCACCGAGTGCAATCAGTATCTGGAGCAGGCGGGCGATGCTGCCGACAAGGCCGCAGTCCTGGCTGCCGCCGATACGCTGACCGAACTGCTCGACACGTTTGGCGTCGAGCTTCCCGAGCCCAAGGTCGAGCTGCCGCTGGGACTGCTGGGCGTTGCCGCCGGTTTGGTTGCCTACACTGGTGACGACGTGGATGAGGCCGCTGCTAAGATTCTCGAGGCTCGCGCCGAGGCCCGTGCCGCCAAGAACTGGGATCTGGCAGATGCCATTCGCGACCAGCTCAAGGACCTCGGGCTGACGATTGAAGATACTGCCGCCGGCACCCGTATCAAATCTCTCTAATCCCCGCGGGTTTCCCAAGCACCCGACCTTGTCGTTCAAACCGTCGCTCGCGTACTCAAGTACGCGTCGCTCCTCTTTCACGGCAATCTCGGGCACTTGGAAAACCCGTACCGACCGCTTGAGCTATTCGTCTTAAGCGGTCGCTTCTTTTGTCTTGCTTGAATAATTTTTTAAAGGAGGCCGTTTTATGGCCGACAATCGCAAGCGTGCGCCTCGTGGCGGCAAGCAGGCCGCTTCTGGCTCGCGTCCGATTCGCCGCAACGACCGCGCTGCCGCTCCCAAGGGCCAGCGCGAGCGCTCACAGGCTGCTCGCCCGCAGCGCGAGCGTAGCCGCGATAACGTCCAGGTTCCCAAGGGCGAGTTTATCGAAGGTCGCCGTGCTGCCGCCGAGGCGCTGCGCACCGGTTTTCCCATCAAGTGCGCGCTCATTGCCGAGGGCGGGGAGCGCGATGCCGCCCTGTTGCGTCTGGTCGATGACCTCAACGCCGCGGGTGTTCGCATTAAGTACGTGCCGCGTGCACAGCTCGATGCGCTGTCGAGCCATGGCGCTCACCAGGGCATTGCGCTCGAGGTTGGCAACTTCCCCTATGCCGATGTCGCCGATATCCTCGACCGCGCGGGTGACGGCCCGGCGCTCGTCGTCGTGCTCGACCATGTGACCGACGACGGCAACTTTGGCGCCATCGTGCGCTCCGCCGAGGTCGTGGGCGCCGCGGGCGTCATCATCGCCAACAAGCGTGCCGCCGGCGTGACTGTGGGCAGCTACAAGACTTCCGCCGGTGCTGTCATGCACCTGCCCATCGCGCAGGTTCCCAACATTGCCCGAGCGCTTGACGACCTCAAGGCCGCTGGCTTTTGGGTGGGCGGTGCTTCCGAGCACGCCGAGGGCAGCTGCTGGGATGCTCCCTTCGAGGGCCGCGTGGCGCTCGTCATGGGCTCCGAGGGCGACGGCATCTCGCGCCTGGTGCTCGAGAAATGCGACTTTTTGACCAAGCTTCCCCAGCGCGGCATGACCGAGAGTCTCAACGTTGCCCAGGCGACCACGGCGCTGTGCTTTGAGTGGCTGCGCCGCAACGCCGGCGAGCTCATGGGGGAGGAGTAGCGCATGTCCAAGAAGAACCGCGCCAAGTCCAAGGCCAAGCGCTTTGGCGAGGGCTCGGCCAAGCCGATTGTTTCGGCCGCGACCTACGGCGTGGGCGGCAATGCGTTTGCGCAGGCT
Organism: uncultured Collinsella sp.; assembly: GCA_902490445.1. Lineage (GTDB taxonomy): Bacteria > Actinomycetota > Coriobacteriia > Coriobacteriales > Coriobacteriaceae > Collinsella. The sequence goes on from CABUDZ010000040.1 coordinate 11,477, forward strand.
ATCGCCGACCCAGTCTCGACGGTGCACTCCAACAAGCCCGAGCTGCTGGTGGTCGACGGTTACAACGTGATCCACTGCACGCCGCGCTACGAAAAGCTCGTCTACGACCATTCCGACGATCCATATTCCAGCGACGTCCACGATATGGCGCGCACCGCGCTCATCAACGATGTTGCGGCGTTTGCCCAGGGCCGTTACGAGGCCGTGATCGTGTTCGACGGCGCGGGCAACATCTCCAACGAGCGCCCCAACCTACCGGCCCGCGGCGTGCGCATCGAGTTCTCGCCGACGGGCGTCTCTGCCGATACCGTGGTGCAGAAGCTCTGCATCGAGGCACGCGAGGAAGGCCGCGCGTGCTCCGTGGTATCGAGCGACGGTACGATTCAGGCCGTCGTCATGGGCAAGGGCGTCACGCGCATCTCGAGCCGCATGCTGGTGGACGAGATCAAACAGATCGATAACGACGTTCACGAGGCAGAGGAAGCCCCGCAGATCAAGATGACTCTGGGCAGCCGCCTGAGCCCCGAGGCGCTGGCCAAGCTCAAGGCGTTGCGCGGGAGGTAGGGGAGTTGGCGGGGCAATGCTGCCTCGCTAACTCCATTCAGCGATGTCGATCATTCTTTCGAGGCGCCACGTTAGCGCCTCTTTTAGATAAGGCAGTCTCGCTGCTAGGGCATCATTTTTAGACAGAATCTCGATCGCCTCGTCGACAAAGCCCTCGAGTTTGTCGCCGTCAAACCAGCCCATGTCCTCGACGAGCAACATTTGTTTGGCGGGACTTGAATGAAATTGTGCGCTGGTAAAACTGTGCTCTCCCGCCCTAAGCTCCTCTAGTGATATGTTGCACCAGAGTGATGAGCCCGAATCGAAGATGGGGGCTGGTCTGCAGACCAGTGAGTTGACGTTTCGCACGAGGCCGAAGTTGCGCCAATGACGGTCGTAGTTGGCAATGATGTCATCGCATACGATCATGCGGTCAAGGGCGTCTTTTATATCTGCCGCTCCAAGCTCCTCGCAGTTTGCTACATACCGTTCGTAATCGGTTAATCGCTCGTCTGCATTTGCATGCTGGTTTACATAGAACGCAGGGACATATTCTTCTTCGTCAGTTAAGAAGATATTGCATGTGCTCAAGGCAGAAGTACCCGCGCCTTCGAGCGAATAGGGTACATAATCGCAAGCGTTTAGGATGCGACGGTGAAGTGCAGTCGCCACCAGCTCGTTATAAGGTTCCTGGTTTAGATGTGCACCTGCCTTGTGGAGGATTCGACGGTCACCCTCGCATGTCCAGTACTTTTGAAGATTGCCGTCCGAGGTGTTGTCGGGCTTTGCGGCAGCTGCCTTACCCTCCGGGGCGAAGGGTGCAATGGTTAGCGAGACGTCGTCAAAAGCATTATTGAAGAAATTGATATCTTCCCACGCGAGACCGGAGTCTTGGGGCCTAATCCAATACTGGTCGGATAAGGAGAGGCCAAGATTTCGCTGTACGAGTTCATCGGGAACATCGACTGCGGCTTCTGCAAGCAGGGAGGCTAGCCCAATGCGTGCGAGCGGGATACCGCGGCCGCGCCACCAGATGCGGAAGGAGTCGAGCGATACAGGTTTGCTGGGAGCAAAAACTCCAATAGGGGCGTGGGCACGATCGACGTCGGCGCCGATGTGGGTGAAGTCTTTCCGTGATCTGCTGTAGACCAGCTGGGCCACTTCGTGCGTGCGGTTCATGAGGGTGAATGCGATTTCGCTTTTCCCATGCCCGCGACGAGGCCGTCCCCCTCTTTTGGTTGCGGAGCGGAGTCGCGTGTCTACGCTGTCTTTGTCGATAAGCCACACGCCAGAAGCCTTGCGGGCGGTCAGCGCGCCGTTCTTAATGAGCTCCTGCACCCTGCGCGGGGTGATGCCGAGCAGCTCGGCTGCTTCTTTTGTAGTCAACATCGCGAAACCCTTCGCCAGAACGAATAGTTTTATATAGCCAATTGTAATTAAAACTATTCGTTCTGGCGAAGGGTTTTAAGATTGAGGGCGAACTGACAGAAATGAACGGGCTTGGTACGTGTTGTTGCTGGATTTTGCATATTTATATAACGCCGCGCGGCCTGTTGCGCCTCGTCCGCAATTCCTTTATTCTTAATTGGCTTCGCGCGAAAGCGCCAAGTGTGCCAGTGTGGCGCAACGGTAGCGCAACTGATTTGTAATCAGTGGGTTGCAGGTTCGATTCCTGTCACTGGCTCCATGAGAGTTTCGGGCTCTGTTCCTTGTGGGACAGGGCCCGTTTCTATTTAGGTGGTGCGCCATTGGGTTAGCGCCCATCCCGTTTTTGGTTTGTCTCGTCCTCCAGTTTGTCTAAATCTGTAACACCAAGACCGATATTTGGCATCTAACTGTTACAGATTGAGATGAAACTTAGGGTGTTTTAGGAATATCTTGATCTGTAACATGTAGAAGCGGAATAGGTCTCCTGCTGTTACAGATCGAGACAAGGGCAGGTACGGTCCTGGATGTCCTGCTCGAGCGTGGATTTCTGGACACGAGAGAGAAGAAAATCTCCCGACCGGAGAACGAGCGTGGATAATTAACTTGGATAGGGAGCTAAGGTAAACACCGATTGTCTATCGACGGCTTTGGAAACAACGACCCCGATTTCATTGTGGAATCGGGGTCGTTTGTGCCTCAGGAATCCGAATGGATTAATCGAGCTCCTAAGGGACTTCTTGGGTTCTTGCTAATGGTCTGCCGAGGATGTCCCCAATGCAAACAGCGGGCATTTACTCAATATAGTTAGGGTTCTTCTTGATGATCACGCGTGCAGCGATGAACGAGACGACGATGGCGATGACGGCGACAACGCACGCCAGTACGAAGTTGCCCATGGATCCATCGGGAGCGATAAAAATCAGCGCCGAAAGAAGGCCGGGGCATGCTCCCGCAACATACTCCTTCAGGACGAAGATACCTGCGGGGAGTCCCGCGCAGAGGGCGCCGATTGCCGTGCCGACAAGCAGGCGGGGACGCTCGATGAGGCAGCCGTAGAACGCGGGCTCAGTTACGCCGCAGAGTGCGGTGACGGCAACCGTGGTGACCATACCCCTCTTCTCCTTGTTGCCTTTCATTGCAGTTGCCAAGGCGAGACTCGTGCCGCCAATGCAGAGGTTTGAGATGAAGCCAAAGATGATGGGCGCCCAGCCGAGCTGCGCCAAGCTCGTAACTTCGATTGCGATGTAGGCCTTATCAAGACCGAGCATGACAAAATAGGGGTTAAGGGCTGCAAGGATTGGAGTAGCGATAAATGCCACGTTATCCATGAGCCACGTGACGGCATCACTCAGCGCGTAGCCCATCATGCTGCCGGCGGGGCCGAGGATAATCAGCTCAACAGGCACGACAATAAACATGGTGAGTAGCGGCTTCAAGAACAGTTTGGTAACGTCCGGGATGATTTTCTGAAGACCGCGATCAACAAAGTACATGAACACAACGCCCAGTACGATTGGCACCACCGTGCTCGAGTAGTCATTCGTCGGGATGGGGATGCCAAGAAAGTCGAGACCCTCAGCACCGCTAATAGACGAGCTAATCATGATTGCGCCCAGCAGCGCGCCCATGATAGGCTGCATCTTCATGACAGCGGCGAGCTGGTAGCCTAGGTAAACGGGCAGGAAGCTAAATGAGGCGCTGAAGATCGCCAGCAGAACCTGAGCAGTTCCGCTATCGGTGCTCAATCCACAATAATTGACCAGGAGATTCTTGATCGAAAGAATGAGTCCGCCAACGATGAGCGCCGGGACGATGGGCATGAATACCTGTGCAGAGACGTTCCCGAATTTCTCAATCAAGCCCATGGCGGTGTTACCGCTTTTAATGCCTTCTGCAAGGTCTTTGGCGGTTTGGGCATCGTCGGCAACCGTGCCACCGCCGACTTCGATTCCCGCGAAGTCGAGGAAGTCGTTGTAAGCCTCGGTGACGTTGGGGCCGATGATCACCTGAAGCTGGCCACCGCTGACTACTGCCCCGAGCGCCTGATCGGCCGATTTGGCGAGCTGGAGATCGATGATCGAGGTGTCTCGTGCGTCGATGCGAAGGCGCGTCGCACAATGAGTTACCGATGTAATGTTCTCTTTGCCGCCAACAGCCTTTAGGACTGTTTCGGACATTGCCTGATATTTCATCTCTTTCTCCTAACCTTCCTGCTCCTGATACTTCGAGATAAGGTCTCGGTACCAATACCAGCTCTTTTTGGGGGTGCGCTTCAGATTGTTCTCGAAGTCGATATGGACAAGTCCGTATCGTTTTTCGTAGCCGTTGATCCAGCTATACAGATCCATCGTCGACCAGAGGTAGTAGCCCTCAACGCGCGCGCCGTCGCGCTTAGCCCTCATCATGTGCTCGATGAACTGGCCCAGAAGCTCGATGCGGTCATCATCGTGGATCATTCCGTCTGCGTCTGGTTGCTCATAGGCGCCATGTCCGTTTTCCGTAATAAAGATGCGGGGCGCGTCATAGCGCTCGTGGACATCCATGATGGTTGAATACATGCAACCTGGGAGTATTTCGCGACCCCATTTATTGCGGGGAACATTGCTGTCGCGGGCGCTTTCAAACAAGGGCGCAATGCATTTTCCTTCGACCTTTTTGCTCGAACCGCCCTTATTGTTCGCCGAAACGGCAAGCTCTCCACCGTGCCAGTCGGTTACATACTCTCGGCAATACACGTTGAGTCCAATAAAATCGACTTTACCGTCTCTGAATTCTTCTACGTCATTTGGGGATCGATAGAGCGAGACGCCAAGTTTTTCAAGGATTTCGTCCATTTCTGGCGGCAGTTGACCCTGAAGCGCTGGTGCCAGAATCATGCGATTGGCGAAAAAGTCTGCGTATCGAAATACGTCATCAGGGTGCTCGGTTGCCGGGTCGAGTTCGACAACGCCGCCATCGTGGACGGCGCCGATGATGCCGTCGTAGCCCATTTGACGATATGTTCGGACTGCGAGTGCGCTTGCGCGCATCAGGTTGTACTGAAACTGCATGTACGACTGAACATCGAGCGATCGATTGGGGGGATAGTTGCCCAACATGTTTACGCAGTAGCTGTAGAAATGCGGCTCGTTAACGGTGGCCCAGATTTTGACGCGGTCTCCAAAGCGCTCAAAGCAAATCTTAGCGTATTTGCAGAACCACTCTGCCATGTCGTTGTTCAGCCATCCGCCTTTGCAAGCAAGCGTGAATGGTAGATCGTAATGGAACAGCGTAACGTTGGGCTCTATGCCATTTTCGAGGCAACAATCAATGACCCGATTATAAAAATCGATACCCTCTTCATTCACTTCGCCGATACCCGTGGGGATGATTCGACTCCATGAAAGAGAGAAGCGATAGGTGTTTTGTCCGCCTTCTTTCATCATACGGATATCTTCTTCATAGCGATGGTAGAAGTCGCAAGATACATCACCGTCAACATGGTTGATGTTCTTATTGCTTGTGTGGCTAAAGAAATCCCACTCGCCAAGGCCTTTGCCGTCTTCGTTCCAGGCACCCTCGCACTGATAAGACGCCGTGGCGGAACCCCAGAGAAACGGCATGTTGTTCACGTTGTCCATGAATCCCCTTTCCATCATTCAACACGGTGGATACGTGTGGCGGAATTACGATTAAGATGACGTCAACTGATTTGAATCATAGGAGAACGACCAAAGCTGTTTGATTCAATAAATGAACCATGATTTCGAGGAGAGCGGAAAGAGGGATCACGTGAATATCAATGACTTCGATGTGCTCAATCGCATTAGCTCAATCATCAACAGCGAGTTTGGGTCAAACGATGCCGCCATCGCTCGATATCTCATCGCTCACATTAGGCGTTCGAGCGAAATCAATGTTGCCGCAATAACCCGCGATGCATTCGTGACCCGTTCCGCTGTTCGTCGTTTCTGCAATCGATTGGGCTACCAGTCTCTTAGCGATTTGAAAGAATCATTTACTCAATCAGTCTTTCCAAGCGACTTAAGCCATCGAGAGGAGGAATTTGGCTACGAGGAGTACAGGGCGGAGCTCGATGTTCGCATGATCGAGATGTTCGCTGAGGTTGAAAGCGGCGTGTCCGATATCGCTATTAAGCACCTTGCCGACGAAATTGATGGCCATAAAAACGTTGAAATCTGGTGCACCAATAATGTGAGCGCCAATCTCGTACGATTTCAGCAGGAAATGTTTTATGCGGGCAAGATAGTTCGC